>DYST01000062.1 GCA_020726325.1 Thiomicrospira cyclica | reverse complement strand
GGCAATCGTGCCAACGGGGTCGATATGTTTAATCGGATTGAGAGAGAGTCGCCCAAGCATTTGTGCCGTTCTGTCTCCTAAAGCGAGTGCTGCCCATCCATGAGCAACTTCGTGTAGGGTAATGGCTAATAGGACGGGTATACCCCATGTTGCGATGCCGATGATGATTTCGTTCATGAAAACGCTGCCTTTACATAGTGGTTAATCGTCTTTGGGTCTTGCATGGCGAAAAAACCTTCAATATGTTTTTGTAGTTGGATTGAAGGGGGGTGATAGCGTTGGGATAGTGCCATGATTCATTCTCCTAAATAAAAAGTGTGACTTTGAGTATAGCATTGTCTGATAATAGCGAGCATTAAATGATGATATGAAGATAAGTAAATGAAAACTCGTAAAGTGGATCAGCCTTGGTGGGAAAGTAAAGCATTAAGCGACATGAATGATGATGAGTGGGAAAGCTTGTGTGATGGTTGTGGTAAATGTTGTTTGGTTAAAATACAGGACGCTCAAACAGAGCGTATTTATTTTACCGATGTCGCTTGTACTCTATTGGATTGTAATACGGGGCGTTGCAAGAACTATGTAAATCGTCAGCAGTATGTACCAGATTGCGTTAAGCTCAGTAAAGATAACTTAGAAGACTTAGAATGGATGCCGCCCGATTGTGCCTATCGTCGCCTTTACGAGCATAAGCCTTTATTGGCTTGGCATCCTTTGGTTACAGGTAGTCCTACCAGCACTAACGATTATGGTGCTGGTATCGCGGGTATGCCAATGGTATCGGAAGACAGTGTGCAGGATGATGATTTAGAAGATCATGTTGTTACTTGGCCATTAGACAGAGTTGGCTGAAAACCGACTCTGTCTGTAAGTCATTATAAAAACTGGCAAATATAGCCGTCGTTTTTCATCACAAAGTTGGTACGATATAAGTCACCTAATTCACTGACAACGGACGCTTGTACCGATTTCTTTGAGGACAATCACCGCACGTTGTACAAAGGGGCAAAGTTTAAAGCTAATCAGTTCGAGTTTTGCTTGAGTCATAGTGAAAATCCTTTGAGATCATCTAAATCCATTTTTGTTTCAACAGCACCTGTGAGATAAGATGATACCTCAACTTCTTGCGGTGCAACCTGAACATTGTCAGTTGATAGCCAAGCGTTCATCCACGGTAATGGGTTGGTATTGCTGCGATCAAATAGCTTTTCGTAGCCTAAAGCACGGACGCGGACGTTGGTGATGTACTCAACGTAGTCTTTGAGAATATCGGCATTGAGTCCAATCATACTTCCACCCTCGAAGAGATATTCTGCCCATTCTTTTTCTTGTTCTGCAGCTTGACGAAAAATATCAATTACCAGTGGCTCACATTCAGCTGCGATTTCTGCCATTTCAGTATCATCTTTATTGTCGCGCATGAGTGTTAGCATTTGTTGTGTGCCCGATAAGTGTAGGGCTTCATCGCGGGCAATGAGTTTAATGATTTTGGCATTGCCTTCCATCATGGCTCGTTCACCAAATGCAAAGGAACAAGCGAAAGAAACATAAAAACGAATGGCTTCGAGTACATTGACTGATGTGATGGTGAGATACAGCTTTTTCTTCAGCTCGCGTTGGTTGATGATCATTGTGTTACCGTTAATGCTATGCGAGCCTTCCCCTAATAGATTGAAGTACATGCTGTATTCTATAAAGTCATCGTAATGTTCTGTCACGCTCACTGCGCGTTTAGTAATTTCTGTGTTGACAACAATGTCGTCAAACACTTCGGCGGGATCATTAAAAATATTTCGAATAATATGTGTGTAAGAGCGTGAATGAATGGTTTCTGAAAATGCCCAAGTTTCGATCCATGTTTCTAGTTCTGGAATGGATACAACAGGCAAAAAGGCGACGTTAGGACTGCGTCCTTGAACTGAATCAAGCAACGTTTGATATTTTAGATTTGAGACAAAGATGTGCTTTTCATGGTCTGGAAGTTGGGCAAAATCGATGCGGTCTTTTGATAAATCAATTTCTTCTGGTCGCCAGAAAAAAGAGAGTTGTTTTTCAATCAGTTTTTCGAAAACAGGATAACGTTGAATATCATAGCGTGCGACATTCACAGGTTCGCCAAGGAACATGCACTGTTTGGTTGCATCGAACTGATTCTGGTTAAAGGTATGGTAGCGCATAGTCGTGATATTACCTTTATGAAAATGATGGCAGCATATTATACCGAGTTTATGTGCTTAAGAAAGGACTCGATAGTCTATCTTTGAGATCGAATTATTAATAATTATCGTAATAGTGGTGACTTTTGGCATTGCTTTCGCTATGCTTGCATCATAGTTTAATTATACTTAGCCGATACGAGGATTTATCATGTCGCTTTCATTAGAACAAATTGAAAAAACATCGAAATTAGCAGAAAACAATCAGCTGTCGTTGATGGTTTTCCAAGTTAAGCACGAAAAGCCAGAGCAAATTAAGCGTCCTGCTTTTTACGGTATTAACGTGTTTAAAATTCGTGAAGTGTTGGAAGCGAGAGCTTACCCCTTATCTAAATTACCAGAAGCTAACGCATTGGTTGAAGGCATGATTCAGTTGCGTGGTAAGTTTATTCCCGTCGTTGATTTGCCAGGTTGGTTGGGCTTTACCATGACACCAGAGGATAAAGAAAAGTCAGTGATTATTGTTGCTAATTTTAGTCATAATTACGTTGGCTTGCGTGTCGCTCATATTCATGGTGTGGAAGAAAAGGGTTGGGAAGAAATTTTACCTGCCGAAAACTATGGCATGGCAAGTGAAGAGTCTTTTGTCATTAATCATACCTTTTTGAATGATATTAAAGAGCTTTGCTTTATTTTGGACGTAGAGCGTTTATTAATGGAAGCATTGCCTGAAGTAGCCAATCGTATGTTCCAAGAAGTTGAAAGCATCAAAGAAGGTCAATTCTCCGAGTTTCTGACCAAGAAAACGGTATTGGTTGCCGATGATTCACGTGCGATTCAGCTTTATTTAAATGGTGTGTTTGAGAAAGCGGGTATTCCGCATCTTATGTTTGATAATGGACGCAAGTTGCTTGATCATATGGTGACAATGAGTCCTGATGCCATTTCTCTTATTTTCACCGATTTAGAAATGCCAGAAGCATCTGGACATACGGTTATTAAAGAAATTCGTGCCAATCCTGCATATGCAAAACTGCCAATTGTTGTTCATAGCTCGATGACTTCAGAAAATAATTCACGTGAAGTTTTCCGTATGGGTGCGGATTATTTTGCTGGTAAGATCGATACTGATCAGGTTTTACGTGATTTGCATGAAATTGATGTTAAATTTGGCGGTGCGCGTCATCGTTCGTTAATGACCTGAGCTTCTTAGTGAATAAAAAAGCTCGGCAATTGCCGAGCTTTTTGTTTGGTGAGCTTCTTAGTGAACAATCTCTTCATTAATAATCTTCCATTGTTGATTTTGCCATTGCCACCAGATTCGTTTTTTGTCAATGGTTGTTTTACCGTCACGCTCACAGCTTTGCATAAAAACACTCACAATAAGATTTTTCTCGCTTGGGTATTTAAAAAGTAACAGGTCATTTATTTGAATTTTGTGTGCTTTCTTTTGTGCAAAAAGCTGGCTTTTTCGCTTTTCATACTGACTTCTATCTTCGTTGTAATTGCTGACAAAGCTGGGTGCATAGTGATTCATATAGTGTTTAATTTCTTGTTTTTCCCATCCAGTTCGCCAGTTTTCTAATGTTCTTAGCAGACTTTCTCTTGGTGCAATTACTTTTTCAGGTCGTTTCCATTTGAGTTTACTATCGCTAATCACAAGGGTTCGTTGCCAGTCGATGTGTGCCATAATCTGGCGTAAATGATCGTTACTGAAAACCATGCAACCATCCGATGCTTTTGGTGGACGGCTGTATTGCCCAACGGGCGCACCATGTAACCAAATACCACTACCATTACGATGATTGCGACTATCCCACGTATTGGGATAGTCGAGCGGTAGTGCGCCAGCACCATAAAAAGTGGAAAGTTCAGGTGCGGGAATGGGCTTTATTACTTGATAAACCCCTATAGGTGAGCGTCTGTCGCCTTTAGTTTCTTTGCCAGCACCCAGTTTGCCTTGCGTTAAATAATAGCTATTTATAAAGGTAAGTTGCTCTTTTTCGATATCAAATAAGTAAGCGCGAGATTCGTTTAGGTCAACCATAATGAGATGCGATAACCATGTTGGTAGCTGCATCACATAATCTGGAAGCATGCCTTCGGGTGGTTGTTGCAGTGCTTGAAAACGTGCTCTGGCTTCAGCTTGTAAGTCGTTACGCAGGTTAGCTTCAATGGTTTGCCCTATTTTTTCGAGTGGGTTTGCTTGGGCATAGAGTAAGTCTGCTCGCATGAGTTGTGCTAATTGAAAGTCTGGCTGTTGGGCAATAAGTTGGTTGAGTGTTTCTAAGGCGCGTTTGTTTTCTTGAGCCTGTATTTCAGAGAAGGCTTTTTTAATTAGGGTTTCTGGATCGTTATGAGCCAGTAGGGGTTGAGTATAAGCAAGTGCAATGATGGTGATACAGAGTGTGGTTAGTGTTCCAATTCTAGGGTTATTCATTATGGCGTGCTTCGATGTATCGGTTTTGTATTTGTTTGTTGCGTAATTAGGTCAGGTATTGGTGCTGGTTTAACAGAAATTTGTAAACCTGTCGGTAGCGTGGGCATTGTTTTTTTATGGTTATTATCGTTGTTTGTTGTTTGCGGTTTATGTGACTGAATGGGTGTTGCAGGAAGCTTGATTGTATATTTTGTCTGCTGATCGCTCAGCTCAACGATAGCGGTTTGTTTATTTGTTGGATCTATAGCAAGCTGATAGGATTGGCTGGCAAGTCCTGTGTAAAGGTTGCGCAGATTACTAAATAAAATGCCTGCTTGTGGATCGTTAATCAGGGCTTGCTCGAGTTGCTTGATGGCTGCTGTGATATTGCCATTGCGGGCGCTGGTGATGGCCTCTGTATTGGCAATACTTAGGTTGTTACTGTGTTCATGTGTTGTTATTTCAGGTGTCTTAGGGGGTGAGGCTGCAATGATGCTTTGCTCTGTTATTGGTGCTTGTGTTGCCGTTGTGTCGATTGCTTCGTTATTCGTGACTGCTACAGATGGTTGCTCTGTCATGATTTGTGTGGCTTTGTTTTCTTGATCTGTGAATAGAATAGCAGCAGCCACGCTTGTGCCAAAGGCGATAAATATGATTTTTTTATTTAGCTTTTGTCCAAAGCTCCGTTTGCTATTTGTTTTTTTGTTCAAACCAATAGGATCAGGGGCAAATGGATGGAGTCTGTTGATCAGTTTGGGTGGTGTACGACGTTTGGAAATAGGAAGACGCATAAAAATCTCGCAAAGAATTGGGCGTTATTATACGAGGCATGGTGCATTTAAAGTAGGGGGGCAAATATGTTACCCCCATAAAAAAAGATGTTTTTTACAGCTTACACGCACCACCAGCGCAACCATCATCCTCAGTGCCAGAGCCATCACGGGTATTGTGATAATACAGCGTTTTCGCGCCCATTTTGTAGGCATATAAAAGGTCTTGTAGCAGTACCTTCATTGGCGTTTTATCACCCTCAAAGCGTGTTGGATCGTAGTTGGTATTGGCAGAAATAGACTGGTCGACAAATTTTTGCATAATGCCAATCAGTTCTAAGTAGCCAGTATTATTGGGAATATTCCATAACAGTTCGTAGTTGCTACCAAAGGCTTTAAATCCTGGGACAACTTGTTTGAGGATACCGTCTTTGCTTGCTTTAACCGAAATTAAGCCGCGTGGCGGTTCGATACCATTGGTTGAGTTGGTAATTTGTGATGAGGTTTCGCAGGGCATTAATGCTGATAGGGTTGAGTTACGCAAGCCATGCTTGAGAATGTCGGCACGCAGACTTTCCCAGTCGTAATGCAAGGGTTCGCCGCAGACGGCATCGACTTCTTTTTTGTAGGTGTCGATGGGTAAAATGCCCTTAGCGTATTTGGTTTGATTGAACCATTCGCAAGCACCACGTTCTTGTGCGAGGTTGTTGGATGCTTTGAGAAGATAAAACTGAAAAGCTTCAAATAAGCGATGTGTGAGACGATTGGCACTACCATTCGAGTAGTAGACACCATTTTTAGCCAAGTAGTAGGCAAAGTTGGTCACGCCAATACCGAGGGTGCGGCGTTGCTTATTGTGCAGTGCGGCTGGTACGGGGTAGTTTTGATAGTCGAGCAGTGAGTCCAAGGCGCGAACCATTAGGTCTGCTAATTCCTCTAATTCGTCAAGCTGTTCAAACGCACCTAAATTAAAGGCAGCAAGGGTGCATAGGGCAATTTCACCATTTGGATCATCGACATTATTGAGTGGTGCTGTCGGCAGGGCAATCTCCATACATAAGTTAGATTGCTTGATGGGGGCAACAGCAGGATCAAAAGCACCGTGTGTATTACAGTGATCGACGTTTTGAATGTAGATACGTCCTGTTTGAGCCCGTTCTTGCATTAAGATACCAAACAATTCCATTGCTTTGATGGTCTTTTTGCGGATGCTGGGGTCTTGCTCGTATTGCTTGTACAAGCGTTCAAATTCAACTTGGTCAGCAAAGAAGGCTTCGTAAAGCCCTGGTACATCGTAAGGGCTAAATAGGGTGATATTCCCACCCTCTAACAAACGCTGATACATCAGCTTATTTAATTGCACTCCGTAATCTAAATGGCGGACACGGTTTTCTTCGACACCACGGTTATTTTTAAGCACCAGTAAATTTTCAACTTCCAAATGCCAAAGCGGATAAAACAGCGTTGCCGCACCACCACGTACGCCACCTTGCGAGCAAGATTTAACAGCGGTTTGGAAATATTTGATAAAGGGAATTAAGCCAGTATGAAAGGCTTCACCACCCCGAATGGGGCTACCAATGGCACGTAATGCACCAATATTGACCCCAATCCCTGCGCGTTGTGAGACATATTTAACAATCGAGCTTGCGCTGGCATTGATGGAATCGAGCGAGTCAGCTGTCTCGATAAGCACACAGGAACTAAATTGACGTGTTGGTGTGCGCACACCTGCCATAATGGGGGTGGGTAGGCTGATTTTGAATAGCGAACAGGCATCGTAAAAACGACGCACATAATCTAAACGTGTGTCTTTAGGATAGTTAGCAAACAGGCTTGCGCTAATGAGCATATAGGCAAACTGGGGGCTTTCGTATATTTCGCCTGTAACACGGTTTTGTACGAGGTATTTACCGTCCCATTGTTTAACTGCAGCGTAGGCAAAGTTTAGGTCGCGCCAATGATCGATATGATTATCAAGCTCATCCCATTCGTCTTTGCTGTATTCGCGTTGTAGTGCGTTATCGTATTTGCCCAGTGCAACCATTTTGCTGACTTGCTCGAAGAGGGTCGGTGGTGTGAAGCGTTTGTAAGCACGTTTGCGCAGGTTAAAAATGGCTAAACGTGCTGCGAGATGTTGATAGTCTGGTGCATCTTCGCTAATCAGGTCGGCTGCAGACTTGATAATCAGTTCGTGAATATCAGAGGTGGTAATGCCGTCGTAAAATTGAATATGTGCTTTAAGTTCGACTTGAGAGACAGAAACATCTTCTAACCCTTCGGCTGCCCAGATGATAACACGGTGAATTTTATCAAGATCGATGGGCTCGCGTGTGCCATTACGCTTGGTGACAGTTAGGGTCATGATGCATTTCCTTTCATTATTTTTATACTGTATGTGGGATTTTTGTTTTTTTATGCCACAACATCTAGTGCTATGGTGGTATATTTTATGCGCGATTTTATTTTTATAACAGTCTTGTTTTTTATCAGATGTGTTGCTCTCACTAGGATTCATGGGTATTGTGGCGTTTTTTATTTTTTTGGAGCCAAGATACTTCCCTTTTTTCTGCTAGAATTCATCTATCATGATAAAACTTAACTCCCTCTTACAAAAACTGGTCGCGCTCAAGTATAACTTGTTGGCGTTGGGCTATGTGTCACTGCATTTTGTCTTCATTGCTTTGCTGGGTCGTCTCTTTGGCGCAAGCACAGAAACGGATGTGTATTTTTTAGCGATTACGGTCATTACTTACCTTGGGCATATTGTTCAGGGGGTATGGGAAGCTTGGACACCGTGGTATGTCGAGCGACTCAAACAAGATCGACGCGAAGCAGATAAGCTTTACTCATTGTTTATGTCGTGGATTGCTGCCGCTTCGATTGTGCTGATTTTGGGTTATTTTGTACTCAAAGGTTTTTGGGATGGCGGTTCTCAAGGAACTTTGTTGTCATTCTTGGATGTATTTATTGGTTTTTTATTGATTCAAAATCTAATTTTTATTAACCGTGAATACCTCGTTTTGCATGGTTACTATGGTATGTATTATGCTGTTGATATTTTAGCTTCAGTGCTTAAAATTATCGGTATCTGGTGGATGTGGGATGCGCCCAGTGTTCATGATTTAGCATGGATTATGTTGGCTGCATATGGTGTCGGCTTGTTGTGGCAATGGCTTCTTATTTTTGGAAAGTTGAAAGCCCAGTTATCGTGGGTGTGGCGTGCACCAGATGATGTGGCGATTTTATGGAATTCATCGAAGATGAAGCTGGGTTCTTTGGCATATGATGGCAAAGAAATTTTGTTGGCGATGGTGCTAACGGCAGCAGGTCCTGGTATCTATTCATTGTTTTCATATGCGAGTAAGTTTGCTGCTGTGATTTTAGAGGTGGTCAATGCGCCTATTATGAGTATGTTTAGTGCAAAACTAACCCATGCCCATGAAGAGCATCGTTATTGTGATATTCCGCCCTTGGTAAAAGGCGCGTTAAGTCAGACTGTGATTTTGTATTTATTGGCAACGGCAATTGTCTATGCGGTGATGCCACAAGTTATGTCGGCTTTCTTTGGTGATAAGTTTACGGTGGTTCAGGTCGATCAGATGCGTTGGATTTTCTTGCTGTTATCTGGCTATACCGTCACGATTGTCTTGGAGTCGCCTTTTGCGCGTGCGGTGAGTTTGTTCCGTTATTATACATATGGCATGCTGCTGAACTTTATTTTTGGCGGCATTATGTTGGCAGGTTATGGGGTGCTGTGGTGGTTTGGTCGCACCGATGATTATTTGTTATTCTTAGGGGTGTTGGTCGTAGCGCAAACATCGAATTATTTGTTGTACTGGCGTAAATATCATGCCCATCTTAAACCGCGATTGGCATTAAAAAACTGTTCGGCGCATTTGTGATGCAAGGAGAAGGTTATGGCAACTGCTAACTTAAAAACGGTCGAAAAGCCGTTAAAAACCGATAAAGATTATTTTGCCTTGCCGCAAGGGACGCGATTGGAGTTGATTGATGGGCGTTGGGTTGCTATGTCTCCAGCACCGTTAATTGAGCATCAGCGAGAGGTTCTGTCTATTTCGGCAACGCTATTTTCTCTGTTACGCAAGCGATTGCGCGATCATGGTGGTAGTGACAACGATGCCTCTATTTGTCAGGTTCTGCCAGCACCTGTTGATGTGCGATTATCCGATTTGCATGTTTTTCAGCCTGATATTGTTGTGCTGTGTGATCCGAGCAAAATTGTGCAAGGTAAGTATATTGCGGGCGCGCCGGATATGGTGGTCGAGATTTTATCACCCAGCAATGCCAAGTACGATAAGGGTCGTAAAAAAGAGCTGTATGCTTTGTACAAAGTGCCACGTTATTTGATTGTCGATAGTGCTAATCAGCTGATGGAGTATTATGACTCTGTTAGTGACGGTAAATATGGCGAGCCTGTGTTATTGTCAGGTGGCGATTGTTTAGATATGCGCTGGTTATTAGGCGAAGCAGAAGGGTGTTTAGATATTATTGAGATGTTGGATTGGTCAATTCCTGATGCGCCAGAAGAGCGAGTGATATGAAAATAGCGATTATTACCCCTACCTATAACCGTGCACATACCATTGTGCGCTCGGTTGAGTCTGTGTTGGCGCAAACCCATACTGATTGGGAACTCATTATTCGTGACGATGGTAGTAAAGATAATACAGCGCAAGTTGTAGCACCCTATTTAACCGATGCCCGTATCCGCTATTTGCCACGTGCCGAAAATAAGGGTGTTAATACCACACGCAATGAAGCAATGGATGCGATCAGTGATGATGTCGCTGTCGTTACCTTTTTAGATAGTGATGATACGCTTGTACCTGACGCGCTCGAAAAAGCCTTGGTGGTGATGGCAAGTGAACCGCAGTACAGTTGGTTTAATTTTCCTGCCAAAGATGAAGCAGGCAATACACGCACCCATTTATCATCGCCAGAGCTCATTGGTACACCCGATGTGTTTATTAAAGGCACAGATATTGGCGGAGAGTTTGTGCAGTTTTTGCGCCGTGATTGTGCTAATAAGTTGCGTTTTTTCGATGGCATTAATGGCTATGAGGGCATCGGTTGGATTCGTTTAGCAGCGCATTGCGTCTGTCGCTTTCGACCCGAACCCTTGCGTGTGTATTGGCAGGATACTGAATCTTTGATTCGAGTCGGGGTTAAATCGCGTCGCTATTATGATAATCAGGCGCAAGGTTTGGTGTTGTTTATGAATGAATTTGGCACGCGTTTGGCTGAGTTGAATCCACAAGGCGCGGCACTGAATTGGTTGGTGTTAGGACATGCACAGGCGATGCTAGGGCAATGTGCTGCAGGATGGCAGAGTACATGGCGTGGCATTAAGCTCAATTGGCGAGATTTGCGTGTGTTGCGTAACGCGCTGTCTTTGTTGAAGTGTGTGTTGGGTGTGGGGTTGGCAAAATGACAACAGATAAGGTGGTATTACTGATTAACTCCTTGGGTAATGGTGGCGCAGAAAGGGTAGCGAGCATTTTGCTTGATACTCTGAGCAAACAAGGCAAGCCGATACAGTTGGTTTGCTTAGAGCGGAATAACTTTTATACCATTCCAGAGGGCTTGTCTGTTACCTATTTATCCGACTTTACAGGGCAAGAGGCTGGGTGGAAGAAGCTAGCCTATTTGCCTGTTTTTGCGTGGCGTTTGCGCAAGATCATTAAGCAACAGTCCATTGCTTTGGTGCAAAGTCACGTTTACCGAGCAAGCTATGTTAATGCTTTGGCAAAATTGTTATTTGCGGGTCATCGGGTGCAGATGGTCAATGTCGGGCAGGTGAGTTTGTATCGGCAAGAAGGCTGGATGGGTAAGATTAACTTGGCGTTGATTCGCTGGTTATATCCTTTGGCTGATTTGCTCATTCTTAAATCGCATGGTATGAAGGCAGATTTAGCTAAATTAATGCCCAATTTAAAAGTAGCTCAAATCGTTATTCATAACCCTTACGATGTACAAAAAATTGCCCAACAAGCACAAGCCGACCCTGCTGGCTGGCGCAAGGATGACGAGAAGTTTACCTTAGTGTCTGTTGGGCGTTTGATTGAACTCAAGCAGTTAGATGATGTGATTCGTGCCTTGGCAAAATTGCCCGAACAGGTAGAATTGGTTCTGGTTGGTGATGGGGCAAAAAAAGACTTTTTGAAAGGGATTGCTAAAGCACAAGGGGTCGATGAACGTGTGATTTTTGTCGGTCGACAAGAGAACCCTTTTGCATATCTTGCACGTGCTGATGCTTTTGTGATGACCTCTCGCACTGAAGGTTTCCCCAATGTCTTAGCCGAGGCTTTATTGTGTGGCGTACCTGCTATTGCTGCCGATTGCACCAGTGGTCCACGTGAAATTTTAGCACCCGATTCCGATCAAGATAAGCAATTACAGATTGGTGATGGTGTTGAGTGGGCAAGCAATGGGGTGTTGGTTGCTGTTGGTGATGTCGCTGCTTTGGTGCAGGCTGTGTCTGGATTAATGACCGATAGCACGCGTCGAGCAAGCTATGCACAGGCAGGCAAACTGCGTGGACAAGATTTTAATAGCGCGACCATTGTGGCGCAGTATGCAAAGGTGATGTGGGAT
>DYST01000061.1 GCA_020726325.1 Thiomicrospira cyclica | reverse complement strand
TGGGCGTGCCAAGTAATAACACATCGGCATTACGCACAGCAAATAGCCCATTGGTTACCACGCCGACAATGCTGTTTAATTCATTTTCGAGCTTTCTAGGGTCGACAATGCTTAAGCCGTGAATGTCTAAAATAATATTGCCGTTATCAGTAATAAAACCATCACGGTAGACAGGCTCACCGCCAAAACGCTTAAGAATTTCGCGTGCCACGTAAGAGCGCGCCATTGGAATCACTTCAACTGGCAAAGGAAACTTACCCAACACACCAACTTTTTTACTTTGATCGGCAATGCAAACAAACTTTTTAGAAGCAGCAACCACGATTTTTTCGCGTGTTAATGCGCCACCGCCACCTTTTACGAGGTGTAAGCCAGCATCGGCTTCGTCAGCACCATCAACATAAACTGAAATTTCATCAACACTATTCAAGTCAAAAACAGGAATACCATGCCCTTTCAAGCGTTGCGCTGTTGCGTCTGAGCTAGCAACAGTGCCTTCGATTTGACCTTTGATTTTAGCCAATTCGTCAATAAAGAAATTGGCCGTTGAACCTGTTCCAACACCAATAATGGTACCAGGAACAACATAAGCAATCGCAGCTTGCGCCACTTGTAATTTCATTTCATCTTGAGTCATGATTAACTACTCCTACGAATGTCAGTTAATGTGGGGTTGAATCGTTTGCAGGCGCACTAAACTCTGCCGCATGCTCGTTATTGTGCTCACGGCGCACACTTGATGGACGACGAGGTCCTCGACGACGATAAGGGCTGCGACGACCACGACGATCATCATATTCACGCTTTGGCGTACCCGCTTCTTGACCAGAAGCAATCCGTAATGCACGTTCGTCTTCGGCATCAAGCTCTTCTTTAGTCATCCCTTCTGGAATTGGTGGCAAATTTGCTTCGATAACATTTGTAGAAGAGGATGCGGTTGGTTCAATATGCTGGTGTGAAACAACAAACAAAGGCGCTGGAGCGGTAGTCGTAACCGTTTCGCTAATCACTTGAGTTTTGATCGCTATTGATGCGCCAGTCACTACTTCTGTTGCAATAGGTGTTGCTTGCTGATGACGCGATTGCGCACGATTACCCATTAAACTATCAGCTGCGGCATCTTGCGCTGCTAATAGTGCTGGATCCGTGTTTGGATCAATCGCAACTTGACGCTCCCAACGATCAGGGCGAGACATACGTTCAGAGCGAGCACTACGGCGTGATGCTTCTTCTGTAACTGGTGCTGCTGTCGGCAGAGCCTCAGCGGCTTGTGTATCCACTTTTGCATTTAAGCGATCCATCGCAGCACGGCTCATTGCTTGAACTTCGGCTTGCGTTTTATCGGCAATTTGCTCGATGCTCATGCCGTCAGCAGCTGTGTGCGGTTGACGCTCACGACGTGGCTGACGCTCACGACGACGATTATTGTTGTTGCGAGCTGCTGTTTCAGGTGTGCCTTCTGTTGGTTTAGCATCAATCGTTGTCGCTGCAATTTCTGTATTTGTATTTACCATCGCGTTGACAGGCGTATTGCGTGGCGTACGTTCATTGCGGTTACGTGAGTTGCGATTGCGATCACGGCGACCATCTTCACGACGCTTTTCGGTCGCTTTTGGTTCAGGTACTGCTTCTACTTCTGCAGCTTTACTGCCAAACAAAGTTCCCCATAGGCGTTTTAACCAGCCACCTTCGGGCGGTGTTGCTGCTTCAGGTGCTGTGACTTCAGCTGGAGCTGCTTTTTTAGCAGTAACGACTGTTGGTGCTGAATTTGTCGGCAAGTGATTAACTGCTGGCATTTCCAAACGAGAAGCCTGCTGTTCACGTTCAAGAAACTCTGGCGTATCTTCGACACGAGACTTAGCTTCATAGCTGGTGCGATAAGGATGGCTATCAGAAGACTTGAAACGCTCAATCGTATAATGTGGCGTTTCCATATGTTCATTTGGAATGAGCATAATATGGATACGATGACGGTTTTCGATACGTAAAATTTCGTCACGCTTTTCATTGAGTAAAAAAGTAGCAACATCAACAGGCATTTGCGCCATAATGCGATGCGTATTGTCCTTAATAGCAGCTTCTTCAATCTGACGCAGGATAGAAAGTGCGATCGATTCAACGCCACGAATCACACCCAAACCACGACAACGTGGACAAATCAACTGTGTTGATTCTTCAAGCGATGGACGTAAACGCTGACGCGATAACTCCAATAGACCAAAACGCGAAATGCGACCAATCTGAATACGCGCACGATCTGGCTTAACCGATTCTTTAAGGCGATTTTCAACTTCACGTTGATGTTTAGAAGCCATCATATCGATGAAGTCAATAACAATCAGACCACCTAAGTCACGTAAGCGTAACTGACGTGCAATCTCTTCCGCTGCTTCTAAGTTGGTGTTGTATGCCGTTTCTTCGATATCACCACCTTTTGTGGCGCGAGATGAGTTAATATCAATCGATGTTAAGGCTTCCGTGTTATCAATAACGATGACACCACCAGAGGGAAGGATCACTTCGCGCTGATAAGCAGATTCAATTTGGCTTTCGATTTGAAAGCGATTAAATAATGGAATTTTATCGTTGTATTTTAAGATTTTATCAAGTTGTGCGGGCATAACTTGCTGCACGAAATCACGTGCTTTTTGCCAAGTTGCATCATGGTCAATTAAAATTTCGCTAACATCATTGCGCAGATGATCACGCAAGGCACGAATCACAATATCGCTTTCTTGATAAACCAAGAAAGGGGCTGGGCGTGTTTCAATTGCCTGACAAATTGCTTGCCAAACCATTGCTAAATAATCAACACCCCATTGTAACTCTTCAGCATTTTTACCCACACCAGCGGTACGAATAATCGTGCTCATGCCATCAGGAATATTTAGCTCATGCATCACTTGACGAATATCGCTACGATCATCCCCTTCAACACGACGCGAAATGCCGCCAGAGTTTGGCGTATTTGGCATCATGACGATATAAGGACCAGCTAAAGCGATCTGTGTTGTTAAGGCAGCACCTTTATTGCCACGTTCTTCTTTTTGCACCTGAACAACAATTTCTTGACGCTCTTTTAAAACGTCATTAATTGTTGGTTTTTCGCCGTTTTCAGATTTGAAATTAACAAAAAAATCATCTGCCAATTCTTTGAACGGTAAAAAACCATGGCGTTCTGCACCATAATCAACAAAAGCAGCTTCTAAGCTAGGCTCAATACGGGTAACAATACCCTTGTAGATATTGGCTTTTTTCTTTTGGTGGTGCGTGGTTTCGATATCTAAATCGTATAGGCGCTGGCCATCGACCAGAGCTACGCGCAACTCTTCGGGTTGCGTTGCGTTGATAAGAATGCGCTTCATTAGAGGATGTGCTCACTTCATTTGTTAGTGTGAAGCGTTGCAAGCCAAGAGAAGACAGCCAAGTTAGCAGAGACCACAGAACAGCAGACGTGCCATCGACCGACGGGTGAATGGCTGGTGTCATATTCGAATGTGCTACCAAGAAGGGTACGCTTGCCATGGTGGTGTGTGTATTCCTTTGCTGTCTTGTTCGTCTAGCACCAGGGTTTGGCTGGCATCTTCGGCGAACAATTCCCAGCTTACAACGCAGGGATCGAAAAATTAAATTAGGGTTCTTTGTTTGCGATGCATTTGTATTTATCAGCATGCTTGCCGTTTTCTAAGCGGATACAAACAGCTGACACTATACCAATGAATGAAGATAACAGCAATAGGATAGGGCGATCCCATTGTCAATTAGCTGCATTTTATTGTCTAAAAATAGCGTTAGAAATTAAAAGGTCGGTGTTCATTAGGGCTATTTTGGGGGTTATGCTATCATTCTAAGCAAGGTGCTCGGTGATGTTTGGTGTTGAGCGATAGCAATAAGAAATCTGATGTGAGTATGTTGGTGTGTGCAAGCAAAACCTTTTAGGTTTGCTCACACAAGTCATGAAGCTTTTTAGTTTTTGATTAAAAACTCTTCACGCTTTCTACCATTAGATGTGTAACGTTGTAACCATAAAGGTTCGATGCCACGTCCTGTCCATGTATTGTTGTATTCCATTGGATCGCGATATTTGGGTGCGAGACTGTTCGGTTTTTTAGAGCCTGTTTCGCCGCGACAGGCTTTGTGTACTAAGGTTGCAACCGATGCTAGGTTTTCGTCATTGTTGTGTGCGAGTGCTTGTATTGTTTTTACGATAGCTTTGATTTCTTCAGACTCAATCGTGAGCTTTGCATTTTTTTGTGCTTCTAGTGCTTGCATTTCTTGACGGAGTTGTTCCATTTTTTCAGAAAGTTTGTTTAGTTTTTTATCAAGACGTATAGACATGTATTGAGTTTCCTTGGTTGGTTGTTTTAGGATAAATAACGACAGCTATTATTCTAATTCAGTTACGATAGAAAGTTAAAGTATTATTTTAAACGATAGGCAGTAAATTCTATGCATTGTAGTTATTTTTTATGGCGTTTTGGTCAAACGCATCCTATATGGTTATGGGTTGAATCTTTAGGTGGTTTGATCGTTTTAGGGTTTTGGTTATGGTATGTTTTTGTTGAAAAAAACTTTTCGTCTCATTTTGATACTGGGACAATAGCTTTGATTGATTTGTTATTAGGCATTCCAATTATCGTCGCTATGGGCTTGGTTTTCGCGATTATTTGGAAAGGACTCATAAGAGGTTTTTTATGCATAATGGGACAATTGGTGAAACCTAATGATCTTGAATAAAGCACAAGCCAAAACGTTATTACTGATGGCGTTGCCCCTTGTTGTTGGTCAGTTGGCGCAAACAGGCATGGGTGTTGTTGATACAATGATGGCTGGGGGCTACAGTAAGGTTGATTTAGCTGGAGTAGCACTGGCTACTGCTGTTTGGTTGCCTGTTTTTTTGTTTGTTAGTGGTGTTTTGTTAGCTCTGACACCCTATATTGCACAAACTCAGGGCTCTGGTGATAAGGAGCGTGCTCGTATCGGTTTAATGCAAGGATTATGGTTGACCTTGGGTTTGTCCTTGTTTGTTGGTGTTATATTATTGTCTTCCTCAATTTGGTTGTCTGGTTTTGATTTAGAGGCAGATGTCTCCGTTATTACTCGTGGTTATTTAGAGGCAATGGCGTGGGGGATATTGCCAGCATTGGCTTTTCAGGTAGTACGTTTTTTTCATGAAGGACATGGTTTGACTCGGGTTATGATGAAAATGTCGATTATGGCATTTATCATCAATATTCCGTTAAATCTTGTTTTTGTTTATGGTTTAGGTCCTATTCCTGCAATGGGTGGCGTAGGATGCGGTGTTGCGACGAGTATTGCTTATGTTTTTATGGCATTAGGTGGTTGGTGGTTTTATTTTTATCACGCTAATTATCGCGAGTATAGACAATACTGGCAATGGTTAAAACCTGATTTTGCTGTGCTGTGGACGCTGCTACGTGTCGGTGTTCCAATTGCAGCCGCTATTCTGTTCGAGGTTGGTTTGTTTACCTTTATTGCTTTTTTAGTAACCCCTTTGGGAACGGATGTTTTGGCTGCACATCAGATTGCGATTAGTTATACCTCGCTTATTTTTATGTTACCTTTATCGCTGGCAATGGCATTAACCGTTCGAGTAGGTTATCTACAGGGTGCGAATGCAAAGAATCAGCTGCGAGAAACCATTAAAACTGCTTTGGTTTTAGCGGTCGTGTTGGGTGTTGTTATTGCGTTAATGACCCTTGTCTTTGCTTCGAGCGTTGTTAATCTTTACACTCATGATACAGGTGTTGCACATATTGCTGTAGGGTTGCTTTTTTTGGCTGCTTTATACCAAGTTTCTGATGCCATACAAGTAATTTCAGCGGGTGCTTTACGTGGTGTTGGTGATACATCCTCGGTAATGGGCATTACTTTTATTGCGTATTGGTTAATTGCGTTACCAGTGGGTTATTTCTTGTGTTACGGTGATTCTGGCTCTACGGGTGTTTGGTTTGGTATTTCTGGTTTTTGGCTCAGTTTTGTGCTTGGTTTAAGTATTGCCGCCGTTGGCTTGCTGTGGCGTATTCGTTATCGGTTTTTTAACGATTCGCCTTCTACATAAGATACAGAAGAAGTTTAGAACAATTAAACTCTTGAAATAGGCACGATCATCCCCATATCTAGTCTGTTATAACGGTTTAACTTGGAGAAAAACATGGCGAATAGCGAACAAAAGCTGACTGATAGTGATATAAATACAGAGCAAACACAAGAGGTTATTGAGCAAGAGATGAGTGCTCTGCTATTAGAGGCACGTGCGCAAGCAGAACAACATTACGATAGTCTATTGCGTGTGCAAGCAGATATGGATAACCTGCGTCGTCGTACTGAACGTGAAATTGATAGTGCTAAAAAGTTTGCATTAGAGCGCGTGATTAATGATTTAATTCCTGTGCTCGATAGTATGGAAATGGGATTACAAGCATCGACTCAAGCAGCAAACGATCAAGACACCATTCGTCAAGGGTTAGAAATGACGTTGAAGATGTTCCAAGACGTGATGGCGCGTTTCCATGTCGAATCTCTCGACCCAACAGGTCAAAAGTTCAATCCGCAAGAGCATGAAGCCATGACCATGCAGCCAAGTGCTGAACATGAACCCAATACCGTCATGATAACCATTCAAAAAGGGTATAAATTACATGGTCGAGTGGTGCGTCCAGCACGTGTCGTTATTTCGGCGCAAGCGTAAAAACATCTAAAAGCGTGCTAACTTTGTTAAAAATGTACTCAAAAAGCATTTACTAACGTGTAAATTTACTTTTTTCCGTGCATTTTTGCCTCGTTATCATCGCTTTTATATTATTTTTAGAATTTATGGTTTACGGATGCCTTGAAAATTGATCAAGGCATCCCTACAAAACATTCAATAGAACAACTTTTCAGGAGCATTTAAGATTATGGCTAAAATTATCGGTATTGACTTAGGTACAACGAACTCATGTGTGGCGATCATGGATGGTGGCACAGTTAAAGTTATTGAAAACAGCGAAGGCGCGCGTACTACCCCTTCAATTGTTGCCTTCACAAATGATGACGAAGTGTTAGTTGGTGAAACAGCGAAACGTCAGGCAATTACTAACCCTAAAAATACAATGCATGCGGTTAAACGTTTGATTGGTCGTAAGTTTACCGACAAAGAAGTTCAGCGTGATGTCGATATGGTTTCTTACAATATCGTTAAAGCCGACAACGGTGATGCATGGGTGGAAGCGAACGGTCGTAAAATGGCACCACCAGAGATTTCTGCTCGCGTATTAATGAAAATGAAAAAGACCGCAGAAGACTACTTAGGTGAAACCATCACTGAAGCGGTGATTACTGTTCCTGCTTACTTTAACGATGCACAGCGTCAAGCAACCAAAGATGCGGGTAAAATTGCTGGTTTGGATGTAAAGCGTATCATTAACGAGCCGACAGCTGCCGCGCTTGCATATGGTGTAGACAAGAAATCAAAAGGCGATAGCAAGATTGTTGTTTATGACTTAGGTGGTGGCACATTCGACGTATCAATCATCGAAATTGCAGACCTAGATGGCGACAAGCAAGTTGAAGTCTTGGCAACTAACGGTGATACCTTCTTAGGTGGTGAAGACTTTGACCACTTAGTTATCGAACACATCATTGCTGAATTCAAAAAAGATGCGGGTGTTGACTTAAAAAATGATCCATTAGCATTGCAACGTTTACGTGAAGCAGCTGAAAAGGCAAAAATTGAGTTGTCATCTCGTGAACAAACAGACATTAACTTGCCTTACGTAACAGCCGATGCAACAGGTCCAAAACATTTAAACATGCGCATTACACGCGCTAAGTTTGAGTCGTTAATTGAAGCTTTGGTTAAGAAGTCAATTGAGCCTTGCCGTATTGCGTTGAAAGATGCAGGTTTGTCTGTATCTGAAATTGATGAAGTTATTTTGGTCGGTGGTTCAACCCGTATTCCAATGGTTCAAAAAGCCGTTGAAGATTTCTTTGGTAAAACACCACGTAAAGATGTCAACCCAGATGAAGCGGTAGCAATTGGCGCTGCGATTCAAGGTGGCGTCTTGTCTGGTTCAGTTACAGACGTATTGTTATTAGACGTAACACCTTTGTCTTTAGGTATCGAGACAATGGGTGGCGTGATGACGAAATTGATCGAGAAAAACACAACGATTCCAACACGTAAATCACAAGTTTTCTCGACCGCTGATGACAACCAAAATGCAGTAACCATTCATGTCTTACAAGGTGAGCGCGAAATGGCAAATGCGAATAAGTCGTTAGGACGATTTGACTTGTCTGATATTCCACCAGCACCACGTGGTATGCCACAAATCGAAGTAACTTTCGATATTGATGCTAACGGTATTTTGAATGTGTCGGCAAAAGACAAAGCAACGAACAAAGAACAATCGATCATTATTAAGGCAAGCTCTGGTTTATCTGAAGCTGAAATCGAAAAAATGATTCGTGATGCGGAAGCACATGCTGAAGAAGATCGCAAGCTGCGTGAATTGGTCGATGCACGTAACCAAGCTGACGGTTTAATTCATAGCGTGAATAAGAGCGTGAAAGAATTAGGTGACGAAAAAGTCACAGCTGAAGAAAAAGCAGCAGTTGAGGTTGCGGTTAAAGCATTAGAAGAAGCCATTAAAGGTGACGATAAAGATGTGATTACTGCTAAGACAGAAGAGCTGGCAAAAGTATCGCATGGTATTGCTGAAAAAGCATACGCGCAAACGAGTGCTTCTGGTGCGGCTGATGGTGCAGCAGCAGGTGCAGCAGCAGGTGCTTCTGCCGAAACCGCTAAAAAGCATAAGGGTGACGATGATGTCGTTGATGCTGAGTTCGAAGAAGTAAAGAAATAAAGAAGTAAAGTCTTATGGCTAAAAAAGACTATTACGAGGTCTTGGGGCTGTCACGCACAGCCTCTGAAGACGAAATTAAGCGTGCTTACAAAAAGCTCGCCATGAAGCATCATCCAGACCGCAATCCTGGAGACGCGACAGCAGAAGATAAATTTAAGGAGCTTAAAGAGGCTTACGAGATTTTATCAGATGCGCAGAAACGTACCGCGTACGATCAGTTTGGTCATGCAGGCGTTGATCAGTCAGCGGGTGGTGGCTTTGGCGGCGGCGGTGCTGGTTTTGGTGGTTTTAGTGATATGTTCGCCGACATCTTTGGTGGCGGTGGACGTGGCGGCTTTAATGGTCCTCGCGCTGGTGATGATTTAGAGTATCGTCTAAACCTAACGCTAGAACAAGCTGTTAATGGTGCCAAGATTGACATTCAAATTCCGCGCAAAGAAACCTGCGATAGTTGTCGTGGTACAGGTGCTGCGGCAGGCTACGAGCCAGAAACCTGCCCAACTTGTGGGGGCCATGGCAAGATTCGTGTACAGCAAGGCTTTTTTGTTGTTGAACGTACGTGTCATAGCTGTCATGGTAAGGGCAAGATCATCAAAAAACCTTGCTCGGTTTGTCATGGTGAAGGTTTTGTGCAGCGTAAGAAAACACTGACCGTTAGCATTCCAGCTGGGGTGGATGAAGGTGATCGCATCCGTCTAAGCGGGCAGGGTGAAGCGGGTGATATTGGTGCACCACCTGGTGACTTGTATGTTCGCATTGCCTTGCAAGCGCATTCAATTTTCAAACGCCAAGGTGATACCTTGTTTTGTGAAGTGCCACTGTCATTGACAACGGCAACTTTGGGTGGTGAAATTGAAGTGCCGACACTTGACGGTCGCGTCAATTTAAAAATCCCTGCTGGCACACAGACAGGACGTAAGTTTAAGATTGGTGGTAAAGGCGTTAAGTCGGTGCGTTCTGGTCGTCAGGGTGATTTAATTTGCCAAGTGACACTAGAAACGCCTGTGAATTTAACCGCTGAACAGCAAGAATTGTTGCGTAACTTCGAAGCAAGCTTATCAGGCAAGGGAGCAACACATAGTCCCAAGGCTCACGGTTGGTTTGACTCTGTAAAATCATTTTTTAATGACGCACTGAAGTAAAAAAAGTTTGTTTTATAAAAATAGCCTTGTCACTTTTTTTGATGTGGCTATTTTTCAATCTTTAGCTCTAGCAAACACATCTAATTCCTCAATCGTTGCATTACCCAATCGACGCACCAATAATGCCGTTGCTGTACCTTCGATTGCTTTGTTTCCCAAATGTGCCGAAATACTCGAGCTAGCATGTTCTAATGCTAAGTCAGTCAATTGGTCAAGGGTCTGTTGCGCGATGGCGTGCGCCAAGCTCATTTTTAACAACTTAATATTGCCTGCAAAGCCCGTTCTAACACCGTAAACCAGTGCAATATCGCGTACCAGCTTAGCACTACGCCACAGCAAAATGCTGGTATGAATAAAGGCATTAGGACTGATTAAACTCAATCCACCCGCTTGCAAACTGGCTTGCGTAATACATTTCTTTGCACGCTCACGCAAGGGAGTTGCTACTTTGTCACGATAAATCGCTAATCGTTCCTGACCCGTGTGATGCGCTTGAATCGTTGCTTGATACTGCTGATAGCAATGTGAGACAAAAGAACCTGTTGTTTGTCGTGAATGCAACTGTGTAATCAAATGATTGACGCTTGCTTTATCAGCATTCGCCAAGACTGTGGCGGCTTGTTGTGGCAGGTTTTCAATCATAGCAATACGACGATAAGCTAAAATTTCTCTGCCTAACACATAACTGAGCAATGCAAAAAACACTAAAGTAACGACGGCTAATAGTGACGTTAGTATCGGTGTTGTTTTAAAACTCTCAACAAAAAACAATCCTAATTGCAAAGCACTCACACCAAGCAGACTGACAAAACCAGTGATGATTAACCATAACCATATCTTTGATTGATTGGCATCCGTATCACGATCAGTCGCATCATGAGTGATCGTTTCTGCCATATCTTTTGCTTTGGGTAAGTCATCAAACTCAACAGTTAAGACTTCTAACTGGGTACGCGATGTTTTTTCCATGCCTACTAATCCTTCATGATGTAATCGAGTAGTTTGTCGAGATTAATGGAGCGTATATCAGACTCGCTGCTGATTTGAGGTGGTAAAGCAGCTAAATAAGGATAAGAATCTGTTGCTTGCCAGTCGCTTAAGCGTGTCGGAATGGGGGAAAACTTAGCTCGAATCGTTGCACCAGAAACATCTTTATAGACAAAGGACTGTCCATCCTCTGCTGCCCGCGCTGCCACTAAGGAGGAAAGCAAAAAATGTTCAAACTCAACATCATTGTTAAAATGAGAACGCGCACCTTGTGTTAACTCTTTTAATAATGAAATGAGATTTTGGTATTCTGCATGCGGAATCAAATCGGCTTTGCTGGCGACGAAAGCAACCTGAGCAATCTTTGTCTTTTTATTCAGTCTTTCGTACCAGTGACGTTTACCATAAACAAAACTACTGGTTAAATGACTCATCGCTTCTTTCATTTCAGCCAAGTAATCACGCCCATAATGTAGCCCCTCTAAAGGGTCGAGTAGCATGATTTGTTTATCAGCATGACTAAAAAAAGTTTCATTTAACGGTTCAAGCCACTGCTTAACAAACTGCTGATACTGTTGATTGAATAACACAAACCAAGGATGTCCTTTATCACAGGTTATTTTAGAGGGTAAGGGACAGAAACCATGATTAATCCAGTCGTAGTCATCGGGTGGTAATAACAATGCCCCTGGTTGTAAAATCGAGACCCCGTCAGCTTTCGCTTGAATTAAATACTGCCGATAAGCATCGACCAGCGCGTTAACGCGCTCTGGCAGTGGTGGCGTGTCAAAGTCAAACCGAGTGAGCGTCTGTTGCCAGTCTTTGGCCAAGGATAATTGTGGCTCAGATTGCTGTTGCGCCAGTACTTGCGCACTCCAATCGAGATATGATTTGTGTATCATCGGCAAATCCATGAGCCACTCACCAGGGTAATCGTAAATCATGAAGCGAATGCGTTCATCTGATAAGGCTTTTTGTATCAGGGCATTGCTACGACGTAAGCGAATTTCTAAGGTAAAAGCAGTGATATTGGTTGTCGGGGCTGGCCACTGACGTGCAACCAAAGCCTGCATGTTTTGCTGATAGGGAAAAAACGGCACATCATCAACGGCATATAAAGACACA
>DYST01000060.1 GCA_020726325.1 Thiomicrospira cyclica | reverse complement strand
CGTTCATATGACCCATGACCGTGTTAATATCACTTATAACGCCATTAATAGCATTAATAGCACTATCGACCATCTTGCGATATTCGCCCTCTACCCTATTATCCATTTTGATATTAAAGTTACCAGCTTCTAATCCCTGCATAACTTTACGAAGTTCTCCCATCGTAAAGGATACAGAATCTGCTGATCCATTCACGCCTTGCTTTAACACATCCAAATCACCGACATAATTACCTGTCACTCGCTGTGTAAACTCTCCCTTTGCAATTGCAGAAATCACTTTATTAGATTCAGCAAGTGCATTATTGAGCGTTGAAAATAAATCATTAGTGTCCGTCACCAAAACTGAAAACTCATCTGTTCTATTCGGTAGCTGCGTTCTAAATGTCATATTTCTGGCAACCAGTGAAATTGCTTGCGATACTTCAGAAATTGCGCCACTAATTGAGCGATTAATCATGATAACCAATAAAACCGCTAAAAAGAGCGACAAGATGATTGCCGTCATCGAAATAAAACTCAATTGGCTCGATAATGCTGCTGCTTCCGCTTCTTGCGCCTTAATTTGAGTATTAATCACGTTAAAAACACGATTACCCTTATCAAATAGCTTAGCCAACATAGGATTCATCTTCTGTAGCAATGCAGCATTGGCTTGCTCATACTTACCCTCTTTGATCAACTCAATGGCTGGGTTTAATGCAGCAGAAATATAATGTTCTCTTGTTTCATAAAGATCTTTTATTTCTTGTCCAGCTAACTCATGCACAACGAGCATCGCGTTAAGCATGCTTAATGCCTTTCTAGCTTCTTCTCTGTTTTTATCCATTTCATCATAATGCATCGCTATAGGATGATCATGAAGTGCGGCAATTTCTGCATTAGCGGGGTTGTGCTGCAGCGTGAGCATTACTTGTTCGCGATTGGCTCTCGTAAAGACTAAGAGTTTACTGATCTCTGAACGCGCATTTGTGAGTTCAATAATCGTATCCATTTTTGCAGATAAACTGCTCGTTGCATATTGGTTCACTCCACCCATCATAACCAGTAAAACAATCAAGACTGAAGCCAGTAACCATAATCGCGCTTTAATCGTCATAATCAACCCCTTATTCGTAACATGTTTAAGAAAAAAACAATATTTTATATTGTTTTTTAGGCTTTATAATGTTACCGCCCCCCCGCAGTTATGTCAAATGAAACCGAGTTTTAAAAGAGGCAGGATATTAAAAAAATTTATCTTGTACTAAAATAAAAATAAAAAAACAAAGACAACTCATTGATAATTGATAGATCATGCCATTGTTTGCAATAAATACAATTTATGTCATAAAAAATATTGATGACCGTTTCATCAATATTTCATAAAAAACGCAGACATAATCGACTAATCCCAATCCATCTGTACCCAATTAGATAATGATTAATTTTAGTTTAGACTTTTACTGACTTGTATTGATATTTATAATAGGATGGGAGCACTGAAGAAAGGAACTCTAAAGTACATGACTCATAACCTATCTCAGCACTTAATCGCTCTCGGAATCATCCGCTAATTGCAATAGTGATTCTGGTTTACGAATAATTAAGCGACGTAAATCTTTTTCAACGATACCTTTACTGGTAAGCAAACTAATGGCACGAGATACCGTTTCACGACTGGTGTTTGCCATAATGGCTAACTCTTGTTGGCGCGGCATTTTTTCGATCGTAATAATGCCCGCAACATTAGGTTGCATTAAATTAGCAAGAATCGAAAACACACGTGACCCAGCATGACTTTGACTCAAGACACTTCTTGCATTGTTTGTGTTGCGAATAATACCAGCAAACTCAATCAGTAGGCGGTGCATAACGATGGGATAATCATAAAACAGCTTAATGGCTAATGGCTTAGACAAAGCAATCACACGCGACGCTTGCGTTGCTACCACAGAACTAGAGCGAGGTTGTTCATCGAGCAGTGCCATATGACCAAAAACAGAGCCTGCACCAATCAGGTGTAAACCGACATCTTTACCATCGGCACTGGTGTCAACAACCTGCAATTGACCTGTTAACAAGAATAGAAGCTCGGCAGCAATATCACCTTTACGCAATACCACTTGCTTGCGCTCATAGCGATGCTCTCGCAGCTCGCCCAGCTGCATTAAGTAAGCCGCATCAATGTCCTTTAATAGTGGAATCGATTGTAAATCACTTAATGCAATCAAAGTTTACCTCTTTGTGCGACTTAAATTACCACACTGCCCGACTAATTTGCTTCATTGCCTGAGCATCAAGTTGACCAGAAACAGCATGAAGCTGTACCAGCGCGTTGAGCATTTCAACCGAGGCACGAATTTGGTCACGACGGTTGGCATACAGCTTCTCTTTTGCACGCGATACCTCAGCAATATCTCGCACCCCTAAACGATAACCTTCTTCGACAGAAGCGAGATAAGACTCACCCGAAAGAATCGCTTGTGCAAGGGCATCCATTCTTTCGCGTGACGCATTAATTGAAGAAACTTGCTCTTGAGCCTGTTGCGTAGCGTCAAGTTTAGCATACTGCGCATCATATTCTGCCGCACGTAATAAAGATTTGCTTTCGCGCACACGTGAACTATCATAACCACCTTGGTATAGTGGCAATTTCAGTTCCACATAAATCACTTTATTATCATTCTTTTGCGCAAAGTAGGTAGAACCACTGGCATCAGCATAATAAGCGCCTAAATTAACCGTTGGATAGAAACCCGATTTTCTAACTTCCACTTCTTGCTGCGCAACTTCAACTGCTTTTTGTTGCATTTGCACGTCAAGATTGTTATCTTGCGCCTCATCTAACCAAGACTTACCACGCACAAACTGATTAACGAGTGCGTCAGCATTGACCTTGGGCCAAGGTAAATTGCTCGAAATATCTTGACCAATCAATACTTTTAACTTCTGACGAAAGAAAATAAGCTGCTGTTGGTCTGTCGTTAATTTAGCTTTAGCATCATCTAATTCAGCCTGTAAGCTAAGACGATCCACTTTTGTTGAGTAACCCACTTTTAAGGCTGCAGTTACCTGCTCTAGTCGTTTCGCGGTTGTTTCGACCTGACTTTGAGAAATGAGCAAATTTTCTTGTGTCAACAGCACATTCAAATAAGCCTGCGCCACACGCATACCTAGCTCATTTTTAGCACTCGATAGGCGTAACTTAGCATAGTCTACTTTTAGACCTGCTTGTTCAAATGCACGCAGAGCCTGACGGTTATACAAAGCTTGTGTAACTTGTAGGTTCTTGTTATTCGTGCTTTCATCAAAAGACAAAAGATTATTGGGCAGTTGATACTGCTCTTTTTTAACCGATGCTGATGCGGTTACTTGTGGCAATAACTGAGCAAAAGCCTGCTCAGTGAGTTCCGTATTTGCTTCCAGTTGCGCTTCAGAAGAAGCGAGCTTAGCATCTTTTGCTAATGCCAACTGATAAGCCTCATCTAATGTCATTACAGCTGCCGAAGCAGAGCCAGCAAATAAAAATGATAACGCTAATGCTAATGAAGAGTTACGCATAATTACAATCCATCATCTTCATTAAGGGCACGCGACATCATGACCGATAACGGCTTAACGATGTAGTTCATCAAGGTACGTTCACGCGTCTGAATATAAACATCACCAGGCATACCAGAAATAAGAACCCAGCCTTGTTTTTCTAAACGTTCAACAGCCTCTGGTTCAGGGATAACTTTGACATCATAGTAAGGCATTTTTGTTGCTTCGTCGATTAAAGCATCAGCACCGATATTCGCGACATTGCCATAAAGCACAGGCAGATAATTGGTGTTAAAAGCACTGAATTTAATTTCGGCACGTTGCCCCAAACTCACCATATCAATATCCGTTGTCTGTATCCGACCGACAACAACGAAAGCATGCTCTGCTGGTACAACTTGCATAATGGGACGACGCGGCTCGATAACCGCACCGACAGTCACAACATCGAAACCAACGACGCGACCATCATCAGGCGCATTAATATCAATACGACGGAGTTGATCGGCAAGCGCGTTACTACGTGCTTCACCTTCAGAACGACGTGCTTGTGCATCACGCATATGATCGGACACTTCTTTCAAATACTCTTGCTGACGCAATAAAATTTGATGTTCTGTTTCTGCCGCAACTTGCTTAAGACGTGCAACTTCAGACTGTTTGCCCGCAATACTGCCTTCAAGCTCTGTTAACTGACGTTGCATTTCACGCAAACGCACTTTATCAGCAAACTGTTGTTCATACAACGACTGCCAATCTTTAACATCGGTAGATAAAGACTGCGCACGGCTTTTTTCGCTTTGAACAACCTGCTCCAAGCCTTTAACTTGTTGCTTACTTTGTGCAACGCGCTGTTGTAAAACAGACTGCTCACTATGAAAAGCCTGACGACGCACGGTAAACAACTGTTTTTGCGTTGCTAAATATTCAGCCATCTTAGGTTCATTTTGCAATGCTTTAACCGCATCAGATAAAACCAATGTTTCTTGGCCATTGCGCTCGGCATTAAGACGCTCTAAGTTCGCCATAGACTCCCACAGCTGACTATTGACAATGTCCAATTGAGCCTTGATTTGTACATCAGAAAGCTTTAATAGCGGTTGCCCTTTTTTGACCAAATCGCCTTCTTTAACATAAATTTCAGCAACAATGCCGCCGTCTAAATGTTGTACGACTTTATTGCGCGATTCAACCACAACTTTACCAGAACCAACCACTGCCGATTTAAGCGGTGCTAAAACAGCCCAGAGAACGAATCCGCCCAACATACCAGCGGCGACAAACATGCCCAGACGACGAAAAGGTTTATCATCCATGCGTAAGGTCGTTAATGGCTCTGCCTTTTCGACGACAGGTGCGCTTAGCACTTCATCTTTTGCCAATAAAACATCGTTACGATCCGTTGTTTTGACGGCAACTTCTTTAATTGATTTTAATTCACTCATGCTCTCACTTCTCCACTCGCTGCACTCGGCGCTGCTGGTGCTTGTTGATTTTGTAAGGCACGCAAGACATCATCACGCAAACCAAAAGCACGTACCTGTCCTTCTACCAATAATAAAATTTTATCAGTAACGCCTAAAATACCAGGACGATGGGTAATTAACACGACCGTCGTTCCCATGTTCTTAAAGTTAAGTACGGCTTGTACCAATGCACGCTCACCTGCATCATCTAGGTTCGAGTTAGGCTCATCCAGCACGACAAAGCGAGGATTACCATACATGGCACGCGCAAGACCGACACGTTGACGCTGTCCACCAGATAAAGCAATACCACCCTGACCTAATGGGCTGTTGTAGCCACCAGGTAAGTGTAAGATCATCTCGTGTACACCTGCCAACTGTGCCGCTTGCACCACTTTATCAGGATCAATTTCACCGAAACGCGCAATATTTTCAGCAATCGTGCCTTCAAATAGCTCGACATCTTGCGGCAAATAGCCAACATGAGCACCGAGTTCATTACGGTTGTAATGATTGAGATCTGCACCATCCAGACGCACTTTACCGTTAGCAAGCGGCCACACGCCCATTAATGCACGCGCGAGAGAAGACTTACCTGCCGCACTTGGACCAATAACGCCCAATACTTCGCCAGCATTAATGGCAAAGCTAACATTTGTTAACGATTGCTGCTTTGATCCTGGTGGGAATAAATAAGCTGACTCAACAGCAAGCGCACCCTTTGGTGTTGGTAACGACATCGGGTCTTTCTTTTCTGGAAACTCAGCCAGTAAACTTTCGATGCGACCATATGAGGTACGCGCTGTACCAAATTGCTTCCATGTACCAATCATTTGGTCAATCGGTGCTAAAGCACGACCCATAATGATCGAACCTGCAATGAGCATACCCGCTGTAATTTCGTTTTGTACCGCTAAATAAGCACCCAAACCCAAGATTAACGATTGGAAAAGCAAACGCAAAGACTTAGACAAGTTAGCCCAAACTGCGGCTTGATCAGAAGCATCTGATTGACGTTCTAAAAACTTAAGATGCTTGCCTAACCAACGCTCACGTAAAGAGCCCAACATCCCCATCGCGTGTAAGACTTCAACACTACGTAACTGAGTCGCAACTGCTTGGTTCGATTGAATACTCAGGTTGTTGGCTTCTGCTAAGGGTGCTTTGGTCGAACGTTCGTTTAAAATCGCGACCACCACCAAAATCAAGCCTGCACCAATTGCAAACCAACCAAAAGCTGGGTGGAACAAGAACAGCACACCGATATAAATCGGCATCCAAGGTGCATCAAAGAAAGCAAATAAACCCGCGCCTGTCAAAAACTGGCGTACATTGGTTAAGTCAGACATCGGCTGTGCCGTTGCTTGACCGGGTTTTGCCAGAGCATAATCAACCATCGCACCATAAAGGCGACGATTGAGCTTAGCATCCAGCTGTGAGCCTAAACGAATCATCAAGCCAGAGCGGACGTATTCTAATAGCCCCATGACTAAAAACAGCCAGACGACAATCGCCGTTAGCATGAATAGCGTTTCATTGCTACGACTCATCATAACGCGGTCATAGACTTGCAACATGTACAAAGAAGGAACAAGCATCAATAAGTTAATAATAAAACTAAACAAACCGATATACAGAAAGGAATGCTTAAAGCTACCAATAACGCTGGCTAGTTCCGAAATATGTGATTTCTTCATTATATTCAACTACCAAAAAATAGATTGAGTATTATCGCATAAAAATCAGCTATAATTAAAGATTAATCGTGACTGGTATCACAAACACATGCTCCGCTCGCTCGCGCCCAGCTAAGTACATCTCGCCCACAGATTCGAGACCACAAACCCCTTCTGTTGCCGCTTCACCAATCGCAATATCAACACCGAGCTTTCCCGCTGCAACCATCAAGCGTTGCGCCACATTGACCGCATCACCGAGCACGGTATAGGCATGTCGCCATTGCGTGCCTAAGTCGCCAACCAGCACATCACCCGAATTAATACCGATACGAACATGGATTGGGGCTAAACCAAGCAAAGCACGATTGTGGTTAAGCTCAGATAGCTTTTCTCTCATATCTAATGCTGCTTGTGCCGCTCTTTTGGGATGATCATGCTGATCGAGCGGCGCGTTCCAAAATGCCATTAGGGCATCGCCCATGTATTTATCGAGTGTACCATCTTGTGCATAAACAGCTTGTGTTAGTAAAGATAAAATGTGACGCGTGAGTGCAGCCGCTTCTGCCGTTGGCAGTTGTTCGGTCATGGTGGTAAAGCCAGCAATGTCGGCAAATAATACCGTTACGCGTCGTTGTTGCGGCAATAGCATGCGCTCATCGGGCTGGGTCAGTGCTTGTTTCAACAGGTGGGGCGGTAAATAGTCTTGAAACAGGCGATAAATGCGCTGACTCTGTAACTTAACAAGCGACCATTCAAGTGCAGACTGACTCATCAACCAAAAAACCATAACAACGATGGGTAAGGCAATATCGGGCAAGGTATCTCCTTGCAAGTAATCAACACTAACCCACCACAACCACAGCCCAGAAGTAAGAAACACTAATAGCAAACCAGCGCGAACGTCCCAACGTACCAACAAATAAGATAAGAGTGCTAATGAGACAAGCAGAAAAAGCCAAGGATTAGGACCTGCAAAAGTATGACGATCGTTTCCAGCATGCAAACTTGCCAAAATTTGAGCATGTACCATCATCCCTGGGGTGATACTGGCTAAAGGGGTCACAACTCGATCAGATAAGCCTAATGCTGAAGAGCCAATAATGACTTGTCGTTGTTTTAGAAGATCCAGTGGCGCTTGCTGCAACATAATTTGCCATGCGGGCACAACAATAAAAGATGATAATTGATAGCGATAAGGAATCGACCATTGCCCTTCATCATCTAAACACAAAGATAAGCTTTGTCCTGAAAAGGGATAAATGCAGTTATAATGCATAGTCGGATGCAGGGGTTTATTTTGTGCTTTTGCTAGTAAACTCAGGGCGAGCATTGGATAGGTTTTGTCTTGCCAATTAACCAAAGGTGCAATATAGCGTATTTTGCCATTACTATCTGGCGAGGGAGAAATATGTCCCTGCGTACCAATAGCAGCCAAGTCCGAAAAATTACCTAAATAACCATAAGCTTGCGGTAAGTCGCTACCTGCTTGGGCTGCAATCCCTTGTCCTGCATCCCCCACTTGCAAAGTTGGGGTCTGCCCTTGATAGTCCCAGACAATGGCGATTACTGCTTGTGTTTCTTTAACTGCTTGCACCAGCTGATTGTCATCCGTGCTGTTACTGGCTTCGGGAAAGACAATATCTAAACCAATGACACCAGCATGATAATCATTGGCTGTTTTTTTAAGCAAACTTGCCATCAGGGAACGTGACCAAGGCCAAGCACCCATCATTTCCAATGAAGCCTCATCAATATCAATCAGTGCAAGCGACGTTACAGGGGCATCACTTGCTAGTTTTTGAATCAGAATATCTTGCGCAAGCTGTGCAGCTTGTCGCCAAAGCGCGGGTTGTGTCTGCACAAACAACACGCTAAGCAATGACAGGGATAGCCATAACACAATGCGCCAACGCATCCTTATCCTGCCTTACTGGGACGTTTTTCTAGCTTACGCTGCAATGTGCGTCGATGCATATTGAGTGCGCGAGCCGTAGCGGAAACATTACCATCGTTTTCGGCCAATACCTTTTGAATATGCTCCCATTCTAGGCGATCAACCGATAAGGGTTTTGCTTCGATATCAAGATTGGCATTACCTTGGCTTTGCTCTAAGGCATTGAGGATTTCTTCGATGGTTGCAGGCTTGGCGAGATAGTGACGTGCGCCCAATTTAATTGCTTCGACCGCTGTTGTGATACTGGCATAGCCCGTGAGGACGACAATTGGCAGCTCAGGATCAGCTTCGTGCAAGGCTTGCACCAACTTTAAGCCAGAATCTCCCGGCATAACAAGATCGGTCACGGCAGCATCAAATAGGGTAAGTTCCACAAAGCCAATCGCATGTTCTGTGTTGTGAGCAAGGACGCAGCTATGCCCCTTGCGCGTCAGTTGGCGGGCAAGGGTAGTCGCAAAAAGGGTATCGTCATCGGTAATGAGTAAATTCATGGGCTCATTATGTCACGTTTTATCGCACCTTGGGATGGGGTGCGTCGAATTGTCGCAGCGACATTAACGCAGACCATTTACCCAATCGAGCTGTTGCGGCAAGCACACTGTTTTTAGGTCGTAGTGTGCAATGGCAAAAGCGCGGGCATTTTTACTGAGTCTGTCGCGCTCTTGCGGATGATCGAGCAGGTCACACGTCGCATTCACAAGCGCGTTAGCATCAAAAAAATCGACCAATCTACCTGTTTCATCATGAATAATGGCTTCGCGCAAGGGTTGAGTGTCGCTGGCAACAATCGCACAACCAACGCTCATCGCTTCTAACAAACTCCAACTTAACACAAAGGGGTAAGTTAAATAGACATGCACCGTTGAAAGCTGCAATAAGGGAATAAAATGTTGATAAGGTAAATTACCTAAAAAACGCACCCGCGCCCAATCGCTATCGCTGATTTGAGGACGAACTTCTTGTATAAAAAGATCTTTCCATGTTTGATTCCCCTCTGGACGCGCACCGTAACTGACATCATTACCACCGACAATGAGCACAATAGCATTGGGGCGACGCTTAAGAAGTTCTGGTAAAGCACGCATGAAAATATGATAACCACGGTAAGGTTCTAAATTACGATTAACAAAGGTAATCACTTCGTCACGCTTGGTTAGCGTTAGCTGCTCACCATCTGCCATATTGAGTACAAGGCTAACATCGGGATTGGGGGCAAGTGCGTCGGTATCAATACCATCGTGAATAACGGAGATTTGCTTTCTGAATGGCTCTGGAAAAGTGCTCGCTTGCCAATGGGTGGGTGATATGCCTGCATCCGCCACCTCAAAATGAAGCAAATTATTGATATTTTTTAATTTTAAGCGACAAACATCGCCCTCATCTTTGGCAGGAAACTCTGGATCAAACCCAACATCTGCCCCCTGTGGGCGATAATAAAACTCGCAATAGATGCCAATGTTTGCCGACGGCCAAACTTCTTTTAGAAACAAACTTTCACCCCAACCCGGATGCGCAATAATGATATCGGGCGCGTAACCCTGTGCTTTCATTTGCAATGCCGCACGAAAACAAGCCTCGGCACGAATGGTTTTTGTTTCAAAATCGCTCACCCAAGGATGAATATTCGCTGTTGTACCTCGCGTCGCGCTGTAGCGTACAAGCTGCACCCCTTGCCATGCCGTCGCTTCTGTTTTTTGCATGGTCATAGCAAGCACATGATGACCTTGTTGCACCAGCGCTGGAGCAAGATGCTTAAATTGTCCGGGGAAGTTTTGGTGGATGAAAAGGATGTTCATGCAATTACCTTCGGTAGTCTTTTTTACGAAATATGGCGTTTTTTCATCGTTAATGACATCGGATTATAGCACAATCACGAAAAAGCCTTTGTTTTGTCATAAAAGGCAAGAAAAAGAGATATAACAAATAAATAACAAATAAAATGCACATTATGCATATTTATCTTTAATGACTCGTGTATAATTAGCAATAAGTATATAATCACTATCAATTAGGCTTTGGAGGCCAATACGATGAGAATTCAAGCAAGACTATGGTTAATGGCACTGGTATCGATTCTCGGACTTGTTGCCGTATTTGGCACTGGCAAGACGAGTATTGATAGCTGTCAGGTTAATTTTGTTAAAGTCGTGGATGACCGCCTTCCTAAGCTGATTGAGATTGAGAAACTCATTATTCGCTCGCTGGCTTTGCAGCGTGATGCACGTGAACTTGTGCTTTTAAAAGATCCTGCACGCCGCGAGGCTGTCGAAAAGCGCATTGCCGACGATCGTGAACTGAATCAAAAAGCTTATGAATATTTAGATGCCACGATTCGTAACGAAAAAGGTAAACAACTTTTAGCGACTGCTAAAGCAACGCGCACACCTGTTAGCGAAAGCAATAATAAAGCCATTGCTTTAGCGAAAGCAGGTAAGGAAGATGAGGCTGCTGCTTTTATTACCAGCATAGAAGTGCGTGATCAAGGTGTTGCTTATCGTAATGCATTACAAGCCTTAGTTGACTATCAAAAAGAATTAGCAAAAGTTTCTTCTATCGAAGGTAAAGAGAATAGCGAAAATGCCAATATGTGGATGCTGATTATTTCGGCAATTGCCATTGGCATTCTAATCGGTATTGCTTTAATGGTGATTCGTGCTGTGTCGGGGGCAATTAGTGAAATCGTAGCAGGTGTTGCTCAGGTTGTCAGTAGCATGTCATTTAAGGCGCGTCTACCCGCACGTCATGATGAACTCAATGAAGTCTCTCAGGCAATGAACCAAATGTTACATAGTCTTGATAGTGGCGTTACGGATATTAGCGAGATTACCAAAGCGTTAGCCGCTGGTGATTTTTCCCGTCGTATTACCAATAGCTATGTTGGTGACTTGGATGCCTTAAAGCAAACCATTAACCAGTCTGTTGATAACATCGATACGGTTATTAAAGAAATGTCGGTTGCGATGTCGTCATTGCAGCACGGAAATTTCTCGCAGCGCGTCAATACCAATGCACCAGGGGCGTATGGATTAATGTTGCAAGCTTCTGCTGATGCGATGTCACAGCTTAACGGTATCATTAGCGATATGAATGTGGTGATGTCGCGCATGAATGAAGGCGATTTCAATGCACGCGTTAAGTCCAATGCTGCTGGTGATTTATTGAACATGAAAAACAGCGTTAATGATTCTATGGATCGACTTTCTCTTGCTATGAGTACTATTACTAAAATTGTTTTATTACAAGCAAACGGTGATTTGATGCATGAATGTGTTGGTGACTTTAAGGGACAACTCGAAGCGACTAAGAACGCTTTGAACCTATCGGCACGCAAACTAAAAGAGGTTGTTGCAGCAGCCGTAGCGGCATCTAATATTGTCAGCGAAGCAGCGGGTCAAGTATCGCAAGGTTCGGCAGACTTATCGGCACGGGTGCAGGAACAAGCAGCAGCACTTGAAGAAACCAGCTCAACCATGAATGAAATGACGGCAGCTGTACAAGCGAATACGGCTAATGCACGTAAAGTAGCAGACTTGACCACTCATGTCCAAGCTCAAGCGACAGATGGTGTGC
>DYST01000006.1 GCA_020726325.1 Thiomicrospira cyclica | reverse complement strand
AACAAAAGTATGATTTCAGCATGATGGGAGTAATCAGGAATGAACGCTATGGTTCGTAATCGTTTTTTACAGCAGTATGCACAAACAAATGTGCAGACAGGGATTGAGGGTGCTACCCCCTACCGTTTGGTGCAAATGCTTTATGAGGGTGCTTTAGATGTGATTGCGCAAGCTAAAGGTGCGATGATTCGTAAAGACTATGAGACAAAAGGTAAACGCATTAATCATGCCATTACAATCATTACTGGATTGCGTGGTGGTCTTGATCTTGATAATGGTGGAGAGGTTGCTGATAACCTTAATGCACTGTATGACTTTATGGTTCGACGTTTATTTCAAGCAAGTGCGCGTAATGATGTTGCGATTTTAGATGAGGTCGCTGAGTTATTGCGAAACGTAAAGACTGCTTGGGATGAAATGCCAGATAATTACCGTCGCATGTCAAAAGAAGAGTTGGACAAGCAAAAAAAAGCTTGATAACGCCTGCGATTATGCTGACAAAATTTTGACAGGCTGTAGGGCTTTAGTGTATAAACACCACATCTAATAATAGTCGTATCAACATTGTCGTTGCCATGTGTTAATGACAGTTTGCTTGGGGGTGTGGTGAGTTCAATTGAACAAGTGATTGGTGTGAGTCCTGCGATGATGCAGGTTAAAAATCTCATTAGTCAAGTCGCGGAAACAGATGCAACAGTTCTGATTTTAGGTGAGTCAGGTACGGGCAAAGAAGTTGTAGCACAAGCAATTCATTTATGCTCCTTACGTAACCCATATGCCTTTGTACCACTTAATTGTGGCGCTGTTCCTGCCGAGCTTTTGGAATCAGAGTTATTCGGTCACGAAAAAGGTGCTTTTACAGGTGCCATTACAGCCCGTAAGGGGCGTTTTGAATTGGCTGAAGCAGGCACGCTTTTTCTTGATGAAATTGGTGATATGCCACTGGCGATGCAAGTAAAGCTCTTGCGCGTGCTGCAAGAACGTGTTTATGAGCGTGTTGGTGGTAGTAAAAGTCTCACTGCTGATCTACGCATTGTCGCCGCGACACACCGCGATTTGCCCGTTCGTATTGATGAAGGTACTTTTCGTGAAGACTTGTTCTATCGTCTTAATATTTTTCCCATCGAATTACCGCCATTACGCGCACGTGCTGAAGATGTCCCGTTGCTCATTGAAATGCAACTTAAGCGTATGGGTGTTTCTGGTCGTGAACAGGTGCAATTGTCGGCAGAAACAATAGATTCCCTAATGCGCTATGATTGGCCTGGTAATGTGCGTGAACTGGGTAACTTGGTTGAACGTTTGTCTATTTTATATCCAGGGAAGTTAGTCACGCCCGATATGTTGCCACGACAGTATCATCCGATTGAAGTTATCTCATCAACGGTCAAGATGGGTGAGTCCTTGTCGATGCCAGCCTTTGACGGTAGTTTAGATTTAAAGCAATATCTGCACGATATGGAAAAAAGCATCATTCAACGTGCGCTAGAGCATTCCGATGGTGTTGTGAGTCAGGCGGCACGCTTATTGCGTTTGAACCGTACGACCTTAATTGAGAAAATGCGAAAATTACATCTTCGTACCGAGGATAACTAAGTGAGCTTATCCGAAGCCGAACGTCAACGCCTACGTGAGTTAGAAGAAGCCTTTACGCTCTTTAATGCCACCTCAGCACAACTGGCCGATGCATATGAGCGTTTACAACGACAGGTCGTTGAACTCACACAAGAGTTGGCGCAAGCAAGAAGCGAACGCTTATTACAGTTAGCCGAAAAAGAGCGTGTCGCTGATCGTTTGGCGCGACTACTGACGCTATTACCTGCCGCAGTATTGGTTATTGATCAAATGGGACGTGTTACCGAAGCAAATGCGACGGCGATGCAATGGCTGGATGGACAATTAGTTGGTCGTCCGTGGCAAACGGTTTTGACGGGATTAGCAAAATCAGGTGAAGTTAAAGGCGACTGGCTGTTTGCTAATGGGCGTATTTTGAGTGTCTCAGAAACCGCTTTGGATAAAGCCTTAGGTAAGATTGTGTTGTTAATGGATGTCACAGAACAACGTAATTTGGCGAGCAAACTCAGCCAACACCAACGCTTACGCAGTATGGGGGAGATGGCGGCTTCTTTAGCGCATCAAATTCGTACCCCATTAGCAGCAGCCTTACTTTATGCCTCGCAATTGAATTTACCGAATTTGTCTGAATTAAAACGACAAGAAATGAGCGAAAAAATTTTAGCACGCCTGCGTCACTTAGAAAATTTGGTTACCGATATGCTGCAATATGCAAAAGGGGGACGAAGTGGCAGTAGTTGTGTTCATGTTTCTGAGTTATTGGCACAGGTTGCTCAGGTGGTTGAACAACCCATTGTTGCCAGTCACAGTAAATTGATGCTTGTACCCCTAGCGGAAGACTGTGCGGTACGGGGTGATCTGGCAGCATTGACTACCGCATTGCAAAGCCTGATTGTCAATGCCATTGATGTGGTTAAAGATTCAGCCGATATTACGCTCAGTGCGCGTATTGAGGGTCAGTGGGTCTGTCTGATTGTTAGCGATAAAGGTCCGGGTATTGCCCCTGATTTACAAGAAAAAGTATTTGAACCCTTTTATACCAGTCGCGCACAAGGGACGGGTTTAGGATTGGCTGTGACGCGAGCGGTAGCGCAAGCGCATCATGGTAAAGTAACACTGGTATCAAAACTCGGTGAGGGCAGTGAGTTCTGTCTTTGGTTGCCGAAGCAGGAGGAATCTTTGTGAGTTTAGCACGTATTTTAGTGGTTGAAGATGATGTAGATTTGCGAGAAGCCATTGTGGATACCTTGCAATTGGGCGATTTTGAGGTTATATCGGTCGATAATGGTCTCAGTGCCTTAGCCGTGTTGGGTGAAGATGAGCAAATTAGCCTTGTCTTTAGCGATATTCGCATGGATGGCATGGATGGTTATGCCTTACTCAAACGCTTGCGTGCTTTAAAACCACATTTGCCCGTTGTTTTGATGACCGCTTACGGTACGATTGAGCAAGCGGTTTCAGCAATGAAAGATGGCGCGATTGATTATTTAGTTAAACCCTTTGAAGCCAGTATCTTATTAGAAAAGGCACAGCGTTACCTCAATGCGGACGCTTCTAGCGGTGATGATTTTGTTGCGGTTGATCCGATGACACAAAAGCTCAAGCAAATTGCGAAAAAACTGGCACAGTCGGATGCAAGTGTATTGATTACAGGTGAAAGTGGTAGCGGTAAGGAAGTCTTAGCACGTTATATCCATCAACAATCGCCGCGAGCGCAAGGTCCTTTTATCGCCATTAACTGTGCCGCAATTCCTGAAAGTATGTTAGAAGCAACCTTATTTGGTTATGAAAAAGGGGCTTTTACAGGTGCTGTTAAATCAATGCCAGGTAAATTTGAGCAGGCACAAAAGGGAACACTGTTTTTAGATGAAATCGGTGAAATGAACTTTGATGTGCAAAGTAAACTGTTGCGTGTGTTGCAAGAGCGAGAAGTTGAGCGTTTGGGTGGCGATAAAATGATTAATCTTGATGTGCGCGTCTTGTCGGCAACGAACATTGAGTTTGAACACGCCATTAAAAATCATAAATTTAGAGAAGATTTGTTTTATCGGCTTAATGTTTTTCCAATGCATTTACCGCCCTTGCGTGAACGTATACAAGACATTGTTCCTATTGCCGAGCGTTTAATCGCGCGTCATTGTGATGGTAAAAAGGTTCAACCTATATTGGATGAAGGCGCGGCAGCGCGATTAACTGCCTATAACTGGCCTGGAAATATTCGTGAGTTGGATAACGTGGTTCAGCGTGCCTTGGTTCTTGCAAGCGGTGAGTCTATTATGGCAGATGATATTCTGATCGATGCCCGCTCTTTGTGGCAAGAAGAGACCTTGTCGATTGAGGCGGATGATGGTACAAATGATTATGCTTCACCGCTCATCATGCAAGATCTAAAACAACAAGAAATTGATTTGATTCTGAAAACATTGAAAGCAAATGCAGGTAATCGCGCTAAAACAGCAGAAATCTTACAATTAAGCCCAAGAACCTTGCGCTATAAATTAGCAAAATTACGTGACTCTGGTTATGACGTGGAATAACGGCACGAGTTTTGCTAGGTTTTGGCTAGAATTTAGAGGATAGGACTATGAGTGCGATTGATACCCAACGGCTATTGATGGAAATGCGCAGTGTTGCACAGCAAGCACAGATGTCGAATGTGGGTGCGAGTAACCCGCTTTCTGGTATAACCGATGTCGGAGCAGTGAACGGTGTTGATGGCGGCGATAATGTTAGTACCGATTTTGCAACCTTAATGCGTCAGGCTGTTGACAAAGTAAATAACATGCAACAAGATTCTAATCACTCAAAAGAGCAATTAGAGTTAGGTGAACCAGGTGTTGAGCTGTCGGATGTGATGATTCAAGCACAAAAAGCATCTTTGGCCTTTCAAGCAATGTCGCAAGTGCGTAATAAGTTAGTTGAAGCCTATAAAGATGTCATGAATATGCCAATTTAAGTATGAATAGACAAGACGTTGCCATCATGCCTTACTGTATAATACACATCACGAAATCGTAATATATTAACGCACAGGTTTTATCGGGAGAACGGATAAATGGCTGACATTCAGCGTACGGCGGCTGGCACAGACTCTGCCACTGGCGCTTCAGTCTTGTATCAAAACTTAGGCACAATGCCGATTATTAAACAGGTTAGTCTGATTATTGCCTTAGCGGCAACCATTGCCATTGGTGTTGCTATTGTTTTATGGTCGCAAGCTCCGACCTATTCATTATTATTTGGTGGTTTAGACAATCGACAAGCCGCTGATATTGTCAAATCGCTTGAAGCGCAAAAAATTCCTTATCAATTAGATACAGCATCAGGCAATGTGATGGTTCCAGCTGCACGTGTACATGAAGTGCGCCTGAAGTTAGCGGGTGACGGCTTGCCTAAATCTGCCGAAACGGGTTATCAACTCTTAGATAAAGATCAGGGTTTTGGTGTTAGTCAATTTAAAGAAAATATTCAGTATATCCGTGCGTTAGAAGGCGAGCTGGCTCAGTCTATCACGGCGGTCGCAGCAATTAAGTCGGCAAGGGTACATTTAGCGATTCCCAAACGCACGGTTTTTGTGCGCAAAGAGCAAGAACCAACGGCATCAGTGGTTATTAACCTTAATGGAACTCTATCGGAACAACAGGTTAATGCAATTACCCATTTGGTTGCTTCTAGTGTTCCTAACATGAAAGCATCGGGCGTTTCTATTGTTGATCAAAATGGTAATTTATTATCACAACAACAAGCCAATTTAGGCATGAATATGAGCCTAAAACAACTCGAATATACGCGTAATGTAGAACAGACGTTAGCAGCCAGAATTCAAGATTTGCTTTCACCTTTAGTTGGCTCAAAAGGGGTTCGTGCGCAAGTAACCGCAGAAATGGACTTTAGTGTGCAAGAGCAAACGCGTGAAAACTATAATCCCGACCCAGAAGCAGTGCGTAGTTTACAAGAAATTCGCGAGCGTAATAAAGCGCAAGGACCTGAAGGGATACCTGGTGCGTTAACCAATCAACCGCCGCGTGCAGGTATTGCACCCGAAGAAAATTATCCTGGTAAAAATGACAATGGAAGCATGGCAAAAGACTTGCAAAGTGAAAAAGTTACTAAAAATTATGAACTTGATCGAACCATTACCCACTTGCAATCACAAGTTGGTTCAGTCAGACGCTTGTCGGTTGCTGTGGTTGTCGATGATCGTGTTAAAGCGGGCGAAGATGGCGCATTACAGAGAAGCGCGTTAACCGATGATGAGTTGGCGCGTTTTAAAAATTTAGTGCGTGATGCGGTTGGTGTCGATGAAGCGCGTGGCGATAATTTAAGTTTGGTTAATATTTCTTTTCAAGTCGAGGATGATGGCAATAGTACCATCCCATTATGGCAACAGCCGTGGTTTTGGGAAATGGTTAAGCAGGCAGCTGGTGGCTTAGCAGTATTGCTCATTATTTTTGGTGTTTTGCGTCCGCTATTACGTGATTTGACAGGGGTGCGCGAAAAAGATAAAGAAGATATTCCTGATGAAGATGAAGAAGAGGCTGCTCAATTAGCGGCTGCGGCGGCTGCGGCTGCGGCGGCTGCGGCGGCTGCGGCTGCGGCAGAAGCCGCTGCTGCTGCCGCCGAAGCTGCAGCAGCAGAAGCGTTAGGTGAAAATGATGTCATGGAAGATACTTTGGATGCACTAGATATGCAAGAACAAGAGCAACAAGCAGAACTTGAAAAAGAGGATGCAAATTTGGTTGAGCGTTTGCGTGATCTGATTAATGCAGATCCTAAAATTGCAGCCAAGGCATTACGTGAACTCATGAATGAGCAAAAATAAGCAGAGGTAAGTTATGGCAGACTTAATTGGCATCGAGGATGATGAAGAGGTTGATCTTTCCGATTTGACCGTAGTGCAACGTGCCGCTATTTTAATGATGGCATTAGGTAAAGAAACGGCAACTGTACTTTTGAAGCAACTCAATCCGCCAGAAATTCAGGCGATTGGTAGTGCGATGACGACTTTGCCGCATGTCAATCGTCGGCAAGTAGATGCCATTTTGCGTACTTATTATCGTGAATTTGGTAAGGATGCTTTGGGTGTCGATCCTGATAGCTTTGCTCGCAGCTTACTGATGGATACACTGGGTAAAAATAGCAGCCATGTACTCGATGTTTCCATGTTGTCGGATCAACTTAAAGGACTAGAGACACTCAAGTGGATGCATCCAGGTGCGGTGTCAAATATGCTTAAAAATGAGCATCCGCAGGTTATGGCAACGGTACTTTCTTATTTTGAACCAGAACAAGCCGCGTTAGTATTACAAGGTTTGCCCGAACGCTTTCGTTCTGAAGTGGTTTATCGTATTGCAACGCTCAATACGATTCAGCCACAAGCACTCTTTGATTTAAATGCGATTTTTGAAAACCAAGCATCGGATTCAAGTGGTGGTAAGATGGCAACCATTGGTGGTGTCAAGCGTGCAGCAGAAATTCTTAACTTAATCGGTGGTGGTAATGATGGTAAGATTCTGGACGATATTGCCATTGAACACACCGATGTTAGTCAAGCCATTCAGGATAATATGTTTACCTTCGATAACTTATCCGCGATTGATGGGCGTGGTATTCAAGCTGTATTGGCAGAAATTCCTGCGGATGTCTTGCTCTTGGCACTCAAGGGTGCAGACAAGAAAATGCAGGCACATTTCTTGGATAATATGTCTAAACGCCAAGCACTCATTTTGAAGGATGACTTAGAGAACTCAGGACCTGTTAAGCTCAGTGAAGTGGAAGGTGCGCAGCGTCAAATTATTATGACGGTGCGTCGTCTTGCTAACGAGGGTAAAGTCATGATGCCAGGTGGTGGTGAAGATATGGTCGGCTAATGAGGGTTATTAAGTGAGTCAACCCCATTTTCAAGCGAATAATGGTAACAATAAAGAGGATCAGCCGCTTAAGGTCACGCCGTTATTGCGAGCTAAAGATATTGCTGTTGCACCGAGTAATACTTGGCACGCGCCAGACTTACAAGAAGAGGCTGTTCGCGCCTCGCGTGAGGCTTTTGAGCACGCGATTAAAAGTGCGCGAATTGAAGTAGCACAAGATCTGGAGCGGATGCGTCAAGCAACACTCTCTCAAGCGCGAGCGGAGGGGCTCAAGTCAGGAACAGAAAAAGGCACACAAGATGGCTATAAAAAAGGTTACGAAACAGGCTACGAAATAGGCTATAACGAAGCTAAAGCAGTCTTGGAAGCCGAATATAACAGTAAAACTAAAGCATTTGAAGCGGAAAGAGACCATTTAATAAAAGCCTTAACAGAAGAATGGCAAACTTTGGTTTTAAGTTTAACCCAATCTTTAAGTCAACTGGATACGCCTTTATTACAAGATATTGTCTGGTTGTGTGGTCAGATGGCACAGCGTTTGATTATTGGTGAGTTAAGTATTGCGCCAGAGCGCGTGAATAGCCTTGTGCGTGCTGTTGTTGAAGGCTTGCCACATATTGTGTACCCACTGGTGATTCGTTTGCATCCTGATGATATTGCCTTGATTGATATCTTATCGATTGCACAAGAGGGGCGTGTTGATTTGCAAGCGGATGCCGCTTTAGAACGAGGAGAATGTGTTATTCGTTCGGGTCATAGTGAGGTGGCATTGCATTGGCAAGAGCAGGCGCGTAAAGTTATGGATGCTGCGTTACAAGCTCTCTTAGCTTCGGAACGTGCTGTGCTTGATGTCTGATATTTTTTATCCCCGTGATTCACAGCGCCTTGCTTTATGGCAGCGTCGTCTTGTTTATACCGCGCAAGAGCTGCCCGATGAATTGCCATTAGCTGTTGCAGGGCGTTTGACACGCATGGTCGGATTAACCTTAGAAGCAGAAGGTTTTCATGCTTCCTTGGGTGCGCGTTGTCAAATCATTCAGGGAAGACAGATCAGTGAAGCTGAAGTTGTTGGCTTCCATCATGATAAGCTCTATCTTATGCCTGTTGCCGATGTGCAAGGTTTATCGCCTAATGCGCGTGTTTTGCCTTTATCGCAAGCGGCTCAAGTTCCCGTTGGTTATGAATTATTAGGTCGGGTGATCGATGGTGCAGGCTATCCTTTAGATGATCTGCCTTTACCTGATCTCCCTTATTCTGTGCCACTTAATGGGCGACGCATTAATCCCTTAAATCGCGATCCCATTCGTCAGTCCTTAGATGTTGGTGTCCGTGCCATTAATAGTTTATTAACGGTTGGGCGAGGACAGCGTTTAGGATTATTTGCAGGTACGGGTGTGGGTAAGTCGATTTTGCTTGGCATGATGGCAAAATATACGCAAGCTGATATTGTTATTGTTGGTCTGATTGGTGAGCGGGGGCGAGAAGTTAATGAATTCATTCGTCAAATTTTAGGACCAGAGGGGCTTGCTCGTGCCGTTGTCGTTGCCGCACCTGCCGATGATCCGCCTTTGCGTCGTTTGCATGGTGCTTTGCGTGCGACCTCGATTGCTGAGTTTTTTCGCGATCAAGGGCTAAATGTATTATTACTGATGGACTCTTTGACGCGCTATGCACAAGCGCAACGTGAAATCGCGCTTGCGGTTGGTGAGCCGCCCGCAAGTAAAGGCTATCCGCCATCGGTATTTGCACGCTTACCACAGTTGATTGAACGGGCTGGTAATGGTGAACCTGGTAAGGGATCGATTAGCGCATTTTATACGGTATTAACGGAAGGTGATGATAACAACGACCCAGTTGCCGATTCGGCGCGTGGGGTATTAGATGGTCACTTTGTCTTATCGCGTCGCATCGCTGAATCTGGGCGTTATCCAGCCATTGATATTGAGGCATCTATCAGTCGTGTGATGCAAGAAGTTGTATCACGCGAACAAATGGATATGGCATTACGGATCAAACGTATTTTATCCTTGTACCAACAAAATCAGGATTTAATTAGTGTCGGTGCATATGCCAAAGGCAGTAATCCGCAAATTGATGAGGCAATTCGCTTGCAACCTGCTTTGAGGCAATTCTTATCGCAAAAACCACACGAATCGCTCAGTATGGAACAAAGTTTACGTGATATGATTCAAGTGTTTAGTTCATAAGGAACCGCATCATGTCAAAGCAATTAGCATTAGTGCTTGATCTGCGAGAAAAAGAAGAAGAAAAAGCACGGCAAGTTTTAGGTGCAAGTGAAAAGCAATTAGAACTGTTACAACAACAGCTTAAAGCACTTGAAGATTATGCTTTAGCCTATCAACAACAGTTATCAACACCTGGGCAGATGCAGATGCAGCATCGGCAAACGATAACTGCTTATCTCCATCAAGTGCAGACCGCCGTTATGGGGCAAATAGAAAAAGTAGCCTTTGCGACCAAGCAGGTAGAGCAAGCAAAAAAAACGTGGCTAGATGCACGTCTGCAAAAAAAAGGCATTCAAACATTAATGGATAAGCGGCAACGTGAACAACGCATTGTCAATGAAAAAAACGAACAAAAAGAATCAGATGCATTTAATCAAGCAGCATTTTATCGTAATAAATCTTAATTTTTCTTGAATTGGCTTGTTAATTGCTTTTGTTTTACCATCATCTTCGTGTTTGGAGGCAACCATGGCACATCTTGCAATTCAATCTGTGAAACCCGCGCAGCCAGCGCAAACGCTGGCTGGTGCTGCGCAGGGTCAAAGTTCTCTTGACGCAGCACTATTTGGCTCATTGATGGGTGGCTTTAGTGATGTGGATGCGCAAGCACCAACGGATGGTGTTGTCGATCCTAATTTGGTTCAAGGCAATGCATTGCCAGCTTCTCCTTTAGATTTGGGTGCTTTGGCGCAAAATACAGCGCGGTCTGCTGTCGTCACCTTGGCATCTGTTTCGCCAGATGATACGCTTGGTTTACTTTCATCGAGTATTCAAACAGCAGCAGCTTTATCGGTAGATGCGCCAGATACGCCTAATCTTTTGGCTGGACAAGTGTTGCCATTAGTACCGCTTCAATCGTCGTTAGATGCGCCAACTTCGACGCAACTTACGTCAATGCCGAACATCAATTCAGTGCCTGTGCAACAGGAAATTATGTCAGCTGTTGTTGCCTCAGAAGTGCAGACACCACTAACAACACAGACACCATTAACAACAACGCAAGCAACACAAGTAACCACGACACAGGTACAGGCTCAGGAAACAACGAGTCTTCCTGTTGTACCTGTTCAGGTAGCGCCTACGAATAAAGTCGTCATACCAAAAAATCCAGAAACGTCTGTTAACCCTAAGACAGGGACAGAAGAAACCGAGTTCCAACGGCTGTCACGTCAAGATATGAAAAGCGAAGGGGATGTCGCTATTTCATCCTTGGCTGGACAACCGTTTTTTAATCCAGTCGCAGAAGACAAACCATTAAGTCAAGATCTGTCAGCTACAAATCCTTTGACAGTACAAAGTACGCAAGCAGCAGAAGTCTTAAATACGGCTGCTTTAGTGGTAAACGGCACACAGCAAACAATGGCGCACCAAGCGGTGCAACAAAGTCCCGTTGCGATAGAAGCAGCGACAGAAAAATTAACAACAGCGGTGAGTTTAGGGGATGAACGAGGTGCGCCTATTTTTGCAACCTATACCTCCGTCGTAAAAGAAAGCGGTGCTGGCTCTACTGCTCATTATGACGCGCCAGCGAATTCGACCATGAATGCAGCGGGTATGCCCGCATCTGCACAACAATCAACTGCTGGACAACAGCAAGGGCAAGCGAATCAGCAAAAAAATGATGACCGTGCTAACGCAGCTTTATCCACAACAACGACAACGAGTAGTAGCACAAGCCTGAGTGCGGATACGGATGGTTTTGCCAGCATGTTATCCAGTTTGTCGCCAACCCTGCAAACGGGAGTCGTGCCTTTAGCTAACCCCTTATCAAGCCCTGTTAGCTTGCGCAACCCCCAGTGGACGCAAGAAATGGGTAATCGCATGCAAATGATGGTCAATCAGCGTTTAAAAGAAGTTGAAGTGCGTTTAGATCCTGCAGAGTTAGGGCCAGTACGAATTCATTTAAAAATGGATGAAGAGAATAAAGCGCATGTTATACTGTCGGCACAGCATGGACTGACACGCGATATGCTCGAAAATGCCATGCCGAGATTGCGAGAAATGCTTGCGCAACAAGGCGTAGATGTCGGCTCTACCAATGTTGATTCAGGTGCGCAACAGCAGACTAGTGATCAACAGCAGCAACAATCTAATCAAAATAAAAATGCAGATTTAGCAACAGATGTCGCTAACCCAATAGCTGAGTCAACAAAGTGGACATCAATTAATGGTTTTGTTGACCAGTTCGCTTAGAGCAGCATAACCTAAATAATGAACAATTATCATGAACTTGAACAGATACAACGAAAAGGATATATTAAAATGAAGGCAAGAAAGTTGGCATTACTGATTGGGTTGGCACTCTTACCCATGATTGCATATGCAGGCGATGATAGCGTTATTTTCATTGGCTTAGGGGCGTTAGTTGTTATTGGATTGATTGCAGCTGTGGTGCTTGTGATGCGCCAAAGTGGTCGCGATAGTCAACAGCATATCCAATTGTTACAAGTGCTAACAGAACAAATTGAGCGTCTGTCAACTCAGAATTTATCGCCAATTATGTCATCATCAACGCAAGATGTTGTGTTTGTAGAAAAGTTTAACCGTTTCATTGCTGCGATTGATGATGCGATGAAACAGGAAAGACAAAAATGCGAGCAAGCACAAGATCAAGTACAAACGCTAGAAGTGCAAGCAAATTATAGCAAGCAGTCTGCAGCAAACAATGACCATCGTGCTGTTTTTTCACAAGCTAAAGGTGTTCTCGATGGTATCCGAGAAGCAGCAACGCAATTGCGCAGTCAGGTTTCAACCATGAATGGACAATCTGGTCAAACAACGAAATTGCTTGATAATGTCATTGCGGGCATCAATACCCTCAGTGATGAAGTGATTCATGCTGCTAACGTCATTCGTCAACTCGAAAAAGATAGTGAAAACATTGGTACAGTTTTGGTATTAATTCGAGATATTGCCGAGCAAACAAACCTATTGGCACTTAATGCTGCCATTGAAGCAGCGCGTGCTGGTGAGCATGGTCGTGGATTCGCGGTAGTAGCGGATGAAGTGCGTATTTTGGCGCAAAAAACACAACAAGCAACCAAAGAAATTCAGTCAATTATCGAAGAGTTACAGAAACAAGCAAGAACAGCCGTAAAAGTCATGCAATCAAGTCGTGATCGTGTCGGTACAACACAGACAGATGCGCAAGAAGCAAGCGATATGTTGGCTAAAATTGCGGAAACTTTGCAAGATGTTCGTCAAGCACAGGCTTCTTTAACTGATTCTGTTGACAATCAAGAACGTATTTTTGGTAAACTCTAAGGTCATTTGTCAGTAGCTAATCTTTTAAGCTATGACCTTGGCAATAATTGCAACGTAATGATAATAAAAAAGACTAGGAAGTAACAACACCATGAAAGCGATTATTGGCACGGTTGTCGTCGTTGGTAGTGTATTAGGTGGCTATTTACCGCACGGTAGTATTGGTATCCTGATTCAGCCGCTAGAAGTAGTAATTATTTGTGGTGCGACGATTGGAGCTTGGGTTATTGCAACGCCAGGGTGGGCATTGAAGAAAGGTTTCTCAGGAGCGTTAGGGTTGATTAAGCCTTCTCCCTTTGATAAAGAGGCTTACCAGCAACTGTTGGGGTTAATGTTTAAATTATTCAATAAAGCACGTCGAGAAGGCTTAATGTCGATTGAAGCCGATGTTGAAGATCCACATTCGTCAGCTCTATTTGGCGAGTTCCCTAAAGTAATACATGATCATCACGTGAGTGACTTCATTACCGACTATCTACGGTTGATGATTTCAGGTGCAACCAATCCTTATCAAATCGAAGATTTGATTAACGTCGAGATGGAATCTCATCATCATGAAGGTCATGTGCCTGTTGCCGCCATTGCAGAGGCATCACAAGCCTTGCCAGCCATGGGTATTGTGGCGGCGGTAATGGGGATTATTATTACCATGTCCTATTTGGATGCCGGTCCGATGGAAATTGCGCACCATATGTCGGTAGCCTTGGTTGGTACTTTCTTAGGTATTTTGGCAGCATATGGTTTCGTTGCCCCGATTGCAGGTGCAATGGGTGCAAAATTAGATGAAGAAGCTGCATTTTATACAACCATTAAAACCTGTTTACTCGCTAACTTAAATGGTTACGCGCCACAAGTAGCCATTGAGTTTGGGCGTAAATCAGTGCCTTCAATTTATCGTGTGTCCTTTAAAGACCTCGATGAATATTTACAGAGCATTAAGTAATCGTTAAAAAAGAGCAACTTGTCGCTTTAATAGGGGGAGATAAGGTTCATGGCTGATGCAGGTGAACAATCCATTATCATTAAACGTGGTAAAAAGTGTCCTCACGCAGCACATGGTGGTGCGTGGAAAATTGCTTTTGCTGACTTAATGACAGCTACCATGGCATTCTTTTTGATGTTGTGGGTATTAGGTGGTACAAACGATGAAGAGAAAAAAGAAATTGCTGCCTTCTTTCGTGATCCGACGGTTATTGAAGCAGCACCCAGTGTGCTCGTTCCTGCAAAAGATAAAGCCAGTCAAGCGACAACCTCACTAATCGACATGGGCGGTATGATGGACGCGCCTATGTCCGTTGAAGGGGATACGCCTGAAGATAAAGAAAAAGAACAAAAAAAATTAGAAGACTTGAAAGAGCAGCTCGAAAAAAAAATTGACTCTAACGAAGAACTCTCCAAATTTAAAGAACAATTACAAATTGATGTCACGCCAAGTGGCTTGCGCATTCAGGTATTAGACGATCGTAAACGTCCGATGTTCGATGCTGGGGTTGACTTGCCGAAAGACTATGCAGCCACCATTCTAAAAGAGATGGGGACAGTTTTAAAATCATCCGATAATAAAATTAGTATTGCTGGACATACCGATTCCTTAAAATATAAAGGTGCGGACGACTATAGCAACTGGGAGCTTTCTTCTGATCGTGCCAATGCTGCGCGGAGGGAGTTAATTAATGGTGGCGTTAAGGTAAATAAGGTCGCACAAGTGGTTGGTTTAGCAGATACGGTTCCATACGACCGCGAAAACCCCTATAATCCTCGTAATAGACGCATTAGCATCATTGTGCTGACGAAAGAAGCAGAGCGTAACCTGCAAAGTATCTCTGACTCTAAAGCAGCTGGTGGCGCAAAAGATTTAAAATTAACCCCCTAAATTTACTTAAGGAATGATCACTATGGCAGCAAAACCAGCCGCAGCAGCACCTGCAGAAACCGAAGTTGAAGCCCCTAAAAAGAGTGGCAATGGATTAATGATTGTTCTCATTGTTCTTGTCGTTGTATTAATCGTCGCTGTTGGCGTGGCGGCGTTTATGATGTTAGGTCAAAAGCACGATGATAAAGCAGGAGCTGATCATGCAGAAGCACCTAAGGAAGAGCCTTATAAGCCAGCTGATCATGGTAAAGCCTATTCGCCAAGCTATAAACAATTTCATGCACCAGCACCAGGATCATCACCCCAGTTTTTTGACTTAGAACAGTTGGTGGTTAATTTTAAAGGTGAAGGCAAAGCAAAGCATTTAGCCATCAAAATTAAAATGATGACCAATTTTCCAGAAGTTGTGACTGAGCTAACAGCAATTAAACCAATCTTGGTCAATGATATTTCTGCAGCGTTGCGTAAAAAAACTTATACCGAAATGAGTGCAGATGATGCGCAAGAAAAGGTAGCAGAAGAAATTTTAGCTATTTCTCGTGCCGCTTTAGACGGACAAAAAGTTTATCCTGACTTACTCGATAAGATTTTAGTTGAACGTTTTGTCATGCAATAATGCTCAATAAAGCGCGGGTTTTACCATGTTAGGAACGATGGGTCCTAAAGAAGATGTATTAGAGCAAGATGAAATCGATGCCCTCCTCCGAGGTATGGGGGGGGGTGAGGTTGAAACAGAAACAGATACTTCAGGTACTGACTTAGGAACGCTCAAAGCATTTGACTTTACCAACCAAGAACGCATTATTCGCGGTCGCTTTCCCGCACTAGATATCATCACCGAGCGATTTTCGCGTTGTTTTCAGCGTAAATTAGTTGATATGGTTCAGACGGAGGTTGAGGTGGTTGCAGGTGAAGTCAAGATCATTAAAATGAACGAGTATCTGCGTAATTTATTCTTTCCCAGTAGTTTGAATATTCTTCGAATTGATGCTTTGGGTGGGGTAGGGTTGCTTACGCTCGACTCAAAATTGATTTTTAGCATTATTGATCTTTACTACGGTGGTAACGGTCAAATGCGTTTTAAGATTGAAGGTCGAGAATACACCCCCGTTGAAATGGGGCTTATTAGTAATTTAGTCAATGAGTGTACGCGCTGTTTGATGCTTTCTTGGGAACCTGTTTTACCAATCGAACTGGAAGTATTAAATAGTGAAATGAATCCTAAGTTTGCTTCGATTGTTGATCCCATCGAAATGGTTGTTATTTCGCCTGTTTATGTGCGTTTTGAAAATCAAGAAGGACGCATTGACATTGTGATGGCTTACTCTATGTTAGAGCCAATTCGTGATATTCTCGAAGAGGGCATGCGTTCATTACAGGGTGAAGGTGATAAGCGTTGGAACAAAACCATACGTGATGAAGCCAAAGACATCGAAGTCTTGTTATCCACTGAATTAGCACGCGTTAATATGTCGATGGAAGACTTGTTAGCGATGGAAGTGGGGGATATTATCCCAATTGAAATGCCTGACTTAGTTCCTGTTCGTGTAGAAGATATTACCATTGCGCATGGACGATTGGGCGATTTTGAAGGTAAAAAAGCAATACAAGTGATGGATTTCACACGCCATCCCGCGTATCGAGATCGAGAAACCGCATTGGAGTGGTAAATGAGCGAAACGGAAGAAGATCCTTGGGCAGCGGCTCTTGCCGAACAGGCAGAGTCAGAAGCTGGCACTGATGCTGTTGATGAAGAAGATCCTTGGGGAGCAGCGCTATCAGAACAGGCAGAAGCTGAATCTGCGACTAAAACAAAAACAGCTAAAGGCGGTAAAGACAAGGTCGATCTTGATGTTGTCATGGACGTGCCTGTTACACTGTCGTTAGAGATTGGACGTGCCTACGTTACCATCCGTAGTTTACTCTCCTATACGCAAGGCTCGATTATTGAGTTAGAGCGTTTGGCAGGTGAGCCTTTAGATGTCTTGGTTAATGGTACTTTGATTGCGCATGGTGAGGTAGTCGTGGTTAATGATAAATTTGGTGTGCGCTTAACCGACGTTGTTAGCCCCATCGAACGGGTTAAAAAGTTACGCTAATGTTGATGTTTACCCGATTAATTTCAGTTTTATTGTTTCTCATGCCATGCCTTGTTGTGGCACAAGAAACCGAAAAAGCTGTTGCACCAGCATCTGGTTTTGGTGGCATGTTGGCACAAATGCTATTTGTCTTGATGCTTGTGTTAGGCTTGCTGTTGGCTGTTGCTTGGGTGCTGCGACGTGCTGGTTTAGTTCAGGGTGCGGCAAATGGACATCTTAAAATTTTGGGTGCGGTTTCGGTTGGCTCGCGTGAGCGCGTCTTGTTGATTCAAGTTGGACAAGAGCAGCTCGTAATTGGCGTTACTGCGGTTGAAATATCTTTACTCCATTTACTGGCAGAGCCAATTAATATTACTGAACCTAATGTTGCTAATGGCGCACCTTTGACAGAAGGTTTCGCGCAAAAATTACAATCTGCCTTACAGCGTCGTCAAAAAGTTAGTCATGATGATTAAACGCCTTGTGCTGATGATGAGTATTCTGCTAACGCTTATGCCGTTAGGGCTAAGTGCAGAAGTGGGCATTCCCGCTTTTAATGTGCAGATGAATACTGTTACTGGTCAGCAAGAGTATACTTTATCAATTCAAATTCTACTCTTAATGACGGGGTTAACTTTATTACCAGCGGCATTAATGACCATGACTTCTTTTATGCGTATTGTGATTGTACTGTCAATTTTGCGTCAGGCTTTGGGTACGATGCAAACACCATCTAACCAGGTGTTAATTGGTTTAGCATTGTTTATGACGCTGTTCATTATGGCTCCTGTCTTTGATAAAATTAATCAAGATGCCGTAGAGCCTTATCTTAACGAACAAATGAATTTGATGCAGGCAATTGAAGCTGGATCTGGTCCTATGCGTCAATTTATGATTCAGCAAACACGGGAAAATGATTTAGCCTTGTTTGGTGAAATGGCAAATGTCAAATTAGATACACCTGATACCGTTCCCTTTCGCGTCTTGATTCCCGCTTTTATTACCAGTGAATTAAAAACAGCCTTTCAAATTGGTTTTTTGTTATTTATTCCCTTTCTGGTGATTGATTTGGTTGTGTCTTCTCTTTTGATGTCGATGGGTATGATGATGTTGTCACCAATGATTATTTCGATGCCCTTTAAACTGATGTTGTTTGTATTGGTTGATGGCTGGAGTTTAATTATGGGGACACTGGCGAATAGTTTTGTTGTTCCTGGTGGTTTATAACGATGAGGTTTTAAGAGATGACATCGGAGACGGTTCTCAGTATTGGACAAAAAATGCTAGAGGTGACGATTTTACTATCTGCTCCTTTGTTGTTGCCTACTTTGGTTATTGGTTTGCTTGTCGGTATGTTTCAGGCAGCAACGCAAATTAACGAAATGACGCTGAGCTTTATTCCAAAACTGGTTGCTATTGTCGCGGTGTTGACGCTTGGTGGGCCTTGGCTATTAGCTGTTCTTGTAGATTATACACGTGAATTGATTCTCTCTATTCCAGAAGTCATTGGTTAGCTTTTGTGCAAACGCAGTTTACCTACGATGCATTTTTGTCTTGGTGGGGAGCATTTTTTTGGCCTTTTATACGTGTTGGTGCTTTGATGGCTGTTATGCCAGTCTTGTCAGCGCGTACCATTTCAACGCGATTCAAGTTAATTATTGCAATCATCATTAGTGCCGCGATTGCGCCGTCCATTAAATTAGACCATCCCATCGATCCATTTACCAACGAAGGCTTGTACATGACCATTGAACAAGCTGGTATTGGCTTGGCAATGGGGTTAGCATTTGTCGTTGTATTCCAAGCGATCACGTTGGCAGGTCAAATGATTGCTAACGGTATGGGGTTGGGGTTCGCTTCTATGGTTGACCCTTCGACTGGGGCAAGCTCACCTGTGATTAGTCAATTTTATACCATCGTGGCAACCTTGTTTTTTGTGGTATTAGATGGGCATTTGTTAGTCATTCAAATGTTGAGTGATAGTTTTGTTCAATTGCCACTCAATGGGCACTTTTTATCGACGGCAACTGTAAAAGAGATTGCTTTTTGGGGGAGTCATATTTTTGCTTGGGCAATGGTTGTTGCTTTACCGACAATTACGGCATTATTGCTCGCTAATATGGCTTTAGGATTGATTGGTCGAGCAGCACCGACATTAAATGTATTTTCGATTGGTTTCGTGATTACCATTATTGGTGGTTTTTTATTGATGTTGTGGTTACTGCCTTTATTATTAGAGCAGTTTCAATATTTTATGAAGACTACGCTTTCATTTGTTTCTCAGTATCAGTTGAGTCGATAACATGGCAGAAAATGCAGACGGTCAGGAAAAGTCCGAATCCCCATCCGATAAAAAACTCGCCGATGCGCGAAAAAAGGGTCAAGTTCCACGCTCAAAAGAGTTGGGGACACTGTTGATTATGCTCTTATCCGCTGCTTGGTTTATGTTTTTAGGTCCACAAATGATAGATGATTTTGTTAAAGCAACCACTGGTGGCTTGAGTTTCGATCGTGATCATGCATTTGATATTAAAAAGGCATCTGATCTCATTTTTGCGCAACTGACAGCGGCTTTGTGGATGGTCATGCCTTTTATGGTTGCGATGTTGATGATGGCTGTTTTGTCAAATATTCTGGTGGGTGGCTGGTTGTTTAGCACCGAGGTTATGATTCCTAAGTTTTCAAAGTTAAACCCTATTGCTGGTATTAAACGCATGTTTTCAGTGAAGGCGTTGATTGAATTAGTAAAAGCATTATTAAAGTTTGTGTTAATGAGTGTCATTGCTATTTTATTTATTTACAGTACGTTATATGAATTGCGTTTACTGGGGACAGTGGAAGTCATGTTGGGTATGGCAAATGCTGGCGATCTGTTGGTACAGGCTTTTCTGGTTATGACTTTGGGATTGATTGTTATTGCATTAATTGACGCGCCTTATCAGCTTTGGCATCATGCTGAAGATATGAAAATGACACAACAAGAAGTTAAAGATGAGTATAAGCAAACGGAAGGTAGTCCTGAAATTAAAGGTCGTATTCGTCGGATGCAACGTGAAATGGCACAGCGGCGAATGATGCAAGATGTTCCTAATGCCGATGTGATTATTACTAACCCAGAACACTATGCAATTGCTTTGCAATATGATGCCGAAGGCGGCGATAGTGCGCCCAAAGTTTTGGCAATGGGGATTGACTTTATGGCAGCGCAAATTCGTACCATTGCGCAGGAGCATAAAATTCAAGTTGTACGCTCTCCTGCCTTAGCACGCGCGCTTTATTATAACAGTGAGGTTGGTCAGGTGATTCCTCGGGCGTTATTTACATCGGTTGCGCAAATTTTGGCCATGGTTTATCAGCTGCGTGACAAGAAAATCTCAAAGCTACCAGATTTTGCTAATATTCCTGTTTCGCCAGATTTAAAACAATCACCATGATTGTGTTGGTGAAATGCACTGGGATTGGTACAATGTCACTCATGATTAATACGTCTTTGTTATGTAGGGGTTCTGCCTGATATGGATTGGCGGAAGCTTTATGCTCAGGTTAAGTTAGCTGCTCCCACTGGTTTGGGTACGCCTTTGGTCGTTGTTGCCTTATTAGCAATGATGATTTTGCCCCTGCCTGCTTTTGCCTTAGATATTTTGTTTACCTTTAACATTGCCTTATCGTTAATGATTTTGATGGTAACGCTTAATGTTAAAAAACCCTTAGATTTTGCTGTTTTTCCAACAATTTTGCTGGTAACAACTTTGTTACGTTTGGCACTGAATATTGCCTCGACCCGTATTATTCTTATGGAAGGTCATAATGGTGGTGCGGCGGCTGGACACGTTGTCGAAGCCTTTGGTGAGTTTGTTATCGGTGGTAATTATGCTGTTGGTTTGGTTATCTTTGCTATTTTGATTGTTATTAACTTTGTTGTCGTGACAAAGGGTGCGGGACGTGTGGCCGAAGTCAGTGCGCGTTTTGCCTTGGACTCGATGCCCGGTAAGCAAATGGCAATCGATGCTGACTTGAATGCAGGTTTAATCACGCAAGAACAAGCACAGACTCGTCGTAAAGAAGTGGCGAGTGAGTCGGATTTTTATGGTTCTATGGACGGTGCGAGTAAGTTTGTGCGTGGTGATGCGATTGCGGGCATCATTATTTTGTTCATCAATATCATTGGTGGTTTTATTATTGGTATGGCGCAACATGACTTGCCTTTTTCTGTGTCAGTACAGACTTATACCCTATTAACCATCGGTGATGGTTTGGTCGCACAAATTCCAGCCTTATTGCTTTCTGTGGCGGCAGCATTAATGGTAACGCGCAATGCCGATGATCGTTTAATGTCAGATCAGTTGAACGATCAGCTATTAAGCGATCCTAAGCCACTGGCAATTTCGGCAGGAATTATGGCGTTAATTGGTATTGTTCCAGGGATGCCGAATGTCGTCTTTTTGTCTTTAGCGGCACTTGCTGGCGGTGGTGCTTGGTGGTTGATGAAGCAGAAGAAAGTAGCAGCTAACGCGCCTGCAGCACCTGTAGCGCAAGAAGAAGCACCAGCACGCCCACCAGAGTTGGGTTGGGATGATGTTCAGCAAGTGGATACGCTTGGTTTAGAAATCGGCTATCGTCTGATTCCGATGGTTGATACTGCTCAGGGTGGTCAGCTATTGGAGCGTATTAAAGGGGTGCGTCGTAAGCTATCGCAAGAGTTGGGCTTTTTAATTCCGTCCGTGCATATTCGCGATAACCTAGATTTGGGTGCGAATCAATATCGCATCAGTATGATGGGCGTGACGCTGGGTTCGGGAGACATTTATCCAGACCGTGATTTAGCCATTAACTCAGGGCAGGTTTATGGTGACTTGAATGGTATTGCGACGAAAGATCCGACCTTTGGTTTAGATGCGGTTTGGATTAATAAGCAAGATCGAGATCAAGCACAAACATTAGGCTATACCGTTGTCGATGCGGGCACAGTGATTGCGACGCATTTAAGTCAGATTTTACAAGATAACGCTGACGAATTATTAGGCTTAGAAGAAGTACAACAACTACTCGAGCGAATGAAAGCAAGTGCGCCTAAGTTAGTTGATGAAGTTACTGGTGCGCTGACGATGACGACGATGGTGCAGGTATTGCAAAATCTGTTACGTGAACGTGTGCCGATTCGCGATATGCGAACCATTATGGAAGCAATGCTTGAGCGTTCGGGGCAAACAAAAGACCCGACACAGTTAACGGTGCATGTGCGTACTGCCTTGGGTAAGTTTATTTTACAAAATATCCCTAGGGTTGAGGATATCGTTGAGGTCATGACCTTAGATCCGAATTTGGAACAAATTTTGCTCAAATCAATGCAGGGTGCGCCAGAAGGACAGTTGGCTATTGAACCAAGTTTAGCCGAAAAATTGAGTCAATCATTGGGAGCGCAGGTGCAAGCCAGAGAAATGGAAGGTAAGGCAGCGATTTTATTGGTTAATCCGTTTGTACGTTCACCCTTGGCACGTTTATTCCGCTATTCATTACCCTCTTTGGTCGTTTTGTCTTATAGTGAAGTTCCCGAAAGCAGACAAATTAATGTCTTTGCTGCGATTGGGTAAGGATTAGTTATGCGCATCAAACGATTTGTTGCCGATAATATGCGTCAAGCGATGAATATGGTTCGGGCAGAGCTAGGTGATGATGCTGTCATTATGTCGACACGTCAATTTGATGACCATGTTGAAGTTACGGCAGCGATGGATACCGATAATACAGCAGCGCAGCCTGTAAAAGCCGAAGCATCCGTTTCTTCTGCTTCCAATTCGCAATTTTCATCACATCATGCGCCGACAGCTGTGAGTAATGCAAGCCAAACAGATATTGCACAAATGTATCAAGAACTTAAACAAATGCGCGCCATGATGGAGCAACAGTTATCGGGTTTTGCGTGGCAGCAGGTTAAGGTGCAAGAGCCAGATAAAGTGGCTTTGCTTAAGCGGTTATCTGCGATGGGCTTAGGTTGGGATTTGTGTCGTAGTCTGGTCGATGTATCGTCTTCTTCTGGTGATATGGAGGCAGATTGGCGCACCTTGCAGGCGAGTCTATTAGCGAATATGCCAACGATGCAGGATAGTTTGCTTGAAATGGGTGGAATTTTGGCATTTGTCGGCCCAACGGGGGTGGGGAAAACAACAACGATTGCAAAATTGGCAGCACGTTATGCATTGCGTTATGGTACTGCTGACTGTGCTATGGTAACCTTGGATACCTATAAAATTGGTGCGCAAGAACAATTAAAGATTTTTGCTGATTTGATTGGTGTGAATCTGTATACCGCCAGTACGCCGAGTGAGTTTTTTAGACTATTAGAGCGTCTTGCCAGTAAGAAGCTTATTTTGGTTGATACTGCAGGATTAAGTCAGCGTGACGCACGTCTACAAGAGTATTTAGCGGAAAGTTTAGATGATGGCACTGGTGATATTAAGCCTCTATTGGTTTTATCAGCGGCAACGCAATTGAGCGTGATGCGTGAAATTATGATGGCTTTTGGTAAACTTAAACCCATGGGATGTATTTTAACCAAATTGGATGAGGCAACGCTGTTAGGTCCAGCTGTCACCTTGCTCGCAGAAAATCGATTACCATTGGTTTATTGTACCAATGGACAACGTGTTCCTGAAGACTTATTACCCATTACGGCACGAGACTTGCTGGATCAAGCGATTGCAATGGGACGCGTTCGCGGAGAGACAGAGCTTGAAGGCGCGCATTATGGATTTGGTCGGGAGATAACGGATGTTTAAAGATCAGGCAGCAGGGTTAAGAGGTCAGGGGCAGCAACGCCCTGTCAAGACGATTGCGATTACAGGTGGTAAGGGCGGTGTCGGTAAAACGAGTGTCTCTGTTAATTTGGGTGTTGCCTTAGCCAAAATGGGCGAGCGTGTTTGCTTACTCGATGCTGATATGAGTTTGGCTAACGTCGATGTTTTACTCGGTTTACGCGCCCCTTTTAATTTGTCGCATGTGCTCGATGGTACGCATAGTTTAAGAGAGGTCATGATTGAAGGACCTGGTGGTTTAAAAATTATTCCTGGTGCTTCGGGTATTCGCCGTATGGCAAATTTATCGACTGCTGAAAACGGTGGTTTGATTCAAGCTTTTTCTGAGCTATCGGAAGATATTGATATTTTGCTGATTGATACTGCTGCAGGAATATCAGACAGTGTGTTGAGTTTTTGTCGTGCTGCTATGGATACTTTGGTTGTCGTTTGTGACGAACCCGCCTCAATTACCGATGCTTACGCCCTAATTAAAGTGCTAAATCGCGAATATGGGGTGTCAAAAGTACGAATTGTTGCAAATATGGCACAATCACCCTCCCAAGGAGAGGCACTATTTGATAAGATTGCAGCAGTGTGTGAACGCTTTTTAGATGTTCAGCTGACATACGCAGGACCTGTACCCTTCGATCCGAATTTAAGGGCAGCCATTCAACAGCAAAGTGCGGTGGTTTTAACAAAGCCACTAAGTCCTTCTGGTAAAGCTTTAGGTGCATTAGCACGTGAGGTATTGCGTTGGCCTACACCATCAGGTCCGAGCGGTTATTTGCAGTTTTTTGTAGAACGATTAGTAAAATCAGGTACTCGATAAGTTATGACACCAGCGCGGGCATATGCTCAGATGCAAAAACAACACGATTCACCGGCGCGTAATATTGAAGATTACATGGGGCTGGTGAAGCGTATTGCCTATCATTTAAAAGGGCGTTTGCCTTCTAGTGTTCAGGTAGAGGATTTAGTTCAGTCTGGTATGATTGGGCTTCTTGAAGCCATGCAAAAATATGATGCCATGCAAGGTGCTAGCTTTGAGACCTACGCAGGTATTCGTATCCGTGGTGCGATGCTGGATGAAATTCGTAAAGGGGATTGGACGCCACGTTCGGTACACCGTAAGTCACGAGAAGCAGCAGAGGCGGTCAGAATTGTCGAAGCAAGAACGGGGCGTGAGGCGCGTGATGAGGAAGTTGCAGCTGAGTTAGGCATTGATTTAGAAACTTATCATCAAACATTACAGGATGCTGTCACGACTCAGGTTTTGTCAATCGATACCCCAGACCATGAAGATTTGTCGGAAGACCAGCTCAGCCTGCAAGATGCAGCTGATGATGCAGAGCCGATGCAGGACTTGATGCAGTCTCAGTTTCAGCAGCATTTGGCGGCAGCGATTGCAGGTTTGCCAGAGCGTGAGCAAATTGTGATGTCTTTGTATTATGATGAAGAACTCAACTTAAAAGAAATTGGTGAGGTTTTGGGTGTGAGTGAGTCGCGTGTGTGTCAAATACATGGACAGGCATTGGTACGCGTTCGTGCGCGTCTTAAAGATTGGATAGATTAATTAATATCGTTGTTAAAAATGAAATAGGAGTTGATACCCGCTATGGCAATCAATCGTGATATGCGTATCTTAATTGTAGATGATTTTTCTACGATGCGACGTATCGTTAAAAATTTGTTAAAGGAATTGGGCTTTAGTAATTTTGCTGAAGCTGAGGATGGTGTTTTAGCTTGGAACGCACTTGAAGCCTCGGGTGGGTTTGATTTTATTGTTTCTGACTGGAACATGCCAAATATGACGGGTATCGACTTTTTGCGAAAGGTTCGTGCGGATGCACGTTTTAAAGATACGCCTTTTCTTTTGATTACGGCAGAATCAAAGCGTAGTCAGATTTTAGAAGCGGCAGAAGCTGGCGTGAATGGTTATATTGTTAAGCCATTTACTGCCACTACGCTTAATGAAAAAATACAGAAAATTTTTGAACGTATTGGTTGATTGACCGTTTTCTTTACCCGCGATAAAGCGGGTTTTTTATAGATTTAGTTTTTGTTTGGTGGCTAAAATGGCAGAGTCTCAAAATGTTCTTAAAGATATTGAAGAGCGATTGGTTTATGTAATGTCGACAAAAGAGGCTGCTGTTCAGCAAACTTTGGCAGATACAGAAGAAAGTTTGGCGACAATCGGTGAGTTAAAAGCTTTGTTCGATATGATGCAAACAAAAAATAACATGATTACGGTTATGGGTGTTGAATTTTTGCCACAAGCATCTTCGTTGTTAGAGCGACTGCAAGAGCGTTTAATGCATATTTTAATGACTCAGGGTTATCAAGATTTAACGGGTCAAGTGCTTAAACGGGTATTGGGTGATTTATCTACGCTGGGTGGTGTGTCTGTTGTTTCTGAGAATAGTCACGCGAGTGTGTCTCAAGGTTTTGGTCCTTCAGTGTTGACATCTGAAAAAAAGGAAGGTATCGAGGCACAAGATGATGTTGATGACTTATTAAAAAGTTTAGGTATATAGTTTGGTATGACTCTTGCTAGTATTGAGGTGTTACGCAATACAGGCAAGCCGTTACGGCTTGACCGAAAGCTAGGAGTCATGTCGTGGACGAAGATATTTTACAAGATTTTTTGGTTGAGGCGGGTGAGCTATACGAAAATCTAAATGAGCAATTGGTTGAATTAGAACATAATCCTTTAGACGCAAGTTTGCTCAATGCGATTTTTCGTAGTTTCCATACCATTAAAGGCGGTGCTGGGTTTATTGGTGTCACGCCCTTGATTGAGTTGTGTCATCGCGCTGAAAACCTATTTGATAAAATCCGTAATGGCGAACGCCAGTATTCTAGCGAAAATGCGGATGTTATTTTGCAAGCATATGATTCTGTTGGTGTGATGCTGCATTCTTTACAATTAGGTGAGCGTGTTTTAGAAGATGTCGATCCTGTCTTGTTGGCAGCACTTGATGCAGCGGTGAAAGGGACTGAAATGCCTGTATCAGCTGTAGCACCAGCATCAGCAGCATCGGTTAAGCTAAAACTGCCTGATGGTGTTGATATGGATGCCGATATATCGGATGAAGAATTCGAAGCATTGCTCAATCAGCGAGATCAACTCATTACTCATGAGCCTACTACGAAACCAGTCGCCACAACAAGTCCGACAGCAGTGCCTGCAGGGCTTGATCCTGATGGTGAAATTAGCGAAGCAGAATTTGAAGCGATGTTGGCTTCCTTAAACGCCGGAAAAACGGCGCAGGAATCGGCTCTTGATGCTGCACGTGCTGTTGGTGTCTTACCGACGCCTAGTGCTGTTGTGGAAGAAGTCGTTGCTCCTGTTGCTAAATTACCTGCACCAGTAAAGCCGAATAAACTCATGAATAAGCCAAGCGAAGAAGTGGAGTCAACTGTTCGTGTTGATACCAAACGTCTTGATGAAATCATGAACTTGGTTGGTGAGTTGGTTCTGGTGCGTAACCGTTTACTGAATTTACGCTCGACTTTGCAAAACGAAGAAATTGCGGCTGCAGTTGCTAACCTTGATCACGTGACGATGGATTTACAAGCATCGGTTATGAAAACCCGTATGCAGCCTGTGAAGAAGGTGTTTGGTCGCTTTCCGCGTGTGATACGTGATTTGGCACGTAAGCTGGGCAAGGAAATTGATTTAGAAATGTTAGGTGAAGAAACCGATCTTGATAAAAATCTGGTTGAAGCCTTGGCTGATCCTTTAGTCCATTTGGTGCGTAATGCGGTTGATCATGGTGTTGAAATGCCAGAAGATCGAATCAAGGCAGGTAAGCCACGTATTGGTAAACTGGTGCTTGCCGCGCAGCAAGAAGGGGATCACATTTTATTGACCATCACCGATGATGGTAAAGGGATGGATGCGGCTTTATTGCGTCGTAAGGCAGTTGAAAAAGGTTTGGTTGATGAAGTCACCGCAGCTCAATTAGATGATAAAGCGGCTTTTGATTTAATTTTATTACCTGGCTTTTCGACAAAAACCGAAATTACCGATGTTTCTGGTCGTGGTGTGGGTATGGATGTGGTAAAAAGCACCATTACTAAGCTCAACGGTGGTATCGATATCTATTCGGTTATGGGTGAGGGTACACGTTTTAACATTCGCGTTCCTTTGACCTTGGCAATCTTGCCAACATTGATGGTGGGTATTGGTGCTTTTAATTATGCGATTCCATTAACAGCAGTACAAGAAATCTTTGATTATGATGCTGCTCAAACGAATAAAATTGATGGTCGAATGATGGTTCGTTTGCGGGTACGCAGTATTCCTTTGTATTTTATGCGTGAGTGGTTGTCGCCTTCGACGCATGGTGGTGATTTGGATCATTCAAAGGTTGTGATTGTGAATGTGGGTATGGCGGTGATTGGTTTGATTGTCGATCATGTTCGTGGTCAAGAAGAAGTGGTTATTAAGCCGTTGGGTACAAAATTACAAGGTGCTAAGGGTTATGCTGGGGCGACGATTACGGGTGATGGTCGCATTGCACTAATCCTCGATTTACCCGGTATGATGAGCCGCTTCTAAGACAGAATAGGGAGAATTGATATGTCAGTAGGAAACTTATTTGACACCAGCTCGAATGCAGTGGATGATCAAGAATATGAAGGTGCTTATTTACGTTGCGTGCTCTTTCAGTTAGATGCTGAAAAGTATGGTATTAATGTGCAACGCGTGCGTGAAGTTTTGCGTGTTGGTGAAATTCGTCCCGTTCCAGGGTCGCCATTCGATGTGCTTGGCGTGATTAATGTCCGTGGGGTGATCGTGACAGTATTAGACACGCGCCAGTTTTTTAAGCTGTATTCAGGACCGATTACCGATTTATCACGCATCATTATTATCGAGCAGCAAGATCAGGTTCTGGGGCTGTTGGTTGATGAGGTAGAAGAAGTGCGTGATATTCAAGAAAGTCGTATCGATTCTGTTGGTACACTGAGTGATGATAGTAATAATCGCATGATTCAAGGTATTGCCCATATCGCTAGTGAGGGCGTGATCATTATCATCGAGCCGGAAAAGTTTTTTGATGGCTTCAATGTTGGTCATGGTGTTGGTGTACCTGCATCGAGCGTGATTGATTCTGGTGATGATGATCTGTTTTAATATCAGATTGCTGTTATGATTAAGTTGTTGATTCAATAATTGAGTGAAATGAGTCTATCTCAAGCAAGGTCTTGTCTTTATGGTGATGGGCTATTTGAAACCTTATCCTATTATGCTGGTCGATTGCAGTTCTGGCATTATCATTGGTCAAGGTTGCAGTCTGGATTGCAACGCTTGCGCTATCCCATCGTAACAGAGGCACAGGTGCTTGCTGTCTTACAACCGATTGTAGCCGCTCAAACGTCAAATGTGGTGCTTCGTCTTGTCGTGACACGACGCGGAGCAAGAGGTTATCGTGCTTTGCCAGAGGCGCAAGTTGATATTGAGGTACAGGTCTCGCCTTTCCCAGCGCATCCTTGGCATGGACGTGGTATCAAAGCGCGTTGGTGTACAACAACTTGGGCACAACAACCGTTGCTTGCGGGTATTAAACATCTGAATCGTCTTGAACAGGTGCTGGCGCGTAGCGAGTGGACAGATACACAAATCGAAGAGGGGCTTGTCTGTGATACGACAGGGCATCTGATTTCGGGTACAATGTCGGCAGTTTTGTTGCGTCATGGTCAAAGGGTCTTGGCTGCCGATCTGTCGCAAACGGGCATTGACTCGGTAGCAAGACGAGTTGTTATGGATGCTTTGCCTGAACTCGGTTATTCGTTGCAGATGCGTCCTTTAATGCGCCAAGATGTGTTGGGTGCCGATGAGGTGTTATTCATGAATGTAGTTCAGGGCGTTGGTTTTGTTGTGCAATGCGATGATTATATGGGACGTTCGACTGTGCTTACGCAGCAGCTGATGCCCTTGTTTTATGGTGCGGATGGTTAATTTTATTACGGGATAGGTGTCATGCTACGTCAAGGTGTGGTCTGGATTGCAATGGCTGGCATGATTATGACAGGCATGTACCAGTGGTTTTTTTCAATGTCATTGTCGCCTATTAGTCAAACACCCAAGCAGATGGTTATTAGTATTCCATCGGGGGCAACGCTTGGGACTGTTATCCGTCAGTTGGATGCAGCAGGTGTGGTTGATTATCCACTTGTCTTTAATGCTCTGGTAAGATTTTCTAAGATGGAGCACAAGCTCAGGGCTGGAGATTACAAAGTTGATACCACTTGGACCTATCAGGAGTTATTAACGCATCTTGTTAATGATCCAGAAGTGCAATATCCAGTTACTTTAATTGAAGGGATGACACTGGCACAAGCCATGAAAGTCGTTCAAACCAATGAAAAAATTAAGCGTGACTTTGCTGATGCAGATACGCGCGAATTGACAAAGCTGCTTGCCATACCTGATAACGCCGAAGGTATGTTACTCCCTGATACCTATTTTATTCATGCCAGAACGACTGAAAGTAGCTTTTATAAACGGGCAAATCATGCCCTAACAGAAATGCTTGAGCGCGAGTGGCCTAAGCGGGCTGAAGGTCTGCCATTTAAAAATGCTTACGAAGTAGTGATTGCTGCTTCTATTGTCGAAAAAGAAACGGGCGTTGCCAGTGAGCGTGCGATGATTGCTGCGGCAATTGTACAACGTCTGAAAAAAGGGATTCCATTGCAAATGGATCCGACGGTTATTTATGGCTTGGGCAGTCGTTTCGATGGCAATATCCATAAAAAAGACCTTGCTGACCCTTCGCCCTATAATACCTATATGCACAAAGGCTTGCCACCAACGCCGATTGCGTTAGCGAGTGCTGAGTCGATTTATGCGGTGTTGCATCCTGCTAATAGTGAAGCCATTTACTTTGTCGCCAAGGGGGATGGTAGTCATCAGTTTTCGGTGACATTGGAAGAACATAATGCGGCAGTGCGCAAGTATCAGTTAAAAAAATAAAAGATGGTGCATTCTGAATATTCATCTGCGTGTGACGCTATCCTGAATCGATCAAACTAAGCCACCCAACCGCCTTTATTAGGCGGTTTTTTGTCTTGGCTATGCGGGTGGCTTTTCTGACTAAATGCTTGGCAAGAGTGACCGCTAGATTCGCTAACTGCTAAAAGTGGCATTTGCATCGACTTAAAAGCAAAATACTTGCAGCCATGCGGACGTTCGCTATCCCAAGTGATATAGTAGTGCTGACAGTGAAGGCAATCGATTTTTTTTGAATGTGCTGACATAATTTTCTAATTGTACATGAAAATAAATAACTGGTGGTACAATTCCATGCTCTGTTGTTACGCAAGTTGAGCTGGTAATGACTGTTTTTTGATGATACAAGCGCATTCTAAAAGAGACGTAGGGTAGCATGGCGAACGATAAAATATTACTCATTGACGATGACCCAATTTTGTTATCGTTACTATCATCGAGCTTGTCGGCTCATTTTAGCATTGATACGGCTAATAGTGCTGAAGCCGTGCGTGCATTATTACAGCAACAATCCAGTCAAATGCCTGATGTGGTTTTACTTGATTTAGGGCTACCTCCTATGCCTTATACGCCAGAAATTGGTTTTTCGCTTTTGTCGCAGATGATTATGACGCGACCACAGACAAAAGTAATTGTGCTGACAGGGCAGGATCAAGAAGAAATTGTATTTAAAGCTTTATCTTTAGGTGCATTTGACTTTCTAACCAAACCAACAGCAATAGAACCTTTGATTGCTGCCATTAAACGCGCATTTTTATTTCTAAAACAAGAGTCGCAAGCCAAGTTGCAGGGTATGCATGCCATTCGTTTTGATATTTCAGAAGATGCGGGCTTAAAGTCGGTGCGAAATGAAGCAGAAAAGCGTCTGTTTGTTCAGGTCTGGCTGCAAAGCAATGAAAATGTGCATGAAACGGCGCGTCGGTTAGGAGTCAAGCGTGAAAATGTTTACTATCTGATGGATAAGTTTGGGATTAATCGTGCTCATTCCTGAGTGGTTGTATCTGTTTTTGCTCACGGTTGGTATAACTGTGATTGCTGTTTTGCTGTATTTGCGCAGAAAGTGGCATGTTTTTATGCGTGCGCTAAAGCAAATACAACAGCTGAATGAAATAACAGAGCGAGATTTAATTCATTTTTTAGACAGTTTATTTGTCTGTTTAACGCCATTAGCGATTTGTGGATTGAAATGGCGATTACATTGGTTTGGTCAAGTGATTGAGCGTGAGCAGGGTAAAAAAAGCCACTATGTGCATACTTTTGAAGTGATTGAGTCTGAAGCATCTTTGCAGTTTACATTTTATGTAACCAGTGCGCGTTGGGAGCAGGCTTTTTATTTTGAATTATTGCGTCAACAATTACGTGCTTTATGTGCGCTGGATTTAGCTTTAAAAATGCGTCAGGTAACAAGTTTTGAGCAGGGGATTGCGCGCTATCAAATGTTTTTAGCACATGATCTTAAAAACTTAGCGCAAATGATGGTCTTGTGGCAAAATCAGGTGCAGGCAACTGCCGTCAATGATGCGGTTAGTGCCTTACAACGCTGGCAGGCTGTAGCACCCTTAATGGCTGATAGAGCCGCGCTATTAGCAAAAAGATTAACAGCACCTGGGGATATGAATAATACACAAGATGTTAATCTGATTGCAATTCCTTTATCCGAGTTGTTCGCACGACTGTTGCGTTGGGCGCAGGTGCATGGTGTGATATTGCATATTGAACAAAACATCTCTGATGTACTTATTTGGGGTGAATGGACAGCACTTGATGATGCCGCTTTTCAATTAATGCGTAACTATCAGCAACATGCAGATGCTTTGCAAGCAGTGAGTTTGGTGATGGAACAACGAACCGATAAATTAGAGCTTGTATTTTGTCATCCAAAATCGATTGATGAAGCAACCTTTAAGCGCATGCAAGAGCCTTTATGGACATCTTCTGAGCAGGGCTTGGGGTTGGGTTTGTGGCAGATGGGTCAAGTATTACAACGTATTAACGGTGCGCTTAAGTTGGAACACAACACACAGGGTTCAATTAATTTTATATGGCAGTTGTCTTTTGCGAGATCGCTATGAAAAGTACACCAAAATATCCATTCATAAAGGTATCTCTATGATTAGTAAATACTTTAATCCTTATACCGATTTTGGCTTTAAGAAGCTGTTTGGCGAAGAAGCCAGTAAGGATTTATTAGTTGATTTTTTAAATCAACTTCTGCCTCCACAGCATCAAATAGCAAAATTAAGCTTTAAGAATCCTGAAAGTCTTGCAGATACGATTGACGAACGTAAAGCGGTGTTTGATATTTATTGCGAAAGCTCGACAGGGGAACGTTTTATTGTCGAAATGCAAAAAGCGAAGATGCAGTTTTTCAAAGATCGCTCGTTGTTTTACTCGACTTCAGCCATTCGTGAGCAGGGACAAAAAGGCGTGTGGAATTTTAAGCTCCTGCCTGTCTATTTCATTGCAATCCTCGATTTCAAATATGACGAAAAAGAAGAAGAACGCAAATTCCGCCGTGATGTCTGCCTAAAAGATCAAGACGGTGATGTTTTCTACGATAAATTGCATTTTAAGTTTTTACAAATGCCGCTGTTTAATAAAACAGAAGATCAACTCGAAACGCATTTTGATAAGTGGGTTTATTTTCTAAAACATCTCGAAGACTTTGATCATATCCCAGCCATTCTAAACGAACCGATTTTTCAAAAGGGTTTTGAAATTGCACAAGTATCGCACTTAGATAGTGATCAATACGATGTCTATCTGAAAAGTGTTTTATCTTACAACGAAGCACAAGCAACCATTGATACGGCATTTATGGATGGGGAGAAAAAAGGAAAGATTGAAGGGAAAATTGAAGGGAAAATTGAAATCGCTAAAACCATGCTTGCTAAGGGCTTTGATATGGAAACTGTTGCTGAGATGACAGGTTTAAGTATTTCCGACATAACATATCTACATCAGTCATCACAATAATTAATGTGTAAATACCATGCAAAAACAAGACATTCTAAAACAACTCGATCAGCTCAATGAACAGCAGTTACGCCGATTACTCGCCGAACACCTAACCAGTCGAAAACTGGGCTTAGTATGGGAAGCCGATTTAATCGCCCGTGATCAAGCGGTTAATGCCAATATTGTGTTGCCAAAACTGATTGCAGAATCCTCTTGCTTGCCAGAAAACAGCCAACATGCTTCGCAAAGCCTCATTATCGAAGGCGATAATTACGATGCTTTGCGTTTATTACGCACAACACATCGGGGTAAAATTCGCGTCATTTACATCGACCCGCCCTACAACACGGGCAATAAAGACTGGGTGTATAACGACCGCTTTGTGAGCAGTACCGATAAATACCGTCATTCGCAATGGTTAGAATTTTTGTATCGTCGCCTTGTGCTAGCACGGGATTTACTCACGCCTGATGGTGTCATTATGGTATCGATTAATGATGAAAATCGTTCAAAGTTAGAGTTGTTGATGGATGAGGTTTTTCCCAATCGTCGATTAGGAAGTTTGGTGTGGCGGACACGAGATTCTACAAGTGCTAAAAGCGCAAATTTTAGTGATGTGCATGAGCATATTTTAATTTATGCAGGTGAAGGTTTTTCGTTTACAGGTAGAGATAAAACCCAGAAGAAATATAAAAATCCAGATAATGACCCTAGAGGTCCTTGGAATGGCGATCCATTAACTTTAGCTTTTGACCGTTTTAATAGGAAGAATTTATATTACCCTATTCATAATCCTAAAACAGATACTTGGTATCCGTGCGATGAAAACAGCGTATGGAGATATGCCAGCGAAAAGAACCTCAAAGATGGTGCAACCGTTCGCACGGAAACAATAGAAGAATTTATTAAGCAAGATAAAATTCTCTTTCCGCAAGATGAAGTGGTTAAGACTTGGATAAGCATGGATGAACTACTAGCAGATATTGACGCTGGTAATATTCCTGTTACGCCTAAAAGAAAACGCCCACTGTTATCAAGAGATACACCAGATTTAGATTTTTGGTTAAATAAAAAAGTCGGTTTTGGTCGTCCATTATTTAAAAAACATTGGAAAGACTTGCAAAGCCATACTAATCCATTAAGTTCTTGGATTTCTAGGCTAACAGAAGAACAAGATGATGAAGATGTTGTTAGTATTCGTTCTCCTCAAGCGGGTGAAGGTTCAGAGTTAATACAAGAGCTTTTTGGTGCAAAAGTATTTCAATACCCTAAACCTGTAACGCTTATCAAAGAGCTAATCCACCAAGCCAGTAAGCCCAATGATATTATTTTAGATTTCTTTGCAGGTAGTGGCACAACAGCTCATGCCGTATTAGCATTAAATAACGAAGACGGTGGAAACCGACAATTTATCATCTGTTCTAGCACCGAAGCAACCGCTAAAGAACCCGATAAAAATTTATGTCGAGATGTCTGTGCTGAACGCGTGCGTAGTGTTATTAATGGAAAAAATACCCAAAAAGCCTTAGGGGGCAGTTTTGCCTATTTGCAGCTTGATTTATTGCAAAGTGCTGACGCGCTATTTGAACTCACGCCAGAACATGCCACGCTTATGCTACGATTGCGAGAAGCACAGGCGGCTGGAGTCGAAACCAATGAAGAAGTGATTGTGATTGCCAGTAATGACACCTTAGCCGTTTTAGTTTGTCCTGTTGTCAGTAAGCCCGCCATCAAGCAATTGCTTGCCTATCCGTGCGAGCGTGTGGCGGTTTATTCCGACCGTCCCGATACGGTCGAAGCGGCTTTTATCAAAGCTGGCAGAGTGGCGAACTGCTACAATTTAGCGGATAGTCTGATTCGTACCCAAAAACAAGTAAGCGGTAAGTAATTATGTTCAATGCCTCACAAAGTCATCTTCTCGAACCCGAAGCTTTTCAAAAAGAGCTAATTAGTAATATTACCACAGCCTTATTGCGCGATAATCCACCACCGTGTTTGTTGCGTGCGCCAACGGGGTCTGGCAAGACGTTTATGCTATCGCGTATTTTATCGAATGTGTGTCAACAGCATGATGTCGTCTGGTTTTGGTTTGTACCCTTTACCACGCTTGTTACGCAGACCCTAGACGCATTAATTACCAATGCGCACGATTTAACCCCTGTTTTATTGTCCGAAGGGCGCAATCAAGAACCCAGTAGCGGTAGTGTGATGTTATCGACCGCACAAGGGGTATCAAAAGCTGCTTGGCGTACCAAAGGCTATAATGCCGATGGTGACGACGACACGCGCACGATTGCCGAATGGGTAACGCTCATTCGTGCCAAGTCATTAAAAATTGGCTTAGTGGTCGATGAAGCCCATATTGCTTTAGATGCAGGAACAGAGTTTGGTAAGTTTGCGCATTGGCTTAATCCCGATTTTATGCTCATGGCAACAGCAACCCCAAAAGATCAACGCTTGTTAGACTTTTTAGCGCAATCAGGGCGTTCTGCTTATGAAAGCTTTTTAGTCGGACGAGATGAAGTGGTCGAGGCAAAGCTTAATAAAAAATACATCGAAGCGATTGTGTACGATTTGCGCCAAAGCGTGCAATCGGTTGCCGACCTAAAGCGTACCGTATTACGTCAAAGTTGGCGACGCAATAAACTCCTAAAAAAGCAGCTGCAAGAAGCAGGGATTGCACTCAATCCGTTATTATTGGTTCAGGTTGCCAATGGTGCTGGCACGGTAGAGGAAGCAGCGCAAGATTTAAGCAATTTGTGTGGCGTGTCGCCCTTAGCCATTGGGATTCATACTTCGGACAATCCAGATCCGAGCATGATGGCGGCAATTGCCAATGATACCAGCAAAGAAGTGCTAATCTTTAAGCAATCGGCAGGGACAGGGTTTGATGCGCCGCGTGCTTTTGTTTTGGCATCGACAAAACCTGTTAATGATACCGATTTTGCGATGCAGTTTATCGGCAGAGCAATGCGTGTCGATAAAGCCATTCGAGCACATTATTCTGGTAAAAAGCAGATTCCTGAAGGGTTTAATACTGCCTATATTTATCTTGGTAATGCAGAGGCACAACAAGGCTTTGAGCAAGCAGTGCGCTCAACCGCACAAGTTAAAAGCCAACTCGAAGGACAAACCGAAAAAATGGATGTGCGCCAAACGGTTGGCGGTTTTACCAAAATCACCAATAAACCCACGGCACAGATGCAAGCAGTGTATGCCGCACAACTACCCATGAACGATAGTGACGATGCAGAAAATGATAAATACGAGAATTTTTTAACGCAAAACTCAGCAAAAGATAAAGAAATCGAATTCGGGCAAAGCAGTTTATTTGATTTAACCGTGCATGAAGACAGTGAAGACTTTAGCAGTTTGGCACAAGAAGCAGATGTCGTATCTACAGTGATAAAACCGATCGTAAAACGCATTGATAATAAGGAAGCTTTTGCGGCTTTAATGGCAGAAAACGGTATTTCAGTTTATCCACGTCAAACGACCTTGCCAAAATTGGGCGATAGACTCAAAACAGAAGAAAAGCCTGATATTGACATCATGAGTGAGCTATCACATAGTGCAGCAGCTAGGTTAGACATCCCCTCAAAACTCGAAGCCGATGCGGTTAAGGTTGCCCGAAATCAACTCAAAGAAAAAGAGGTGCATACCGAACTAACGCGAGGTAGTCATTATGAGCAAGATGTGCAAATTATTACCGACCGTAATCAGCTTGCCAAAGATGCCATGCAAGTCTTGCGTGCTTTGCCACAAGTAGAAGATGCCGACATCAAAGAAATATTAATTGTGCTTGCCGCTCGCATGATGCCCAAAATAGAAGAAGCCATTGAAGCATTGGGGTTAGATGCGTTGCCAGATGCTAAAACCATGCAACGCATGGCACGCGATGCTGCGCATTGGATCGCATTACAACAGAGCGATAAATTGGGCGAAGCGATTTATGCCGCGATTGCTTCTCGTGCCATTACGCAAGATGCCGCGCCTTTGCCCGATGTCATGCTTTATCCGACCGATTTACAGCTGAAAATGTCACGCAAAAACAGTTATGGCATTATGCCGCCACTTAAAAAAGAGCATGAACAACTCGATCAAGTGTTAATGACTGATGCACGCGCTTTGCTTAAAGATAAAATTTGGCAATTTGATGATGCGACTTACTCAGTCGGTTGCTATGATTGTTCTTTGACGCTTAATACAGAAGAGCTCGCACTGGCAAAAGCACTTGATAGATGTAATTTTGTTGAATGGTGGCATCGTAATCCCGATAGAAAACCTTATTCTGTTAAATTAGTTCGTGGTGAAAGTAAAAATTATTTTTATCCTGACTTCATCGTTTCACTCAGTCATTTCCCAGGTGATGAAGCGATTACACGCTTAATCGAAACCAAAGAAAGTAGCAAAGATGCAGCACGTAAAGCAAGACATATTCCTGCGTTTTATGGCAAGGTATTATTTTTGACTAAAGATAATGAACGGTTACGCTGGATTAATGATGATGGTTCTCTGGGGGATGAAATCGATCTTGATGATTTAGATAATTTGCGCGAGTGGATGCGAGCGACAAGACCAGATAACATCATT
>DYST01000059.1:10500-12229 GCA_020726325.1 Thiomicrospira cyclica | reverse complement strand
CAGTCAGCAGTCAGCAGTCAGCAGTCAGCAGTCAGCAGTCAGCTAATTACTTGGTCTTAATTTTTTCAATTTTCTGTTTTCAATACAATACTGCCGTAGCAGAAACATCATCACCCTCGCAAGTACCCGATAATCAATACATTCCATTCTTTTCTGAAAAAGCCGACGATACGCGCAAAGCAATCAATGCGATTGCAGAACACACCGCCTATGGCAAAATCGAAACTATCTGTCCAGTCAGTGGCGATAGTGATTGTGATCAGGCGCGAACACCTCTGTTAGATTTTTGTTACAGGAACGTCGACTCTCCAGCTTGTCTTGCTAAAGATTCTGGCTATCTGGTTGAAGTGCTAACCAGTGCTCATGCTGGTGGTACTGAGTTAATGCCTGATACTTTATATGGCTTATTCCTTAATCCATTCATGTTTATTCCTGCCAGCGAACTGCCACATAAAGGTGATATGGTGCAATACAGTTTTTTGCCTACGCCATTAGGGTTGACACAGACAGCTCCTGAAACAGATGGAAAATTTCTCAAAATTATGTGTCGCGACCATGAGCGTGATGCAACTTGTACAACGGATGGTATCGATCCATTAATTGCCTCTGCAACATGGATTTTAACCTATACCACAGAAGTTTCGACTCAATGCAATGGTTGGGACTCTCGCAATATTAAGCAACTAGTAGGTTGGCATAACGGTTACATGCACAAAGACTTCATTTCTGATCTAACTTCGTCTTTACAGGAGAGCACTAACCCATGATTACATTTAAGAAAACATTAATAACAACCGCACTTGTTGCCGCTATTTCTGGCGCGACAGTTTCTTTAACTGGTTGTTTTGCTGGTGCGAGTGTCGTCTCTGTTGTTGTCAGCCAAGCCATTTCTGGTTTCACGACTCGTGGACCTGTGGCAGGTGCGACGGTGAATATTTATGCCGTTAATCCAGATGGATCTGATGGCGCCTTGTTGGCTACCACGACCACTAATGGCGATGGTTATTTTAACGTGGCATTATCAACGCCCGCGATACAGGTGATACTGTTTTAGATACTTATAGTAGTTGCGTTAGCGATCAAAATAAATACAACAATGCATAGGGTGATGGTGTTATGTTATTAACTCGAACGGGTACGCAAAGCACTACACATACTGGCTCTGATTCATCAGGCTTCCATTCAGGGTTGATAAGCGCAAGTTTTCATGAGTCTTGGGGTGATCAACGGCAAAAAAATGTTTCGGCACAGGGATCAGTAACCTATTTGAGCACTACAGATGTTTATAATTATGCAATGAGTTTAACAAGCTTAACGCTTAGTGATTCAAATAATTACACAATTACTAGTAGTAATGCTAGCTTGTCCTTGACACGAAATGATAGTGCGAACACTTATCAGTTGGTCGGAAGTGGTGTCCTCGCTATTGATATTCCATCGGGATCCATAAATGGCACGGTGGTTATTCCTGCCAATCAAACCGTTCTTGGTCAGCCTTATCGTTGTGCAACTTCTGGTACCGTAATGGTACAAGGTGTTGGTGGTAATGTGATTATCAATATTAACTCTGGTAGCTATGCTGATGTTGGCTTAGATGCCAACCAAGATGGTGTTGTTGATACGCCTATTTCAACAGGCACAAAAGTATGTGTAATCAACTTTAACTATTTGAAATAATTTAACTTAAAAAGGAAAATGTGATGAAAAAAGCAACGTTAGCAGCTTTTGC
>DYST01000059.1:5485-10400 GCA_020726325.1 Thiomicrospira cyclica | reverse complement strand
TAACTGTCTTTCCGAAAATTCTTGGACATTAAGCTACTTGTTTGGTTGGTTTGCTCAAAAAGGACGCAATTTTGCGTCCTTTGATTTATGGTGCAAGCCTTGCGTGATCAAAATGATGAAGGATTGATATGGATAAGGGTTTAGCCAGTTGTAGTCGTGGTCTGGCACCACTGTTGGCTGATGAGTTGCGTGCGCTGGGTTTAGAAGTGAAAGAAGCACCGCATGGTGTGTGGTTTTGGGGTGGATTAGAGGCGGCTTACAAGGCGGTGTTGTGGTCTCGTTTGGCGAGTCGTGTGATGATGACGCTGTGCGAGGGTGAAGTCGATAACGAAAGCGATATGATGGACTTAATTAAAGACGTTAATTGGGCGCAATGGCTAAAACCATCGGGTCGATTAGAAATTGAGTTTCACGGCAAGCTGCCCTTTATCCGTCATACTACTTTTGGTGCGCAAAAAGTAAAAGACGGCATCGCTGACTGGTTCCGTGAGCGCACAGGCGAGCGCCCATCTGTCGATACCGAAATGCCAGATGTGCGATTGCAAGCATGGGGTGATCATGGTCGCTTCTCGTTAGCCGTGGACATGTCAGGGCATGGTCTACATGCGCGTGGTTATCGTTTGGAAGCAGGTGCAGCACCGATGCGCGAAACCTTGGCAGCGGGCATTTTGATGAAATCTGGCTGGACAGACATCGCTAAGGCAGGCGGAACACTACTTGATCCTATGTGTGGCAGTGGTACTCTGTTGATTGAAGGTGCTTGGATGGCAGCCGACATTGCGCCAGGTTTAATCAAGGCGGATAAAATGGGCTTTAAGCGTCATGTCTGTTTCGATTCGGCATTGTGGTCGGATATGGTACTAGATGCTAAAAGACGCGGTGCAGCAGGCATTCAAAACTTGCCGCCGATGTTTGGTTTTGACCATAACGAATGGGTATTACAAAAAGCCGATGAAAACATGCGACGTGCAGGCTTAAAAGACAAGATTCAGCTCCAGGCTTTTGGCTTAGGGCAATGGCATAACACAGGCTGGTCAAAAGGCTTAATGATTACCAATCCACCTTACGGTGAGCGTTTGGGCGATGAAGAATCATTAAAACCTGTCTATCAGCTATTAGGTCAAACCTTATTAACTGAATGTACTGGCTGGCAAGCAGCGATTTATACCAGTAATGAAACGCTTGGACATTGGCTCGGTTTGCGTGCCGATAAAATGCACGCCTTTTCTAACGGTCCGATCGAAGGTAAGCTGCTGCGTTTAACGGTTAGCGAAGAAGCGGTCAAAGTTACGCCGATTAATATTGGTTTAAACCTCGTTTCTGAAGTATTACAAGGTCGCGCTAACTTAGCGCAAAGTGATGGCGCACAGATGTTTGCTAATCGCTTAAAGAAAAACTTCAAAAATTTAAGCCGACAAGCGCAAAAAGAAAAAGTATACGCTTACCGCGTGTACGATGCTGATATGCCTGAATATGCTTTTGCCATCGACCTATACCAAGGTGAAGAATACGACTGGGTACAAATTCAAGAATATGCACCACCCAAGACGGTAGATGAAAAAGCAGCACGTCGTCGCTTGTTTGAAGGAATGTCGGTATTGCCCGATGCCTTAGGTATTCCACCAGAGCAATGTCACTTTAAGCGTCGCATGGTGCAAAAAGGTGAAAGTCAGTACGAGGTGCAGTCGGATCAGCACGTATTCGATTGGGTGCAAGAAGGGGACTGTCGCTTTTTAGTCGATTTAACAGGCTATTTAGATACAGGCTTATTCTTAGATCATCGTCCGATTCGGTTGTGGTTAGCCAGTCAAGCAAGCGGTAAACATTGTCTGAACTTATTTTGCTATACAGGCAGCGTCAGTGTACATTTAGCGAAAGCAGGTGCGGCGACTGTGACCAGTATTGACTTATCGAACACCTATTTAGGCTGGGCACAAGAAAATGCTGCTGAAAATGGGCTGCCTTTAACGGGTCAAAAATTGTATTGGGAGCGTGACGACGCGCTAGAGTGGTTGCAAGCGATGGCAGACCTGCCACCACATGCGCGTCCGCAATACGACATCATCTTTTGCGATCCGCCTAGCTTTTCTAACTCGAAACGAATGGACGGCACACTTGATGTTCAGCGTGACCATGTACGCATGATTGCTGATATGGGCATGTTGTTAGCGCCACAGGGCAAACTTATTTTTTCGACCAATTTGCGTGCGTTTAAGCTCGATACCGAGGCAATGGCAGAGATGGGTTGGTGTGTTACAGACATGAAAAAAGAGAGCATTGGCTTCGATTTTGCACGAAATATGAAAATTCATCAGGTTTGGTGCTTGCAAATTGCGGGAAATGCGCTATAATACGCGGACACAAATTGATTGGGCCGTCGCCAAGCGGTAAGGCAGCGGGTTTTGATCCCGCCATGCGTTGGTTCGAATCCAGCCGGCCCAGCCATCTAATTTCGTCGTGCATATAGCCAATATATGCAATCCAATAAAGCCTACGGCAAATTTTTCTTAAAGTCCCACAAGGATCTTTTCAAAGTGGCCAAAAACGAATTTCTAGTCTTTTCTGGCAATGCTAACATAGCACTTGCTGAACGTATCACTCAATCGCTTTCGATGCACTTAGGTCAATGTACCGTGGGTCGTTTTAGTGACGGTGAAATCCAGGTTGAAATCAAAGAATCTGTGCGTGGTATGGATATTTATGTTGTACAGCCAACATGTACACCAGACCCAGCGGGTAATTTGATGGAAATGTTAGTCATTATTGACGCGCTTAAGCGTGCGTCAGCGAAACGTATCACGGCGGTAGTGCCTTATTATGGATTTGCACGTCAGGATCGTCGTGTCAATTCTGCACGTGTACCGATTACTGCTAAGTTAACAGCCAATATGATTACGGCTGCTGGTGCAGATCGTGTTCTAACGGTCGATTTGCATTCCGATCAAATTCAAGGGTTTTTTGATATTCCTGTCGATAATATTTACGCTTCACCTTTGTTTATTCAAGACATTCGCGCTTCTGGTCGTGCGGTTCGTGTGGTGTCTCCCGATGTCGGTGGGGTAGTGCGTGCGCGTGCGGTCGCTAAATTGCTTGATGCAGAACTGGCGATTGTTGATAAACGTCGTCCGCAGCCGAATGTGTCGGAAGTCATGAATATTATTGGTGATGTTTCGGGTCAGCATTGTGTGCTCATTGACGACATGGTTGATACAGCGGGTACCTTGTGCAAGGCTGCTGCGGCATTAAAGCAAAAAGGGGCGGTGAGTGTGCGTGCTTATTGTACACACGCAGTTTTATCGGGACCTGCGCTTAAAAATATTAAAGAGTCTGTTTTAGACGAATTGGTTGTCAGTGACACCATTCCGTTATCGGTAGAAGCTCAAAGCTGTGATAAGGTGCGTCAGCTATCAATCGCGCCTTTGTTGGGTGAAACCATCCGTCGTGTACATGAAGAAGAGTCGGTCAGTTCTATGATGGCGACTTTTGTTCCCCCTAAAGTTGCGGTATAATTCCGCGCTTTCGTGCGTGGGCTAGGTCGCATAGCCTGCGCGTTATTAACTTGTAAATTTTGGAGTCTTTTATGACAGATCGTATTTGGGAAGCAGAGGCGCGTACTGATGAAGGGAAAGGTGCGAGCCGCCGCCTTCGTCATGCGGGTTTAGTTCCTGCTATTATTTATGGCGCTGATAAAGCACCTTTAAGCGTTACATTAAACCATAACTTCTTAATCCATGCATTGGATGATGATGCGGTTTATAACAGCCCAATTACCGTTAAAGGTTTGGGTGATGATGAAGTGGTTGTGATTAAAGCGTTACAACGTCATCCTGCTAAACCACAGGTGATGCACGTTGACTTACAGCGTTTAGACAATGCGCGTATGATTTACAAGCGCATCCCATTAAACTTCACAGGTAGCGATATTGCACCTGGTGTGAAGGCTGGTGGCGTGATGACATTCTTCCAAGTAGACGTTGAAGTACGTTGTTTGCCAGCAAGCTTACCTTCTGTGATCCAAGTTGATGTGTCTAAGATGGAAGAAAACACACGTGTTCGTTTGTCAGATTTGGTATTGCCAGAAGGCGTTCAGGCAACTGCGCTATTGCACGGCAATTCAGATTATGACCAGGCTGTCGTCGGTCTCGGAAAATCTAAGAAACGCTAATAAAACCTACTGCGCAACGCAATAACTGCGTTAGTTCGGTGCTCGAATGAGTCACGTAGACAACTACGCTCCCCATTCTGTGCTCCGAGCCGCCTTGTTCTTGCGCTGCTCGTGACGGTTTTAGATAAAGCTGTTATGAATGTAAGTTCTTAGACTTGAAAAAAGGAAAGCCAGTATGGTGCCGCAACTCATTGTTGGCTTGGGAAATCCAGGTAAAGAATATGAGGCTACGCGACACAATGCTGGCTTTTTCTTTGTCGATGAACTGGCGCGGGCATGGAATACGTCGTTTACCATGCAAGCTAAGTTCTTTGGCGAAGTGGCGCGTGCAAAGATCAATGGTTCGGATGTGTGGTTATTAAAGCCAACAACCTTTATGAATCGAAGTGGGATGAGCGTTTCAGCTGTTGCCAACTTTTATAAAATCCCCCCCGAAGCGGTTTTAGCGGTACACGATGAGTTGGATTTACAACCTAGTGAAGCACGCTTGAAAGTCGGTGGTGGTGCGGGTGGTCACAATGGCCTAAAAGATATGATTAAGGCATTGGGCACACAAGAATTTATGCGTCTGCGTTTGGGTATTGGGCATCCGGGACATCGCAATCAGGTCGCTGATTATGTGTTACATGCTTGTGCCAAAGCGGAGCGCGAAGCGATAGATGATGCCATCTGTCGCAGCTTACATATTATGGATTTGCTAATGGGCGATAAGATGCCATTGGCGATGAACAAACTTCACACGAAAGGATA
>DYST01000059.1:0-5385 GCA_020726325.1 Thiomicrospira cyclica | reverse complement strand
TGCTAATGGGCGATAAGATGCCATTGGCGATGAACAAACTTCACACGAAAGGATAAAATCTACTGCGCATGACCATTGCGTTGTTGCTTCGGTACTCGAACCGCGTTGTGTACTTTTTGTACACGCCTTGTTTTGTGTTCCTTGCGCCTAGCACTGCTTCATGCTCATGACGATTTTTGCATAAAAGGAAAATTTAAAATGGGTTTTAAGTGCGGTATTGTCGGTTTGCCTAATGTCGGTAAGTCTACTTTGTTTAATGCGTTGACTAAGGCAGCGATTGCTGCCGAAAACTATCCTTTTTGTACCATCGAGCCGAATGTGGGTATCGTGCCTGTTCCTGATCCGCGTATGGATGCCTTGGCTGAAATTGTGAATCCCGAGCGCGTATTGCCAACGACGATGGAGTTTGTCGATATTGCTGGTATCGTCGCTGGTGCGTCTAAGGGTGAAGGACTAGGCAATAAATTTTTAGCGCACATCCGCGAAGCGCATGCCATTGCGCAGGTGGTGCGTTGTTTTGAGTCGGACGATATTATTCACGTGGCAGGTAAGGTAGATCCTTTGTCGGATTTGGAAGTCATCAATACTGAGTTAGTTTTAGCAGACATGGAAAGTTTAGAAAAGGCATTAGTGCGTATCGAAAAAGCGGTTCGCGTCAATGATAAAGCGGCGATTGCTAAAAAAGCGATTATCGAAAAAGCCTTAGCAGGCACGCATGAAGGCAAGCTGATTCGTGAGTTAAAGCTAGATGCAGAAGAACTTGATGCGCTTTACGACTTGCATCTGCTCACCGTTAAGCCGATGATGCTGATTGCCAACGTGGCAGAAGATGGCTTTGAAAACAATCCATTACTCGATGCCGTTCGGGCTAAAGCAGTAGAGCTAGGTGCAGATGTTGTGCCTGTGTGTGCCGCCATTGAGGCTGAAATATCTCAATTAGACGACGATGAAAAAGGGATGTTCTTGAGCGAAATGGGCTTAGAAGAACCAGGTCTTAATCGTATTATCCGTACAGGCTATGCTTTGTTAGGCTTCCAGACGTATTTTACCGCTGGTGTTAAAGAGGTTCGCGCTTGGACGATTCCAGCTGGTGCAACAGCACCGAAAGCCGCTGGTGTGATTCATGGTGACTTTGAACGTGGTTTTATTCGTGCTGAAGTGATGGCTTACAACGACTTTGTAACCTATAAAGGCGAAGCTGGCTGTAAAGAAGCAGGCAAACTACGTTTAGAAGGCAAAGAGTATATCGTGAAAGATGGTGATGTGATGCATTTCCGTTTTAACGTGTAAAAAACCTACTGCGCTGACATCTTGCGTTGTTGCTGCGATTCTCGCGCTGCGTTACGTACTGATGTACGCGCCTTGCGTCTGCGATTCTTGCGCCTAGCAATCTAGCCAGCTCGTAACGGTTTTACAAACTACTGCGCTGACATCTTGCGTTGTTGCTACGATTCTCGCGCTGCGTTACGTACTGATGTACGCGCCTTGCGTCTGCGATTCTTGCGCCTAGCAATCTAGCCAGCTCGTAACGGTTTTACAAACTACTGCGCCCTTATCTTGCATTGTTGAAAATAAAGAAGCCTCGTTTGAGGCTTCTTTATTTATTGTCCGTACCAAATGGTTTTTAGATTCGTAAACTCTAACAGCCCCAAACGCCCCATTTCTCGCCCCATTCCTGAATCGCCAACACCACCAAAGGGTAAGCGTGGGTCTGAGTGCATTAAATCGTTTACAAACGTGCAGCCACTGTGCAGACTTTCTGCAAGTGTTTGTGCCGTCGTGCCGTCGCTAGTAAATACTGTAGATCCTAGACCAAAGCGACTGGCATTCGCGAGCGATAAGGCGTGTGGAATATCGCTTGATTTGGTTACGGTGAGCACAGGACCAAATGTTTCTTCATCGAAAGCAGTCATACCAGGTTGGATATCGGCAAGCAATGTTGGGTGGTAGGCAGATAGGGTGTTTTCGACTGCTTTACCACCACAGAGCAAACGCGCACCTTGTTCGGCTGTGGTGGTCACAACTTGGGCATGAAGCTCGTCACGCAAATCAGGACGTGCCATTGGCGGGATGTCGGTATTTTCATCCATCGGGTCGCCCACTTTGAGTTGGCTTATACGTGCATGTAAAGCAGCAACAAAGTCATCGTAATGATAACGGTCGACAATCAGACGTTTAGCAGCAATGCAGCTTTGACCGCCATTAATAAAGCGTGATTTAATCACAGTATTGAGTGCTTTATCTAAATTAGCATCTTCAAGCACAATGAAAGGGTCTGATCCCCCCAGTTCAAGTACGACTTTTTTCAGTTCTTGCCCACAAATACCTGCTACAGCACGCCCCGCTTTTTCACTACCTGTTAAACTCACGCCACGAATAAGCGGGTGACGAATGAGTCCTTCAATTCGACTGCTTGGAATGAGGAGGGTTTGAAATAGACTCTGTGCAAACCCTGCCTCTAAAAAGAGCTTTTCGAGTGCTAATGCGCACTGTGGTACATTACTGGCGTGTTTAAGTAGCACCGCATTGCCCGCTAAAATGGCAGGAACTGCTGCCCGAATAACCTGCCAAAAAGGAAAGTTCCACGGCATCACCAGTAAGATGACACCAAGCGGAACAGGTTGAACAAAACTTTTTTTAGCTTCGGTACGAATATGTTCAGGCTCTAGCCATTCTGCCCCTTTTTCGGCATAGACCTCGCACAAAAAGGCACATTTATCAACTTCTGCAAGAGACTCACGGTAAAGCTTGCCCATTTCTTGCGTAATCAGCAGAGCGAGGGTTTCCCTTTGAGCGCGTAATAATCCCGCCAAAGCAAGGATGGGTTCTGCACGAGCAAAGACAGGGACATGCATTGGCCAATGGCGAAAAGCGAGACGTGCCTTCTCAAGAGCCTGATTGGCTTGAATGTCGCCATGCTGGGCATAACTGCCTAGGGTTTCACCCGTCCAAGGATTAATCGATTTTTGCACGTTAAATTCCTGCTAAAGTATCGTGTCCCCAGCGCGTCGCACTGAGGTAGTCATCGGAAATTGACATAATATCCATGTCTTCATATGACAGAGACATAAGTAAATCGGAATAAGGATTTTCGAATTGTTTAATGATCCATAATGCTTTGCCAAGTGCGCCTTCATAATCCGTCATTGCACGTTTAAGATTATCTGCCAAAGGTAAATCATCGAGCACTTCTGATTGTGGTAAGTCGAAATAAGCACCCAAAGTAGAAAATAAACCAACGAGGAAAAAACTATTTTTTTCTGTTTCATGATGCGAATGATCTGCGAGCAATTCGCAAAATTTAGCACGAATGAGCGATGTCTCCATCAGTGCGTCTGGCTTGTCATCCATGCTGCTCATCAGTGCCATATTAACCCATAACTTGAGGCGCTTCATACCCATATAACGAATGGCTTCGACAATCGATGTAACCTGTTTTGGTAGGTTCATGCTGGGATGATTAATGGATGTTAATAATTTATGACTTAAAGCAACATCATGGCTAATAATGGTGGCAAGTTCATCAAAATCAGTATCCTCATTGTTAACTTTTGCTAGTAGCTGCAATATACTGATTTTGTTGGCAGAAAGCTTTTTTCCATGAGAAATTGTGGGCTTGGTAAAGAAAAAACCTTGAAAGTAATTAAAGCCTAAGCTGTGTAAATAACTAAATTCATTTTCATCTTCTACCGTATCGGCAATAACTTGTATTGATTTGTCATGCAGATAGTGAATCATTTCTAGCAGTTGTTCTTTATTAAATGCTTTGGTATCGATCTTGGCAAGTTGGCAAGCAGAAACAACCTTATTGCACGCCTCATTGGGTTGATAGTTTTTTAGTAACAGAAAAGCACCACTTTGTCTTAATGTTTTAAGTGTTTTTAATTGTACAGCATTGCCAATGATATGAGCATCAATTTCGATAACAACATCTTTGGTATTCGGATAAAGATCAATCAGTTCCACAGTGAGGTCGATTTCTTCAAAAGGTAAAAATAGTTTAGCACTACCGATGAGTGATGGTAAATCATGCTGTTCATGAACAGCTTTTAGCGTGTCCATGTTGGGCTTGTCATTTTGATTGGTGCTATGAAGTAAGAGTTGGTATCCTGTGACCTTCATATTTCGACTAAGAATGGGTTGTCTCGTAACGGTTGTATCTTGTAACACTTTAGCGACCTTTTTATCTTGTTAAACTGGTGTGAATGAGAACTGTATCCTAGCTTAAGCTGGTATGCAATAGCATCTGCTTATATCTGATTGTTTTTTTGAAAACAGCAAAATTTGTGGTACAATAAGCTGCATTATTGCAAAACTGATAGGGAGTATAGAACGATGACGGTCGGAAGAATTATCAATATGGTCGCTGGCATGATGGTGATGTTTAGTGTGCTGCTGGCGCATATGGCTGGTGAGATAGATATCACTCAACCAAGTTGGTTATGGTTGGCTTTATTTGTTGGCTTCAACTTGTTCCAGTTTAGTTTTACAGGCTTTTGTCCAATGGACATTATCTTGCGCAAGATGGGCGTGAAGACAGAAGCTGAAGTTGCTGGCTGTGGTTCTGGTGGTTGCGACTCACACTAATTTGAAGAAGATAAAAAGCCCTATCAATTTGATGGGGCTTTTTTTTGAATAACAGTGGGGGGTAATCTATGCCTGAGTCTTGTTGTCAGCATCATGGCGCGTCTTTACCGCCAGATGTGGATCATCTTTTTAATAATAACCGTGCTTGGGCGGCCAAAATGGTTGAAAAAGATCCCGAGTTCTTTACGCGCCTTAAAAAAACGCACGCGCCCGAGTTCTTGTGGATTGGCTGCTCTGATGCGCGTGTTCCTGCCAATGAGTTGATCGGTTTGGCGCCTGGGGAAGTATTTGTCCATCGTAACATTGCCAATCAAGTATTAGCAGCGGATATGAACTGCCAATCGGTGGTTGAATATGCGGTTGAAGTGCTGAAAGTAAAGCATATTGTGGTGATGGGACATTATGATTGTGGTGGTGTGACGGCCGCAATTCATGGCGGTGCGCCAGATATGGTCGATCATTGGGTGCGTCCGATTCGCAAGTTATTTTTTCGCCACCGCGATGAAATGGCAGGGCTTGATCGTAAAGCACAAATTAATCGTTTGGCAGAAATGAATGTGGTGGAGCAGGTTAAAAATTTAGCACATCTGCCATCTGTCCGTCGTGCATGGGAAAAGGAACAATTCTTAATGATTCATGGTTGGGTTTACGGCGTTAACGATGGTTTAATCAAGGATTTAGGGGTGAGCGTTGAATGTGTCGCTACCGCTGAAGCACTGTTTCACGAGGGCTAGCAGATCCTTTGGTAGTTGCGTTTGTCGATGACCAACTGCCCAAACTGGCAAATGGGTCAATTCT
>DYST01000058.1 GCA_020726325.1 Thiomicrospira cyclica | reverse complement strand
ATAAACGATCGTGTTGCCTGCTTGCACTTTCCAAACAATGTCACTTTCTCGGTTTTTCATTGTTGGGGTGATATAGCTACCCTCTACTCTTTCTAGGGTCGAAAAATCTAACAGGCTGGCAATATCAGGATCAACAAAGCCTTCAACCAATTGTTGTACCAGTTCGGGCGATGAAAAGAGGCGTTTATAACTCTTATCGTGGCTGTAGGGTGTGTTGTCAGTGCTCATTACTGTGGCTTTGGGCGTAAAGTGGTTATTTTAACATCCCCACACTGGCAGAGTGTCACTGTTTTTCTGCCAGACTTTTTATCCCAATTAAATTGAATCGTCAGTTAAGGATGACTAAACAGCCATCCCGTTGTGCGTTAAGCCAACTTACCACAACACTGTTTATACTTTTTGCCCGAGCCACAAGGACAGGCATCATTACGACCAATCTTCGCATCATTACGAACCGTTGTTTGTGCAACAGGTAAAGGCTCACCAGCAAATACTGCTTCTGCTGCTGGCGCATGTCCATAACTATCGACAGGCAATTCATCATGATGATTATAGAGTGCGGGACGTTGTGCTTTTTCTGCTTCTTCCAAAGCAAGAATTTCTTCTTCACTACGCACACGTACCAAAGACAAGGCTTTTACCGTTTCAACTTTGACATCCTGCATAAAGGCACGGAACATTTCAAAGGCTTCACGTTTAAATTCTTGTACGGGATTCTTTTGCGCATAACCACGCAAGTGAATACCAGCACGTAAATAGTCCATACCCGCTAAATGCTCGCGCCATAAACTATCGAGTGTTTGTAACAAGAACACGCGCTCAAGATGATGCATTAAATCAACACCCAAGGCTTCTGTTTTGGCAATATATACCGATTGCAATGACTCTAAAATGCGTGCACGAATACCCGCTTCATTTAAGTGCTGATCGGCTTCAACCCAAGCTTTCACATCGAAAGTTTGTCCAAAGTTTTCTTGCAAAGTATGAATCAGCGCGTCTAACTGCCATTCATCTTCCAAACTTGCTGGCGGCAAATAAGGATCCATCACAAGATTAGCAACCTCATAGCGCATCTCTTGTATCCACTCGCCAATATCGGCAGCATCTAAGACATCGTTACGCTGCGTATAAACAGCCTGACGCTGGTCATTAGCCACATTATCATATTCAAGCAGCTGCTTACGAATATCAAAGTTGCGACCTTCTACTTTACGTTGCGCATTTTCAATCGAACGGTTTAACCAAGGATGTTCAATGACATCGCCATCTTTCATACCGAGCTTTTGCATCATACTGCGCAGTTTTTCACCTGCAAAAATACGCAATAAATCATCTTCTAACGACAAGTAGAAACGACTCGAACCGGGATCGCCCTGACGACCCGAACGACCGCGCAGCTGGTTATCAATACGACGCGATTCATGACGTTCCGTACCAATCACATGCAAACCACCCGCTACCTTAACCGCATCATGACGCGCTTGCCATTCTACTTTCATGGCTGCAATGTGCGCTGGGTCAGCATCGCCCATGGCTTTGGCTTCCATTTCCCAGTTACCACCGAGCACAATATCTGTACCACGACCAGCCATATTGGTAGCAATGGTGACGGCGATCGGGCGACCCGCTTGAGCAATGATATAAGCTTCACGTTCATGCTGTTTCGCATTTAATACTTCATGGGCAATGCTTTTTTGCGTTAAATAAGCAGATAGCGTTTCTGAGGCTTCAATAGATGCCGTCCCAACCAAAATCGGTTGTCCCTTAGCACTACGCGCTTCAATGTCAGCAACAATCGCTTCGAACTTATCTTTTTGACCCATATATACGGCATCAGCACTATCGATACGCTGAACAGGACGATTCGGTGGAATTGGTACGACTTCAAGGGCATAAATCTGCATCAATTCTGCCGCTTCCGTATCCGCTGTACCTGTCATGCCCGACAAGCGACCATATTGACGGAAGTAATTTTGGAAAGTAATCGACGCCAGCGTTTGACTTTCAGCTTGAATCACGACATTTTCTTTCGCTTCAATCGCCTGATGAATCCCTTCTGACCAACGTCGACCTTTCATCTGACGACCCGTGAATTCATCAATAATAATAATTTCATCGTCTTTAACGATATAGTCTTTATTGCGCACAAAAATATGATGTGCTTTGAGGCTAGCCAAGATATGATGCATCAGAACAATATTGCCAACATCATACAAACTTGTTCCAGCTTGCAAAAAACCTGCTTCTGTTAGCAATGCCTCAACGTGCGTATGCCCTTCTTCAGTGAGCAATACTTGACGCGCTTTTTCATCGATGGTGAAATCGCCAGCAACTTCAACCTCGTCACCTTCACCAATTTGACGCGTTAACGTGGGCGCAATTCGGTCAATGGCACGATATAAATCACTCTTATCCTCACTCGCACCCGAAATAATCAAAGGGGTACGCGCTTCATCAATCAAAATCGAGTCAACTTCGTCAATAACCGCATAATGAAGACCGCGCTGTGCGCGCTCTTCTTTTGACATGGTCATATTATCGCGCAGATAATCAAAGCCATACTCGTTATTCGTACCGTAGGTAATATCACAATGATAGGCGGCACGCTTTTCATCCGCGCTTTGCTGATTGCCCGACAGAATAACGCCTGTCGTTAAGCCTAAAAAGGTATAAAGCTGACCCATCCATGCCGCATCACGTTGCGCTAAGTAATCGTTGACGGTAACGACGTGTACGCCCTTCCCTGTCAACGCATTCAGGTAAATGGCGAGGGTACTGGTGAGCGTTTTGCCTTCACCCGTTAACATTTCAGCAATGCGACCATCGTGCAATACCATGCCACCAATCATTTGCACATCGAAATGGCGCATACCAAAAACACGGACGCTGGCTTCACGCACAACCGCAAACGCCTCAGGTAATAAATCATCTAAACGAATACCTTGCGCCAACTGGTCTTTGAAGGCAAGGGTTTTTGCTTGTAGCTGTTCATCAGATAGTGCTTGCATCGCTGGCTCTAAGGCATTGATGCTTTGCACCACTTTACGGTAACGTTTCACTAAACGCTCATGACGCGAGCCAAAAACAGTTTTCAGAAGTCGGGTAATCATGCATAATTCCAAGTAAAATACAAATTTAGCGGCTCAGTTTACCACTCAAAAAGACAAAGGCAAACCATGCAGACACTGTTTAAACAATATAAACAAAAAACGGACAGTTTAAATCATCTTACTGCCGAAATAGAGCAACGTAATGACTTATTGGTACGCCTAAATAAATGCCTCACGCCCAGCACGCAAAAAGCACTGGTTAGCGCGAGCATTCTTGACGATACGCTGATACTTCTTGCCCAAAGTGCCGCTTGGGCAAGTCGTTTACGGCTCGAAGCACAAGCCTTATTAGTTGCAGCCAATGACCCCAACTTACGCCACTATCGCATCCAAGTTGTTGCACAAACAAACGACATCGTTGAATCCAAAACACAGCACTCAGCCGAAAAGCCCAGCGATGAGGCATTAAGGGCATTACAAACACTCACCGACAAACTTGCCCCGAACGATGCACTAAAAGCCAGTATGGCGAGGTTGTTACGCTTGGTTTCAAAAGCATCACCCTAGCCCTTTCCCAAAAGGGGAATGCTTTAGTGGCTTAGCGCACCAGGATTTTCTTCGTAACTAATCGCCCCACCTGCATCGGCTAAAGTCGTAAACTCCCAGCTATCAGGATTACTTAACAGAGTCCGTAACAAACGATTGTTAAGTGCGTGTCCAGATTTATAAGCAGTAAAAGAGCCGACAATACCCGAGCCAATCATATACAAGTCGCCGACAGCATCGAGCACCTTATGACGCACAAACTCATCTTGATTACGCAAGCCCTCTGGATTCATAACGCCATTTTCATCAAGTACAATGGCATTTTCTAGACTACCACCCAAAGCAAGATTGCGTTTACGCAAGGCCTCAACATCTTTCATGAAACCAAAAGTGCGAGCACGACTGATTTCTTTTAAGTAGCTCGTTGAAGAAAACTCAATCATGAGATGATTAGCCGTTTCATCAAAAGCGGGATGATCAAAATCAATTGAAAAACTCAAGCGAAAACCCTCGTAAGGTTCAAATTGAGCCCAAGCACCATTTTCTGTTTCGACACGAACCAACTGCTTAATACGAATAAAGCGTTTATCTGCCTCTTGTTCGGCAATACCAGCAGACTGCAACAAGAAAATAAAATGTGAGGCACTGCCATCCATGATGGGTACTTCGTCAGAGTCGAGATCAATATAGAGATTATCAATGCCAAACCCTGCCAAAGCAGACATGAGGTGCTCAACAGTTGATATTTTGACATCATTTTGACTGAGTGTCGTACACAGGACAGTTTCACTAACCACATTAGGATGAACAGCAATTTCAACGACAGGATTCAAATCGATACGTCGAAAAATAATGCCTGTATTAATGGGAGCTGGACGCATCGACATGAGTCCATGATGTCCTGTGTGTAACCCAACACCGCGTGCACGAATCGGGTTTTTAATGGTCCGTTGCTTGAGCATCGGTCTTATTTCCATACAAAATTTTTTTATTTTAACACAGATAGAGGTGCGGACAAATCGCGTGCACCTCATAACCGACCTTAAAACGATTAAAATTGGTGTTTAAACCAGCTTTTCATTTTATCAAAAACACCTTCTTCTTCATCTTTTACCTGATGATGGTGCTGTTGCTTTTCAACAATTTCCTCTGCTTCAGCTTCTGCCTCACCATCTCGAATTTTAGCAGCATCAAGATGCTCGGCTGCATATTTTAACAAACCCGCCCCAGTCGCATATGAGGCATCATTTAATTGTTGTGCCAATCCACTATAATGTTCTGGCAAACCTAAACGCACAGGAACACCAAAAATTTCTTCTGCTAGCTCAACCGCACCTTCGATTTGAGATGAACCACCCGTCAAAACAATACCACCTGCACGAATGGTTTGATCGTAACCACTCAAGTGCAATTCCTGCTGAATCAATTGAAAAATTTCAGCAAAACGCGCTTCTACAACATCAACGAGGGTGTGACGCTTGATACAACGTGCTGGACGGTCACCGACACTAGCAACCTCAATTTCTTCATCTGGGCTGACTAATTGCGGCAAAGCACAACCAAAGTTCTTTTTAATTTCTTCGGCGGCATGAATTGGGGTGCGCAAGACAGCAGCAATATCATTTGTGACCTGATCGCCACCAACAGGAATCACTGCCGTATGGTGCATTGCACCTTGGATAATGACGGCAATATCCGTTGTACCAGCACCAATATCAATGAGGCAGACACCTAATTCTTTTTCATCTGCCAGCAACACTGCTTCGGCAGAAGCAAGCTGCTCTAGCACTAAATCATCGACGCGCAAACGACAGTTTTCGACGCAACGGGTAAGATTGCGCACAGCACTAATCGCGCCCGTAATCATATGAACTCGCGTTTCGAGCGACACACCCGCCATGCCAACAGGTTGACGAATACCTGGTTGATTATCAACAATAAATTCTTGCGTTAAAATATGTAACGGTTTTTGATCGCCTGGAATCGAAATGCGCTTAACGGCATCATCAACGACACGTTCAACGTCATAGTTAGTAATTTCATCACCAGAAACAGTCACCATACTATGCTGGTTATAGCTTTTAATATGACTACCAGCAATGCCAGCATACACATGTTCAATGGTTACACCAGACATTTGCTCTGCTGCATCAACCGCATGTTGAATGGCATCAACAGTGGCATCAATATCAACAACAACACCACGACGCAAACCACGCGAAGGATGACGACCAATGCCAATCAGTTCCATGCGTCCATTACTAGCAACTTTAGCAACTAAGGCAACAATTTTTGATGTACCAATATCTAATGCAACAACAATATTTGATGATTGTTTTTTACTGCGAGCCATCTTAATTCCCTGTGGTATTCGATCCTGTCACAACAGGTGTTACTTTTATAGGTGACCATTTTACCGCAAATCCATCACGATATCTTAGATCAATACGCATATTCATGTTTTCTTGACTTGGAATACTACCATAAAGCATTAATAATCGCTTCAGCACCGCCAAGGGCTTTTGCTCAGGCAACACCCACTCATCACCATTAACCAACCATGCGTGCCAGCTACCATCAGCTTGTCGATGAAGCTCTCTGATGTGTAACCCGTAGGGATTAATTAAATCAAGTAATTGTCTCAGCATAGACAACACCTCTCGTGGCTCTGGGTTGACAGCAGAAAGTTTGATGAGATTATCACCATTAAAAGTACGATTTGGATGAAAAATTTCACCGACTTGATTTAAGAGTTCATCTGTTCCCCAACGGGCAACAGGCACTTGCTCAGTCACATCAATACGCAAGCTATTAGGCCAGAAACGTGATACCTCCGCACGCGCTACCCACGGATGACTTTCAACAAGGTTACGAATCATTGGCAAATCGAGCTGCCAAAAACCCAGACCCAATTGAGGGCGCAATAATTCACGCAATTCATCTTCGCTGACATATGTCGTTGCTGATACCAACTCAACAGTGACCAGTTTACCGTGTTGATGCTCTTGCCACAAATGCCATAACTGAAAGCCTCCCCATAACAACCCTGCAACCAGTGCTGAAAACAGTGCTGCTTTGAGCGTTAACCAGAGCCAATGTCCCAAGCGCTTAAAAAATCGTTTGAGCCAATTCATGCCGACAGGGTCACAATTCGCTGTATTAAGGTCGTAAAATCGATACCTGCTGCTTTTGCTGCCATTGGTACAAGGCTGTGGTCGGTCATCCCTGGTACGGTATTCAGTTCAAGCAACCACGGCTGTCCCGAACGATCAACCATCAAATCAATGCGCCCCCAAACCTTGGCATCTAAGGCACGAAAAGCAGTGCGTGCTAAGGCTTGAAAACGTGATTCATCTTCGGCAGATAAACCACAAGGACAGAGGTATTCTGTTGTGTTCGCTTGATATTTTGCTGCAAAATCATAAAAGCTATTGGGCGTTTTTAAGCGAATCATTGGTAAAGCAACATCCCCTAAAATCGCAATGGTGTATTCGTCACCGTCAATCCAAGATTCAAGAAGAATGTGGTCATCGAAAGTCAGTGCGTTTTCAACCGCAGCTTGTAATTGCTCAGCCGAGTCAACTTTGCACATGCCAATACTTGAACCTTCACAAGCTGGTTTTACCATCAGAGGATAGCGCAATGGTTGCGCCATTAATGTTGTCATATTGTCTTGCGTGACAACAAAATAATCTGCTGTTGGTAAGCCCATTTCTCGCCACAGACGCTTAGTGAGCACCTTATCCATGGCAATGGCACTAGCGAGCATACCACTACCCGTATAGGGAACTTGCAAAATATCCAGCAATGCTTGTAATTGACCATCTTCACCACCTTTACCATGCAAAGCATTAAAGACCATCAGTGGACGTGGTGCAGTGGCAATCAGGCTTAACATATCGGATAAGTGATTAATCGTCCAATCTAAAACAGGAGCACCTGCTTGTGCAAATGCGCTCAAGACAGCATTGCCTGAACGCAAAGACACCTCACGTTCACTCGCACTACCACCACGCACCACGGCAATTGTCATGCTTGTTTGACTCATACTGTCTCTCTCCAACGCTTACTGAGTGCGCCAATATCGCCCGCACCCATGGTTAATAATACATCGCCTGCTTGTACCATCGTTGGCAACAAGGCTGTTGCCCCTTCTAAGGTATCGGTTAATACCACTTGTTTAAACCCGCGCAAACGCATGGCTTGCGCAATGGCTTTACTATCCGCGCCTGCAATCGGCGATTCACCTGCTGAATAAACAGGCAAAAGAATGACAACATCTGCCATCATCAATGCCTGAGCAAAGTCATCGAGTAAATCGCGCGTACGTGTGTAACGATGCGGCTGAAAAACAGCAACCAAACACTGTTTACGAAACGCCGCACGCGCCGTGCGTAATACCGCCGCTAACTCAGTTGGATGATGACCATAATCATCAACAAGGGTGATTGTTTTTTCAGCAATCTGCTGTTCTGGATAAACTTGAAAACGTCGCCCAACACCACCAAAAGCGGCTAAAGCACGTTGAATGGCAGTAATTTCAACATCCAATTCCAAAGCAACGGCAATAGTAGCGAGAGCATTACGCACATTGTGCTCACCAGGAATATTAAGGGTGACACTAAACGGTTCTTGATGAGGGGCAATCACCGTAAAACGAGAACGCAAGCCTAAGCATTCAATATCGGTAGCGCGAATATCGGCTTGTTCCGAAAACCCATAGCTCAAGATTGGGCGGGTAATATGGGGTAACAAGCCTTGTATGCCTGCATCGTCGATACAGACGATTGCCAACCCATAAAACGGCAGATGATGCAAAAACTCGGAGAAGGTTGCCGTTAGCTTTTCAAAACTACCGCCGTAGGTTTCCATATGGTCGCTATCGACGTTAGTAACAATCGCCATCATTGGTTTGAGATATAAAAAGGAAGCATCAGACTCATCAGCTTCGGCAACCAAATAATGACTACTACCCAAACTGGCATGAGTGCCTGTTTTATTGAGTCGTCCGCCAATGACGTAAGTGGGATCAAGCCCCGCCTCACCCAAGACACTGGCAACCAAGCTGGTAGTCGTGGTTTTACCATGCGTCCCCGCAACCGCAATACCAAACTTGCCGCGCATCATTTCTGCCAACATTTCGGCACGCGGAATAACAGGAATCCGCGCCTTACGCGCTGCTTGTAATTCGGGATTATCTTTGGGGATTGCAGTAGAAGCAACCACAACATCAGCAGAACTGACTAAGTCGGCATTATGACCAATCGCAACCTGAGCACCAAGGTCGGCTAAATGTTGCGTGACAGGTGAAGCCTTAGCGTCAGAACCACTAACAACAAAGCCTTGTGTGAGTAACACTTCGGCAATACCCGACATGCCAGAACCACCAATACCGACCAAATGAATATGGCGCACTCGACTAGACATGCTCATCTTATAATTTTTTCCTTTTTTATGTGAGAGGTAAGGCATAAGGGGTAAAGCGTAAAAACTTACCACTCCCGCTTCATTTATCCCCTCTAATTCTATCTACAATCGTCTGCGCTAACACAATTGCTGCATTATTTTCTGGCAAAGCAAGCAGACTATTATAAGCGAGCTGTTGTATTTGTGGGTCATGCAAACGCTGATTTAGAAAAGATCGCACAGCGTCAATGCTTGCCTGCGACTGAGTTAATAGCTGCGCACCGCCGACAGTGACTAGGCTTAATGCATTGAAATATTGATGATTGTCGACCGCAAAAGGAAAGGGAATAAACAATGCTGGACGTGCTGTTTGTACAATTTCAGCAACCGTGAGTGCCCCAGAACGTGCAATGATAACATCTGCCCAAGCGTATGCAGTCGCCATATCATCGATAAAGGCATCCACTCGTGCCTTAACACCTGCTGCTTGATAAGCATCAGCAACAGTGTCCTGCTGTTGTACTCCTGTCTGATGCCAAATCGATAGCCTATTGCTCATTTCTACGGTGATAACCTGAGGTAACAAGCCATTCAAAAACTGCGCCCCTTGGCTACCCCCTAAAATCAGCACATTCAAGGCATTAGCATCATGACGCGCTTGAGAACCGCGCTGTAAACACCCACGCAAGGGATTACCAATCAGTTCTGCTTTTTTCCAAGCAAAAGGAACAAACTGCAAAGGCAAGCCTAAAAAAATACGCTCACTAAAAGGTGCAAGTAAGCGATTGCTTAAGCCTGCAATCGCATTTTGTTCGTGCAACCAGACGGGAACGCCTAATAATCGTGCGGCAATACCAGCAGGTGCAGAAATATACCCCCCCATGACCAATAACAAGTCGGGTTTTTCTTGCCTGAGTACACGCCATGCCTGAGCAATGGCACGTAGCAAACGAAAAGGAGCGTATAACCAACCCATCAGCCCTTTGCCGCGCAACCCCTGCATCGCAATACCATGAAATGGAATCGATTCTTTACCGACCCATGCTCCCGCTTTTCCCTGCTGCGTACCCAACCAAACAACATCAACGCCCTGTTGACGCAAGGCAAGGGCAATGGCTAACCCTGGGAATACGTGTCCGCCTGTACCAGCGGCGGCAATCATGATTTTAGGCATGTTCTTTCTGCGCAACAACATCCTCAGCAGCTGACTCCACCTCAACAACTACCTGTACATGTCGATTTTCCCAATCAACACGTAAAACCAACGCCAGAGACAACACCGTCATTAATAGACTCGAACCACCATAACTGACCAAAGGTAGCGTTAAGCCTTTAGTAGGCAATAGACCTAAGTTCGCGCCCATATTAATAAAGGCTTGCACCGATATCATAGACCCCACACCATAGCAGAGCAAGGCAGAAAAAACCTGACCGCGCTGACTAGCAAGACTACCAATCCGAAAAATACGCCAAATTAACAATAGGTATAAACTGATTAAAAAAGTAACACCAACAAAACCAAATTCTTCGCCATAGATAGCAAATAAGAAATCGGTATGCGCATCGGGCAAATAGAAGAGCTTTTCGACACTATTACCCAAACCAACGCCAAAAATATCACCTCTTCCCAAAGCCATTAAGGAATGTGTTAGCTGATAACCTGTTGTTTGTGCTGCTTCCCAAGGATCAAGAAAACTGGTTACACGTGCAACACGATAAGGCTCGATAATAATAACAAAAATCAGAATACCAATTAACGGCAGAACCGCCCAAACAAATAAGCGCAATGGTGCACCAGCAATGAGTAGCATCGCTGAAATCAGCAATAAAATAACGGATAAACTACCAAAATCTGGCTGCAATAAAAGAAGAATAAAAATCGGTAAAATCGGCAACAGCAAGCGTTTAACCGCTTGCATTTGCTGTTCTTTTTCACGTTTCCAATCACGATTACCTTGTTCATCTTGTTGCATTTGGAAATGTTTTTCGAGATAAGCAGCCATAAAAACAATGACTACCAACTTCAAAAATTCAGAAGGCTGAAGGTTAAAAAGCCCCAAACTCAACCAACGCCTTGCCCCATTAATCTCGCGCCCAAAGACCAAAGCGGCCATAACCAATACCATCGCTGCCAATAACAAAGCACCGCGATTATCACGCCACCACGCCAATGTCGTTCGCTGTACAATCAGCAAAGAAAGCGCGAAAGCACCGAGCAAAAATATGATTTGATGCAAGGCATAACGCAGCTCAAAAGCATAACGCTTTTCGGCAATCGCAATCGAAGCAGAGCCAACCATCACCACACCAATACACGACAAAACCAACAAGACACCAACTAACGACCAATCAATGGGCGCGTTATCCTGAATTGACCAAGGGCGAATACTGATGCGTTTGCCAATCCACTTAATCGCACGCTTCACGCAATGACTCCACCAAATCGATAAAGACATCACCACGATGCCCATAGTTGCTGAATTGATCAAAACTGGCACAAGCAGGAGACAGTAACACAACATCACCCGTTTGAGCTAAATCTCTTGCTAAGGTTACCGCTTGTGTCATATTCTCAACAGAATGTACCGCACAGGCGGTATGACAAGCACGTGCAATCTGTGCGCCATCTTCGCCAAAAACAATCAACGCACGCGCGTACTGCGACAAAGGCGCACTTAACACTGAAAAGTCCTGTCCTTTGCCCTGACCACCTGCCAGTAAAATAACGGGCGCGTCCACACCCAAACTGATCACGGCAGAAATGGTTGAGCCGACATTTGTCCCTTTAGAATCATTCACCCAACGTATACCAGATACCACCTTAACCAACTGCGCACGATGCAACAAGCCTGTAAAACGACTGAGTACCCGCACGACTGCTTCACGCTGCAAACCGAATGGTAAACATAACGCGAGGGCTGCCAAACAATTACTCCAGTTATGTCTGCCCACTAACAACAAATCGGAAGTGTCAAACCAAGGTTCTGCTGCTTCTGCACCAGGCAACCATACTGATAAAAAATCCTGCCCAGCATACATCGTTATGCCCGTATCGCCTGCCTGTATCGGTTCAGATAAACCAAAGCTAACATGACTGACATCATGCGGACAAAGCGTACCGACAAGCACATCATCACGATTAATCACAGCGAGCTTGGTCATTCGATAGATCGGCGCTTTAGCAGCAATATAAGCTTCCATTTCACCATAGCGATCTAAATGATCGGGGCTAATGTTTAAGATTGTCGCACTATCGGCTTTCATGCTGTGCGTGGTTTCTAACTGAAAACTGGATAACTCTAAAACAAAGATATCTGCATCGGGCTGTTGCAACAACAAATCTAAAGCTGGCGTACCTAAATTACCGCCAACAGCAACGCGATAACCCTGCTCATTCAATAACGCCCCAACCAAAGTCGTGACGGTACTTTTACCATTACTGCCCGTGATGGCAATGAGTTTTTTATCCGCTGGAAGCGCACGACAAAATAACTCAACTTCACCAACCACTTCAACGCCCTGAATACGCAAAGCCTGCACCCAAGGTTCATTCGGGTCAATACCAGGACTTAACACCAACATAGTTACATCCTGTATCCACGCCGTAGGCAAGTTACCCACGGCAAAAGGTATGGTAGGAAACGCCTGCTGCAAATAAGTAGCATCAAATGATGGGCGTGTATCAAAAGCAAAAAGATCGTCATCTTGCTGACTTAAAAAACGCAATGCTGCCTGACCCGAAACCCCTAATCCAGCGACTAAAATTGCCATAATAAAACCTGTTAACCTTCGCTAATAATATCCAAAATCGGTAGAGAAAATGCTAAAAAATCAGCGGTATTGTGTGTAACCAACGTCAAATCGTAAATTTTGGCTGTTGCGGCAATGATGTTGTCAGGTATTTTAACTTTTTTAATTT
>DYST01000005.1:27863-39685 GCA_020726325.1 Thiomicrospira cyclica | reverse complement strand
AAGATTCTCACGTAAGTGCTTGACAAGTTTTAACGAAAAAGAATATAATGCCGCCTTTGTCATTTGACGATAAAGGAATTTCATTATGGCACGTATCTGTCAAGTTACTGGTAAGCGTACCGTAACTGGAAACAAAGTGTCTCACTCTAACATCAAAACTAAGCGTCGCTTTCTGCCTAACCTGCATAGCAAACGCTTGTGGTTAGAATCTGAGCAGCGTTTTGTTCGTCTTCGCGTTTCTGCTAACGGCTTGCGCACGATTGACAAGCTCGGTGTTGAAGCAATTGTTGGTGCTTTACGCGCTAACGGCTCAAAAATCTAAGGAGCTGAGATCATGGCAAAATCAATTCGCGAAAAGATTAAATTGGTATCTACTGCTGATACAGGTTTTTTCTACACGACAACCAAGAACAAGCGTACTACACCTGAAAAGTTAGAATTCATGAAATTCGACCCTAAGGTTCGTAAGCACGTCCTGTTTAAGGAAGCTAAAATCAAGTAAGTTGATTACGCTGATTTTACCAAAAACCCGCCATTGTGCGGGTTTTTGCATTTGTCATATTCGACTAAAAAAATTATGCTATTATCATAAAACTGAAACATAATTATGATAGATAGAACAAGAGGTATTAACGCTCATCATGCCCGAACTTCCCGAAGTCGAAACCACCAAACGTGGCATTCTGCCCCATCTGACAGGAAAAACACTCACTGCTGTTTTTGTTAAGCAACCAAAACTACGCTACCCTGTGCCGATTACCGAACTCGACGCGCTAATTAATAGCCCATTAATCGCCATTAATCGTCGTGCCAAATACTTATTGCTTCACTTTGAAGATAACGCGCTCATCATTCATTTAGGGATGGCAGGAAGTTTACGCATCACGACTCCCGATAGTGAATGGCGAAAACACGATCACTGGCAACTGACTTTTGGTGAAACCGCCCTGCGTTATCACGATATGCGGCGTTTTGGCTTTTTAATCGCCGATAATAAGCCCGAATCTCATCCGCTGCTGACTAAATTAGGGATTGAGCCTTTAGCGGATGCTTTTACGGTTGAGCGTTTCGCAGCCGCACTCAAAAAACGCCGCTCGCCCATTAAAACCTGTATTATGAATAACGCGATCGTGGTTGGTATTGGTAATATTTACGCCTGCGAAAGTCTGTTCTTAGCTGGCGTCCATCCCGCACGCATCGCAACTAGCTTAACGATCGATGAAATCACACGTTTGCATCAACACATTGTTGCTATTCTCAATCGTGCCATTGCTCAGGGCGGCAGTACACTAAAAGATTTTGTGAATCCCGATGGTAACCCAGGGTATTTTGCGCAAACACTGGCTGTTTATGGCAGAGAAAATAAACCCTGCCCTGTCTGTAAAACGCCAATTGAAAATATCAAACTTGCTGGAAGATCCAGCTTTTATTGCCCCAAGTGTCAACCGCTAACACCATCACAAACAACACGAAGGACTAGACAAAAAAGAAGGAATGAAATAACATCAAGTTCAAAGTAAAAACAATACACACTGGGCAACAGGAATCCTCTACGACGCTATGCAAATAAAAGAGCAAAACATTACCAATCAACTGATTGCTGCCTTAGGTGAAGGGGTGTATGGCGTGGATTCACGGGAAGTCTGCACCTTTATTAATCCTGCCGCGCTCGACATCCTTGGTTATGAATTGGACGAAGTATTAGGTAAAGATCAACACGCGCTCTTTCACCACCACCGCCCAACAGGTGAGCTTTATACACACACTGACTGCCCAATTCACCTCACGCTAAAAGATGGTATGCGCCGTCAGGTTAATGAACTGTTTATTCATAAAGACGGACATTTTATTCCCATTCGTTTGATTGTAACCCCAATAGAAGATGTTGACGAGATTGTCGGTGCTGTTGTCGCTTTTTCGGATATGTCAGACCTAATCGAAGCACAAGCTGCCATGCGTAGTGAACGCGATCTTTTTGCGCAAGGTCCTGTATCGGTTCTGGTCTGGGACTTAGAAAGTCACTGGCCGCTTAGTTTTGCCTCTGAAAATGTAACCAATCTCTTTGGCTATAGCGCGCAACAAATGACCGATGTTAGCTTTCGTTATGCCGAATGTGTACATCCCGACGATTTAGCTGGCGTTGCAGCTGAGGTTGAACAGTTTGTGCGCAAAAATCGCAATAAATGGGAACAGCACTACCGCATTATCAGACCAGATGGCAGTATCCGCTATCTACACGACTACACCATTAGCGAACGCAATAGCTCGGGTAAAATTGTACAGCTTCATGGCTATTTAATTGATGAAACTCGCCAGAAAAAGCTCGAACAAGCCCTGACAGAAATGGCAACAACAGATGGCTTAACTGGACTAGCCAACCGTCGTCATCTGATGAATGAACTAGAGGCAGAGTGTGCCCGCTTTCGACGTATGGGCAACGCCATTAGTGTATTAATGCTCGATCTTGATCACTTTAAACGCATTAATGATACGTGGGGACATGCGGCAGGTGATGCAGTTCTATCTCATTTTTCTGAAACGATTAAATCACTCATCCGTAAGACAGACCACATCGGTCGCCTTGGTGGTGAAGAGTTTGTTATTGTTTTGCCTGAAACCACGGCTCAAGGTGCGTTGGTTTTTGCTGAAAAAGTACGTAGTTGCATCCATGAATCAACTGTTATCTTTGAAACAATCGCCATTACCTATACGGTCAGCATTGGTATTGCGAGCTGTACAGATCGTAAAGCAGAAAATGCCGATAGTATTTTACAAAAATCAGATCAGGCACTCTATCAAGCCAAAACAAAAGGACGCAATTGTGTGGTCAGTGTCGATGTTTGTAATGTTTCAAACGGTAGCACCTCATGAACATCAAATGGACGCTCATTCTGCCCTCTGTCACGCTTCTGATCGCGCTTTTTTTATGGTGGACGCAACACGCACCAGCACAAAACATTACCAGCACCCCATTGGCAAAAGCGTGCAACTTACACCAGCAAGCCTGCTACAACACCCATCAGGATATTAAGCTCAGTTTAGACATTACGCCCAAACCTATCCCCATTGCAAAACAGCTGGCAGTGAATGCGCATATTGAGGGAGTAACACCAACACGGGTTCAGCTTGATATTAATGGTAGTAATATGTATATGGGTTATAATCGTATCACGCTCAAACAGCAAGCCGATGGCAGCTGGACAGGAAAGATGCTGCTCGCATTTTGTACAATCGATCGCATGGAATGGCAACTGACATTGCTCATCGATCTAGCCGATGGGAGTCAACTGCAAGCACCATTTCCACTAACAACGCCTTTTACTGATCAATAGAAAGCAGGCTAATCTTTACGCCCACCATCGAGCGTCAATACCGCTCCTGTGCTGTAGCGACTGTCTAATATAAAACGCAAGGCTTTAACGACTTCATCAAATTGCGGCTCGATACCAAGCAATGAGCGTGACAAACGCTTTTGTTTATAATCCTCACCATCACCATCATGAAAGGCAATTAATCCGGGTGCGATGGTATTGACTTTCACCTTGGGTGCGAGTCGCTGCGCATGAGATCGCATGACCGCTTCTGCACCCGCCTTAGAAGCTAAATACAGTGCCCTGTCGGCTTTGCCAAAAGGGACGTTAGCATCGGAGATATGGACAATATCGCTCATCTCATCATGGGCTTGTAATAAATCGCTTAGGGTTTCGTTTAGATAATGTGGACTATGTACATGTAGCGCGAAAGTCGCATCACGCAAGGCGGTATTGATAGCCATTTCAGCATCAGAGTGCCAAATGGAAGCGTTGTGAATGAGGGCTCGTAAGCTCGAAAAATGCATGCGCACCTGTTGCGCAAAATTAGTAACACCTGCTTGCGTTGCTAAGTCAGCTTGAATCATAATCGCACCAGCCGCGCGTAAGACATCCACCTCTGGCATATAACGGCGATAACTCCCCAATACAGCATAGCCCTCTGCCAATAAAGCAGAGGCAAAAGCAGCCCCCATACGCCGCCCCGCACCTGTAATAACAATACCTGCATTTTGCTGCATGTTTAACCCCCTATCGTAATTGCGCATAACCACTTCCATTTTACGCAAAGATGGCGTATAAATAGCGCATTAGTTTAGCGAAAAAATCGAAAAAATCATTATGCACCCTTATCAACACGACTTTATCGACTTTATTTTAGCCACTGACGCGCTGCGTTTTGGTGAGTTTACCCTTAAATCGGGTCGCACTAGCCCTTATTTCTTTAATGCTGGCTTATTTAATACAGGCACTCGCCTTGCTAAATTGGGACAGTTTTATGCCTCTGCCATTGCTCATTGTGGCATCGACTATGATGTGATGTTTGGACCTGCCTATAAGGGTATTCCCTTAGTGTCGGCAGCCAGTGTTGCCCTAAGCGAACATCATCAGCAGGATCGTCCTTACGCCTTTAACCGTAAAGAAGCGAAAATACACGGCGAAGGCGGTAGCATTGTCGGTACGCCTTTAGCAGGGCGCGTTCTGATTGTTGATGATGTCATTACTGCAGGTACTGCGATTCGCGAATCGATTGAAATAATCACAGCACAAGGTGCAACACCTGCTGGTGTCGTCATTGCGCTTGACCGCATGGAAAAAGGGACAGGTGAAAAATCGAGCGTACAAGAAGTACAAGATACCTTTGGTATTCCAGTCATTCCCATTGTGACCATGGCAAACCTAATCGAGCATATCCGTGAACACGAAGGCTTAGCAATGCATTTAGATGCAATGCAGACTTATCGTCAAACTTACGGCATCTAAAGGCAATGAATACGACTTCCACACCTGCTTTGCGTGAACTATTAATTTTACGTCATACCAAATCCGATCATAGCGATCCAAGCCTGATCGATTTTGAGCGTCCCCTCAGTGAACGGGGGCGCGAGGATGCACATACCATGGGACGATGGTTGCATCATCAGAACCTGATCCCCGACTATATCCTAACATCGCCAGCCAAAAGAACCTTACAAACCATTCGCCGTGCCAAAAGCCACTTCGACCCCAATAGCAGCATTCCCTGTCAACACGAAGCGAGCTTATACGAAGCCAGCTTAGAAGCCTTACTCAATGCACTGACACAGATCCCAACGGATAGCCATCGTGTCTTAATCGTCGGACACAATCCCAGTTTAGAACAGCTACTTACCCATCTTGTCCCTGAAAGTAATGGACTGCACGAAGTCAAACTTTTTCCAACAGGCGCGTTAGCACATCTTATTTTACCCGCTAACTGGCAACAACTACGCGCAGGCTGCGCAAAACTCATCAATTTATGGCGTGTTAAATCCTTACCGACACTACATTAGGAAATGAGTTGTTTTTGCCACGGCATCAACGGCTCCGTCATCAAGACAGCCGCTTGTTGCACGGTTAGGGGTTCTGCTAAAGCAAAACTCTGCACCCGATCACAACCAAGCTGACGCAGTATGGACATATCTTCAAGCGATCCGCCTTCGGCTAAGACGTGCATATCAAGCGCGTGAGATAGTTCGATCATACCGCGCACAATCGCTTGCTGTTGGCGATTACCCCCTACCCCTTCGACAAACTGACGATCTATTTTAAGTACATCAAACGCATGCGCTTGCAAGTAAGCAAAATTAGAACAGCCAACACCAAAATCATCGAGTGCCCAGCAAACGCCCAAATCGTGTAATTGGGTAATCATTTGCCCCGCTAATATTTGATCGTGTAAGACCATGCTTTCTGTCACTTCTAAATGCAGCCAGCAGCCATCAACACCATAACGATGCAATAGCTGACCAATACGATCCGCCAAATCATGCTGCCTAAATTGAATGGGCGATAAATTCACGGCAATGGGTAGCATCTTTTGATGGTTCTCTTGCCGATGAGAAAGTAGGGCAATAATTTGTTCTAACATCCAGTAACCCATCGGAACGATCAAGCCGCTACTTTCGGCAACAGGAATAAACTCGGCTGGAGAAATAATGCCCGATTCATCTGTCCAGCGCATCAAAGATTCAAAACCAACCAATTCACCTGTCGCCAAAGCGATTTGTGGCTGCAAACGCACATCTAAGGATTCATGTAAAATTGCTTCACGCAAGCCCACTTCGAGCTGAATACGACGGTGCAAACGCTTACCAATTTCGATATTAAATACCGTTACCTGATTGCCACCTTGTGCTTTAGATTCGTACATTGCCTCTTCGGCATGATGCAGCAAGCTATTAATGGTATCGCCATCATCTGGAAAAAAAGCAATTCCCAGAGAAAAGCGAATATAAAACGACTGACCACCAACAATCGAAAAGGGTTCTGCTGCCGAAGATTGTAAGCGCGTCACAAAGGAGCGCACCCCTTGCTCATCAAGACCTGGCAAAAAAAGCGCGAAATTATCACCCGAAAGACGAGACATCAAATCGCTAACACGCAACTGACCCTGAACACGCGCTGCTAAACGCGCTAAGAGCAAATTACCCTGCTCATGCCCTAAAGCATCATTCACCAATTTAAATTGATCAACATCCAAGACACAAACCGCAACATGATCTTTGGTGCGCTGCGCCCGATCTAACACACGTGTCGCCAAATCGACCAACATTTGACGGTTGGGTAAACCTGTAAGCTGATCGTAAAACGCTAAATAATGTGCGCGTTCGTGCAAAAGCTTCGCTTCGTGAATATCAGCATGCGTAGCAACCACACGCAGCGCACGCCCTTGCTCATCTCGTGCAACCACTTTCACTTGCGCAAGTAGCCAACGATAATTCCCTTCTTTACAACGCAAACGAAACTCTAATTGAAAGCGATCTGTTTCTGGATCTTCGATACGCTGACAAAGATCAGAGCAAACCTGCTCAGATTCGTCAGGATGCAAGAGACTAACCCAAGTTTCATACTTGTCTACTAAGTCTGTGATGGCATAGCCCAGCATCGTTTTCCAACGTGCTGAAAAATAAATAATATTTTCTTGTGGCAACCAATCACAAACCCCAAGACCACTTGTTTCTAATGCCAGTAGCCAGCGTGATTCTGATTGGGTAACTTCTTCGCAACTTAATGCATTTCGATCTTGCATGGTCATAGCAATTCTCTTCATTAGCAATGCGTATTAGTGTAGCCTGTTAAGTAAAGTATGCGCAATAAAAAAATAGCAGCAAACAAGCGCGTTATGAAGCCCCACCCCCAAGTGCTTTAAACAGGGCAACATCGGCGGCTTTTTGAGCGCGCATCAGTGTCAGTAATGTCTGCTCGGCGCTATAGGTTTCGCGTTGGGCATCTAACACTTCCATGTAGTTGCTCATGCCTTGTTCATAGCGTTTGCTGCTGATGGTGAGGCGTTCGCGTTGGTGTTGGTGCAAATCGCGCTGATGTTTGACCTGAACCGCATAGCTGGTACGGTTGACCAAAGCATCGGCGACTTCTTTGAAGGCGTTTTGAATTGTCTTTTCGTAGTCGGCGACGGCTTGCACCTGACGCGCTGATACCAAATCGTAAGCCGCTTGCGTGCGTCCGACATTAAACAGCGGGATGGTGATTTGCGGCACAAAACTCCAGTTTTCGCTGTTGTCGCTCAATAACCCTGTCAACGAACTACTGGCTGTGCCATAGCTGGCGGTCAGGGCAATGCGAGGCAAGAAAGCAGCACGCGCTGCATCGACATTAGCTTCGCTTGCTTTTAGGCGCAACTCTGCCGCTTGCACATCGGGGCGACGTAACAACAGACTAGAAGGCACTTGGTCGGGCAAGACTTTACTGTCAGCCTGTTGCGCTAAAGGCTGACCTGACCCGATGCTAGCATCGGTCAAGGGTGTGCCCACCAACACGGCGAGGGTATTGACGGCAGCTTTGTGCTGACGGGCAATTTCGGCGCTATCGCGCAGTAGCCCATCGTTTAGGGCTTCGGCTTGTAAACGCTCGGTTTCCGTTGCCAAGCCAACCGCGAGGCGTTTGTCGATAATGCCACGGACTGACAAGCGATTTTGGTAAATGCCATCAGAAATCACCAGTTTTTCTTGTGTTTCAAGCCACTGATAATAGGCATTGGCGATATCACCCACTAAGGCTAATTGCACTGCTAAGGCATTGGCTTCGCTCGCCAAATAGCTGGCTTGCGCGGCTTCGGTTAAATTGGCGACACGTCCCCACAAATCTAACTCGTAGCTGGGTAAACTGATGCCCACTTCTCCTTTGGTCAAATCGAAACGACGCCCCATCGGTGAAATATCGGCAGGTTGGCTGCTGCGCGTACCCGATACAAACCCGTCAATACTCGGATAACGATCCGCTCGCGTAACGCCATACTGGGCGCGTGCTTCACTCACGCGGGCAAGCCCTAGCCGTAAGTCACGGTTGTTATTCAGTGCCTGCCCGATCAAGGCTTGCAAACGTACATCAGTGAAGAACCCTTGCCATTGCGGCAGTGCGGGTGCCTTTTGCGCTTGATTTTCTAACAAACTGGCATCGACTTTGGCAGTCGTTGCTTCTTTCATGGGGGCGCAGCCAGCGAGGGTAGCTGCCAACAATGTGCCTAACAGCAGTGAGCGCGATGGGCGCAAACCACGAAACGAGCGTATTTTTCCCGTTGGGTCAGTCTGCAATGCAGACTGGGGAACCCATCGTGGAAAACCGATGCAAGTGGGGGTGTTTGCCCCATCAGCAGAAGTACAATAGTCCGACATCAGTAATCCTAACTTATCCATGACTCACCTCCTGCTCATGATCAATCGGTTGTCCACCGGGGAATAGCTTACGAATGATGAGATACAACACAGGTACGAATAAAATCGCCAAGAAAGTCGCCGACAACATCCCCCCTGCAACGCCTGTACCAATGGCATTACGGCTTGCCGCACCCGCGCCCGTAGACAATGCCAAGGGCAACACGCCCGCAATAAAGGCAATCGAGGTCATGATGATCGGACGCAAACGCAAACGCGCGGCTTCTATAATCGACGCGACCAGCTCCTTACCTTCCAGCTCTAACTGACGCGAAAACTCGACAATCAAAATAGCATTTTTCGCCGCCAAGCCAATAATCACCACCATACCGACCTTAAAGTAGATGTCATTCGGCATGCCTACCGACTGCACCGCCAACACCTGACCAAACAAGCCCAGCGGTACGACCAACAAAATGGCAAACGGCACTGACCAACTTTCATACAAAGCCGCTAACACCAAAAATACTACCAAAATGGATAAGGCGAACAACAAGCCCGCTTGCGATGCCGACAAACGCTCCTCGTAAGACGTTCCCGACCAATCGAAACCAATACCCGCAGGCAAGTTTGTTGCCATGCCTTGCATGCTCATCATCGCATCACCTGTGGTAAAGCTGGGAGCTGGATTACCCGCAATTTTCATCGACGGCACACCGTTATAGCGGTCGAGTTTAGGCGCACCCACCACCCAACTTGGGGTGACGAACTCCGACAAAGGCACTAACTCGCCGGCGCGGTTTTTGACGCGCAACGCCAAAATGGTATCGGGTGTTGCCAAGGTTTGCGCATTAACACGCATTTGCACGCGCAACACACGACCATCACGAATAAAGTCGTTAACATAAGCCGACCCCAAGCCGACTTGTAGCACGTTGTTCACTTCGTTCAAGTCAATATTGGTTGCTTGCGCTTTAATGCGATCAACATCGAAATATAGCTGGCTAGAAAATTCCTTACTTTCAGGACGAACCCCTGCCAAGGTAGCATTTTGGCTCGCCATACCCAGCACCATATTGCGTGCTTCGAGCAGTTTTTCACGCCCCACAGCGCCAATATCCATCAGCCGGAAATCGAAGCCACCCACCGCTGCCAACTCAGGAATGGGCGGTGGATTGATGGCGAACATCATCGCCGATTTAATCTTGAAAAACGCCATATTGGCACGCATGGCAAGGCTCTTCGCATCGCTCCCTGCCGCCATGCGTTCATCCCATTCTTTCAGACGCACAAAGGCAATCCCTGCATCTTGCCCTTTACCCAAGAAGCTAAACCCTGCAACCGTAATCACTTTGGCAACTTCTGGCTGGGCAACGTAAAACTTCTCCAACTCTGCCAGCACTTCCAAGGTACGCTCTTGCGTCGCACCCGATGGTAATTGAATCAGATTGACCAAATAGCCCTGGTCTTCTTCGGGTAAAAAGCCGTTGGGCAGTTTTAGATACATAAACGCTGTCACGCCGACAATCACCGTATAAATGATGCCCAGCCGTATTGGACGCACTAAAAACGCACCGATCCAACGCACGTAACCATTCGTGAAGTTGGCGAACTTATCGTTAAACCAGCCCAATAATCCGCCATGATGTTGCATGTCTTTTTGGCGCAATAAGGTGGTGGTTAATGCTGGTGTCAGCGACAAGGCAAAAAAGGCAGAAAAAGCAATGGTCATGACCAGCGTGACAGAGAACTGACGATAAATCGCCCCCACCGAACCCGTGAAGAATGCCATTGGCACAAACACCGCCATCAACACCAAGGTGATACCGATGATCGCGCCAAAAATTTGCGTCATGGCTTTGCGGGTAGCGGCTTTGGCATCTAGCCCTTCTTCGGTCATGATACGTTCGACGTTTTCGACCACCACAATGGCGTCATCGACCAAAATACCAATCGCTAAAATCATGGCGAATAGGGTCAAGACGTTGATCGAGTAACCCATCACATACAAGCCCAGCATCGTACCCATTAACGACACAGGCACCACAATGGTTGGGATAATCGCCGCGCGTAGGTTGCCCATGAACAGCCACATCACCAAGAACACCAGCAAGAAGGCTTCAAGCAGCGTTTTAATCACTTCACGAATCGAAATATCGACAAAGCGCGAGGTATCGTAAGGCACATCCCACGTAATACCAGCAGGGAAAGCACCTTCTAAAGATGCCATCCGTGCTTTAACACGTTTGACGGTTTCTAAGGCGTTATCCGTCGGTGCGAGTTTGATACCAATACCCACCGCTGGCTTGCCATTCAACTTAACATTACGCGAATAGTCTTGTGCGCCCAGCTCGATGGTCGCGACATCTTTTAAGCGCACGCTACTACCGTTTTTATCGGTACGCAAAATCACCTGTTCAAACTCAGCCACCGTATTGATACGCGTATTGGTGATGATGGTCGCATTAAGCTCCTGCCCAGGCATCGCAGGTAGCACACCCAACCCACCTGTTGACACCTGAATATTCTGTGCTTTCACAGCCGTTAAGGCATCGCTTGGGCTCATGTTGTAAGCGGCCAGCTTAATCGGATCAAGCCAGATGCGCATTGAATAGTCTGTACCAAACAATAAGGCTTCGCCGACCCCTTGCACACGGCGTACATTGTCTAACACCCGCGCCGAGGCAAACGCACCCAACTCGACGGTACTGTAACTGTTATCGGGCGAGGTCAGCATCACAAACATCAGGAAATTGCGGCGAGACTTGGTGACGGTAATGCCCATGCGGCGCACTTCATCAGGCAAACGTGACTCGATACGTTTGATGCGGTTTTGCACCTCCATATTCGCCACATCCAAATTAGTACCTGTGGCAAAGGTGATGGTTAAACTGGCTTCGCCAGTGAACTCACTCGATGATTCCATGTACAGCAGGTTTTCAATGCCGTTCATTTCCTGTTCAATCAGCGTCGTCACGCTTTCTTCGACCTGCTGCGCACTCGCACCGGGATAGGTTACGGCAATATTGAGTGCGGGCGGTGCCACTTCAGGATACTGCGATACAGGCAATTTGGTCAGTGCCAAAGCCCCCGCCATCAATACCGATAACGCAATAACCCATGCAAAGATAGGGCGCGTAATGAAAAACTGCGGTAGCAT
>DYST01000005.1:3996-27763 GCA_020726325.1 Thiomicrospira cyclica | reverse complement strand
AATAACCCATGCAAAGATAGGGCGCGTAATGAAAAACTGCGGTAGCATGGTTATTTACCCCCAGCCGTTGGCGCAGCTGGCGGCATACCAGCAGGAACCGCTGTCACCATGCTGCCGGGACGCGCTTTTTGTAAGCCGTTGACGATAATTTGCTCATCGCCCTGCAATCCTGATAACACCACCCAAGCACCACCTACCAATGCACCCGTTTTAATGGGACGGGGTGCAACTTTGCCTTCACCTGTCACGGTCATCACGATTTGTCCCTGTGGGGAGGCTTGTACGGCTTTTTGCGGCACGGTCAGTACCGTGTTATCGCCCGAAATGGGTAACACCACCGATACAAACTGACCAGAAAGGAGGCGACCTTCGCTATTGGCAAATTCGGCACGCAACCCAACGCTGCCTGTGCTGGCATCGACCGAAGGGTCAGAAAACAACAGTTTTCCTTTGGCAGGATACGCCTGCTTTTCGCCCAGCATCATGGTAATTTGTGCCACGCCATCGCCCGCTTCTTTCGCTACCACATCGCGTAATTGCGCGTATTGACTACTCGATAAGGAAAAATTCACCCACATCGGATCCATCTGCTCAACCACTGCTAAAGGTGTCGCTTCACCTTTGCCGACCAGCGCCCCCTCTGTCACCAACGCGCGACCAATACGACCACTGATCGGCGCGGTAACGCGGGCATAGCTCAAATCAATCTCGGCGCGAGTTAAGGCTGCCGTTGCCGATGCCACATCAGCTTTGGCGCGTGCTAAGGTCGCATTGGCGTTGTCTAGGTCCTGCTGACTGGCTGCTTTTTCGGGCACTAATGCGCCCAGTCGCTTGGCGGTTTGTGTCGCAATACGCTCATCTGCTTGTGCTTTCATCACACCTGCTTTCGCCGACAGCACATTGGCTTGCAATACCTTAGGGTCGATCTGAAACAACACATCACCCACCTTCACTTCACTGCCTTCTTTAAAGGTGCGACGCTCGACAATCCCCTCCACCCGCGCACGTACCTGCGCTGAGCGCACCGCTTGCAAGCGTGCTGGCAAGGTGAGCGTATCTTGTAAGGTGATACGGCTCGGTGTGACCACCTCGACCTGAGCAGGTGGCATACCGCCCGCTGCGGGTGCTTTTTTCGCTGTGTCATCGTTACAAGCGGACAATAATATTGCGCTTAACGCCACCCACAATCGTTTCCGATTCATGCTATCCACTCCTATGTTTGATGGATAAATGCGCGTAAAAACGCATCTACAATTGGTTTCACACGGGCATCCGTTCCGTCATCGCCTTGTGGAACGCCCAACAATAATCGACTGCGCTCAAACCCTGTCAACATCGAAAACAACATGTCTGCTGCCAAGGTTGGCGACTCACAACAGAGCAATCCTTGTTGATGCGCCTGCCCTAACACCGAAGCCAGTTGCTGATGCAACACCCCCGCGCCCTGCTGATAAAAGCTGGCTGCGACCTCTGGAAAGTGATGTGCTTCAGCGGTCATCGCACGATAACCCGCAATTCCCGATGGCGTCATGGCAACATGTCGTAAGGCATAAGCAAACTGCAGCATTTTTACCTCAATGCTGAGTGTTTGATTCTGCAAAATCGCCGCTGCCTCTGCCTTGCAGCCTTGCATCACTACCGCAAACAATGCCTCTTTATTGTCAAAATGGTTATATAGCGTTTGCTTGGCAACGCCCGCCCGCTTGGCAATATCGACCATACTCACACGATAGCCCTGCGTGTAAAAGGCTTCTTTCGCTGCCTGTAGAATTTTATCTGCTGTTGGATCTAACATTTGAACAACACTTGAATGAGGTAACTTGAGCAAACTTTAGCATAACTAGACTAGACGGCCTAGTCCATAAATGCGTTTTATTTTTCTTATCTGCTCAATTTGGTATCAATTTTGCATAGTGTAAAAGACAAATAGCGAACACTTTACCTTAGTGGTAAAAATGATAACCGCAAGCACACACAGAAAATTAAACCAAATAAAGGAGCCACACCATGAGTAGTATCAGCGGTATGAGCAATAGCATGAATGCAAACATGATGCAGGGTATGCATCATGCACATAAAAAACCAGATGCCAGTCAACTGACTAAGGATGTTTTTTCGCAACTTGACCCAAGTGGACAGGGAACGATTGACAGTCAGTCCTTTTTGGCAGCACTAAGCTCACAGACAAAACCAGCAGTCAATGGTACAACACCAGCAGTGTCGTCTGATGATGCCAGTAGTTTTTTCTCGGCAATGGATGGCGATAGTGATGGCAAAGTTACGCCAGAAGAAATGACGGCTATGTTTCAAAAAGTATCCGAGCAGTTTCAAACGCGTATGCAAATGCAGCAGCAGACTACTGCTGAAAACGCGGAGCAAAATGTTAAGGGTAACCACGGACATCATAAGCCAGATGCTAATCATGAAGATGCCCTGTTAGAGGCAATAACAACAGTACAATCGGATACAGCGGCAATAGCGGCAACATCTGCCACAACAGCCGCAAGTACAAATACAGGGGTTGCCGATCAATTACAACGGCAGTTAATGTCAATGATGCGTCGTTATGAACAAATGAGTGCGACAGCAATAACGGGAACAACTGCTGCAACAACCAACGCAGGAACAGCAAGCTCGGTGAGTATCGCTGCTTAGTAACCCGCTGCTGAGCACGAACACTGTCGTTTTAGTCGGCTAAACTCACTTATTAGCTTATTACGCGCCTTAAAAAGTGTCTAAAATAACTAAAAAGCCCACCAATAAGATGGGCTATCTCTATGCAACAGGGGTTACAAACGCCCATCAACCTCTTCACGTGCAAGCGCGTATTTGACATCAAACAAGACATGCTCATCTTTACCAAAAGCACGAATACCACACGCACCCATCTCAATAAATTGGTGATGCTTAACCGCTAAAATAATGGCATCGTAAGCGCCAGCCTCTGGCATATCGACCAGATCAATACCGTATTCATGCTTGGCTTCTGCTTTGTCTGCCCAAGGATCATAAACATCAACCTTGGTTTCATACTCGGCAAACTCTTTCACCATATCAATAACACGCGTATTACGCACATCAGGGCAATCTTCTTTGAACGTCAAGCCAAGAATCAGCACACGCGAACCCATAACACCAATATGTTTTTTTAGCATCATTTTTACGATTTGTTGTACCACGTAAGCACCCATGTTATCGTTTAGACGACGACCTGCAAGGATGATTTCAGGGTTGTAACCGACCGCTTGCGCTTTGAAGGTGAGGTAGTAAGGGTCAACACCGATACAATGCCCACCGACCAAACCGGGACGGAAAGGCAAGAAGTTCCACTTAGTACCAGCAGCTTTCAGCACTTCTTCGGTATCAATACCCAAACGATTAAAAATTAATGCTAATTCATTAATGAGGGCAATATTGACATCGCGCTGCGTATTTTCGATAACCTTAGCCGCCTCGGCAACCTTCATGCTGCTGGCTTTGTGCGTACCTGCAATGATGATGCTACGATAAAGCTCATCAACAAAATCGGCAATCGCTGGTGTTGAGCCAGAGGTTACTTTAAGGATATTAATGACGCGGTGCTGCTTGTCACCGGGATTGATACGCTCAGGGCTATAACCACAGTAAAAGTCTTCGTTAAACTTCAAACCGCTGGTTTCTAAAATCGGCACACACACTTCTTCTGTTGCCCCTGGATAGACGGTTGATTCATAAATCACCACATCATCACGCTTGAGCACTTTTGCCAGTGAAGCACTGGCTTTCTCTAGTGGTGTAAAATCTGGCGATTTATGTTCATCAATGGGGGTCGGAACGGTCACAATGTAGACATTGCACGAACGAATGTCTTCTAAGTTAGCAGTATAGCTAAGCTTTGTTGCTTCGCCCAATTCTTCATCTGACACTTCTAACGTATGGTCATGCCCTGCTTTTAGTGCCTCGATACGTGCTTGATGAATGTCAAAACCGACCACATCGAACTTTTTGCCAAACTCAACCGCCAATGGCAAGCCAACATAACCCAAACCAATAATACCAATACGAACATTGGAAAGACTCACAAGCACGCTCCTTACAAGCAAAAAAAACAGTAAAAAACCACGATTAACGTGATAGGGTCAACTTTAGCACAAGCACAGACAAAAGAAAGGGGGCTAAGTCATATTTTTTATGCTAAGATGCGCCACCTTAACCCAATACTGAAAAAAACGCGATATGACCAAAAAAGGACATCAAATTACAGCAGCGACCTTTGCTGTCACCCTATCGGTCGCCTTGCTGATGGGCTATGTTGTACCGCCCTATCCGCAACCCCTGCCTGCTATTACTGCATTATGGGTGTTTGGCATTATGATGGGCGCGTCTGCACCCGATTGGCTCGAAGGCGTATCACGTAATAGCAGAGGGCGGGAAACCTCGCGCCTATTTAAACATCGTACCTTTACCCACTGGATTCCGCTTTGGCTTGGTGCTGCTTGGGCAATCTGGCACTATCACCCTTTTGCATGGTATGGTGAATGCTTTGCTTTGGGTTTTATTGCTTCGGGATTGTTGCATATTATTGTCGATAGCTGTAGTAAGTCTGGTATCCCACTCATTTGGCCTTATGGTAAGTCACGCTTAAAATTGGCAACTTACCGTACAGGTAGCTTTTCGGAATGGGTGTTTGCCTTTATTTTTATGGCTGGTTTTGCTTGGTTATCGATTTCGATGCTGCGCGGGGTTCATTTTTAGAAGTAAACGAACCTGCGTTCATTTCTACTCACTTAATCCCCAATACCGTTCACTTTAGCGTTCGTGGTGAGATCGTTTAACCACTGGCTGCTTACTGCTACCCCTTCGACCAGCTCAGGGCGAACCTAAATTTTTCTTACATGAACAGCATTGAGTTAGGGGAGATTTTTATCCCCGTTTCATCGAATTAAAGAAGTCTTCATTCGTTTTGCTCGCTTTGAGCTTGTCGTACAAGAACTCCATCGCCTCAACTTCGCCCATATTGCCTAGGAATTTACGAATAATCCACAACATATTCAGCTCATCGGCTTTCGTTAACAACTCTTCACGACGTGTGCCAGAGCGTTTGATGTTAATGGCAGGGAAGACACGACGTTCGGCAATATGGCGATCCATATGCACTTCCATGTTACCTGTACCCTTGAACTCTTCATAGATCACATCATCCATCTTAGAGCCAGTTTCGACCAGCGCTGTCGCTAAAATGGTCAACGATCCACCTTCCTCGATATTACGTGCTGCACCAAAGAAACGCTTAGGACGGTGTAAGGCATTGGCATCGACACCACCCGTTAGAATTTTGCCCGATGAAGGTGCTACGGTGTTATAAGCACGCGCTAAACGAGTAATTGAATCGAGCAGAATGATGACATCACGCTTATGCTCAACCAAACGCTTGGCTTTTTCAATCACCATCTCGGCAACTTGGACGTGGCGGCTCGCTGGTTCATCAAAGGTTGAAGCAATTACTTCACCGCGCACGGTACGCTGCATTTCGGTTACTTCTTCTGGACGCTCGTCAATGAGTAGCACAATGAGGTAAGCATCAGGATGGTTCACCGCAATCGAGTGTGCGATGTTTTGCAACATCATGGTTTTACCCGCTTTTGGTGGCGCAACAATTAAGCCACGCTGACCTTTACCAAAAGGTGCGACCAAATCAATCACGCGCGCGGTAATATCTTCTGTCGAGCCATTACCAATTTCCATACGCAAACGCTTGTTGGCATGTAAGGGGGTTAGGTTTTCGAATAGAATTTTGTGTTGTGCCACTTCTGGCGGTTCAAAGTTGATGCTATCAACCTTTAATAGCGCGAAGTAACGCTCGCCATCTTTAGGGGTGCGAATGCGACCCGATACCGTATCACCTTGGCGCAAGCCAAAACGACGAATTTGGCTTGGCGATACATAGAGATCATCAGGACCTGATAGGTAAGTATTCTCTTCGGTACGCAGGAAGCCAAAACCATCGGGTAAAATTTCGAGCACGCCTGAACCTGAAATATCTTCGCCTTTTTTGGCATGATCTTTGAGCAGGGCAAAAATGATGTCTTGCTTACGTCCGCGCGTGAGTTCAAGACCGAGACTGTTTGCAATTTCTTGTAATTCTGAGATATGACGTTTTTTGAGTTCGTTGAGGTTCATTAGGGGTGCTTTTAATAGTTCAGATGGTGGGCAAAAAGAGGTGTGACGACCATGAGGATCGTCACGCGAAAGGCTTAAGCAAGGTTGTTTTTTAAGAAGTCAACCAATTGTGATTTTGACAAAGCACCAACACGGGTAGCAGCAACTTCACCATTTTTCAATAACATTAATGTCGGGATACCACGCACACCAAACTTAGGCGGTTGGGCAGGATTTTCATCAATATTGAGTTTAGCAACAATAACTTTGCCCTCGAATTCTTTTGATACTTCATCCAAAATTGGTGCAATCATTTTGCAAGGACCACACCAAGGTGCCCAAAAGTCGAGCAAAACTGGCAGGGCAGCATGAACAACCTCTTGTTCAAAGGTTGCATCAGTTGTATGGATAATTAAATCGCTCATGAAGGTCTCCCGTTGGGGTGCTTGATAATGAATAGGATTGGTACGCTTGCCAGAGCAGCGCGAGGCGTTGTGACTGTTGCATCAAATGCAAAAAAGTTATGGTGCGATTTTTACAGCATTTGAACTTAAAATGCAAGTAGAAAATGCTAATAAGGTTGAATTAGCATGCGTTAACATACACCCAACGTCCTTTTTCGCGTGCAAATTGACTGCTTTCATGTAACTGTTTTTCGACACCATCTTCTGTCCAGTGTGCAATAAACTCGACAATACCAGTTGCATCATCCACACCACCCGCTTCGGTGCGGATAATGGTTAAGCCTGTCCACTGGGTCGGTGCAAGTCGCGCAAGGCTAGACTGTGCTGGTCTGGTGGCTTGTGACCATGTGCGATGTAGGTAAGCACCGTCTCGCTTAACGTAGGCGGTGTAGCGCGAGCGCATTAAGGTTTCGGCAGTCTGTGCAGCCTTACCTTGTAAATAGGGCTTGCAGCACTGGTTAAAATCCTGTTCTGAACCACAAAAACACATCTTAAATTAATTTTCCTGTTGTGCTAATAATAAAGTCTTGAAATCATCAAAGACCAAAGGTCGCGAAAGCAGATAGCCTTGAATAGTCTAAATACTTATCCTTTCCACTTTTCTAGCTTGGCGATGCTGAGCATCAGCCAACGCGTGGCATCGCAAAAACGTACTTGCACACGTCCATCTTCACATATGCCATCGGTTGCCAAGACTAAACCTTCGCCAAAACGAGCATGAACCACCTTACACCCTTTGGGAAAAGGGACGTTAGCACTGGCTTTTTGGCTTTGCACAGGACTATTAAAACCTGTCTTAGTTGGCGTGTGGCTGTAAGCAGTATGACTACTGATGCCGCCCGCTTTTTTTAGCATCTCTTTTGGGATTTCACCTAAAAAGCGCGACACCATCATCAACTCTTCTTTACCATGAAACCGACGCATACCACATGACGATAGCAACAACTGCCGACGCGCGCGCGTCATGGCGACATACATTAGGCGACGCTCTTCTTCTAAGCCAGTTGGGTCTTCGAGTGCTCGCGATAAGGGGAAAATGCCTTCTTCTAAGCCTGTGACGGCAACAAAACCAAACTCTAACCCTTTGGCAGCATGAATGGTCATTAAGTTAACCTTGTCCTGCTTGTCGGTGTCTGCTGTTTCGCCAGAATCAAGGGCGGTTTGTGCTAAAAACAGCAACAAAGGATCTTCGTTAGCCAAGTCTTCGGGCGCATCGTCACTGACGCGATATTGTGCTGCGGCATTAACCAACTCTTCCAAGTTTTCTTTGCGCCCCTCGCCTGTTAAGCCATCCTGACCGTAAAAGTCCCACAAGCCCGAATCGCGCACAATGCGTTCCATTAAGCCATCGAGCGAGCCTTCGCGCAATAAATGCCAACCATCGAATAAACTAAGGAAATTCGTTGCGCCTAGCAATGCCTTACCCGACAGCCCACCATGCGTCACCATCTGACGCAGACTGGTGAGCAATCCTAAATTGTTAGCACGGGCATGAAGCTGTACTTTTTCCAGCGATTTATCGCCAATGCCGCGCGTGGGGACATTGATGACTCGCGCAAAGGCAGCATCGTCTTGCTCGTTGAGCAGCAGGCGCGCATAGGCAAGTGAATCTTTAATTTCGGCACGCTCGAAAAAGCGCATGCCGCCCGTGACTTTGTAAGGAATCCCTTCACGCGTGAGCACCTGCTCCAGCACACGACTTTGGTGGTTAGAGCGATATAAAATCGCACTGTTTTTTAGGGTTTCACCTAAGTTTTTCCATTGGCGCAATTGGGTGACGATATAACGTGCTTCGTCGAACTCGTTAATGGCGGCATAGTGCGCCAGCTTGTCGCCTTGCGCTTCTGCCGACCACAGGTTTTTTCCCATGCGCCCTGTGTTGTTGCTAATCACCGCATTGGCGGCGTTGAGAATGGTCTGCGTCGAGCGATAGTTTTGTTCCAAGCGGATCACATCGCAAGGTGTCATGGTTTCGACAAAGTCTTTGATATTGGCAACCTCTGCACCACGCCAGCCATAAATCGACTGGTCATCATCACCCACCACAAACACACCACAAGCATCGCCTGCTAACAGTTTAATCCACTGATACTGCAAACGGTTGGTATCCTGAAACTCATCAACCAAAATTTGACGGAAACGCCCTTGATAGCTGTTCAGCAAGCTGGCGTTATTGGCTAAGAGTTCGTAACTGCGTAGCAGTAATTCGGCAAAGTCGACTAAGCCACTGGCTTTGCACTGTTGCTCGTAGGACTCAAACAGCGGCAACCAAGGCAAATTGCCGTAAGCGGCTGCGACATCAGCAGGGCGGCGACCTGCATCTTTTTCGTGACTGATTAAATAGGCAAGGGTTTTACTCGATAGTACCTTATCGTCGATTTCGTGCTCACGCAGAATACGTTTGCACAGGCGTTGCTGATCTTCGCTATCAATGACCGTAAAAGCAGCGGGTAAGCCAGCTTGCTCGTAATGCAGGCGCAATAAACGGTGGGCGATGCCGTGAAACGTCCCCATCCATACCGAACCCGACCACGGAAAAGCCGTTGCCAAGCGTGCGCGCATTTCTCCTGCCGCTTTGTTGGTAAAGGTCAGTGCTAACACCTGCCCAGGACCATAGCTTTTGTGCATAAACAAATACAACAAGCGCGAAATCAGCACTCGTGTTTTACCACTGCCAGCACCTGCTAATACTAAGGCGTAGGGTAAATCAGAGGTAACGGCAGCGGCTTGGGCATCATTTAAGCCATCGAGCCAGAGGGGAGAGGCGGTAGACATATAAAAAAATTAACTCATTAACTGCTTTAATAAAGGGTGCGTATGTTGACTAAAGGGATTGACCACGGTGACACCACGCCAAGTAAAGCCTTCGTTAAAATCTTCGCTAAGCAATAGGCGACATTTGTTTTCTGCAGCGACGGACAAAATGAGCGCGTCCCAAATTGGCAAATGATGATCGCGCGCCAAATCAAATGCAGACTGAAACGCTGTCCAAGTTGAGTCGGCAACGCTGAAGGTATCTGCCCACATCAAGATGATCTGCTCAGCTTGGTCGCTTGGTTGTTTTTGCTTTCCTGTCAACACTCGAAATAACTCACCCAAACATTGAGCGGGCAATAAGGTGGTTTCTGGTTTTAAGTCACGAATCAATTGCAGGGCCAGCGTGCACCGCACCGCATCACCTAAGCCTTCCGCATAGACGAGCACGTTGGTATCTAAGGCAACACGCATTAATCGTACAACTCGTCACGCGTCCAATCGCGCGCTTTTTGGCTAGGCTGTTGTTGCGACAATCTGGTGAGCAGTGACTGTTTGGCTGTTTGCTGTTGCGACTCACTTTTGTTAACAGGCACAACCTTCGCCACCGCTTTACCACGAGACAAGACTAGCACTTCTGCCCCTTGTCCGACTTGGCGCAACATGCCCGAAAAGTGACGGTTTGCTTCTGCTGCGGTAATGGTAATCATCGCTTTTTCTCTCGTTGTAGTGCTGAACACTATATTAGCATAATAATCACCAAGAACACTTTTTATTGCTATAACCGTCAAAGATTCTATGCTAAATTATACGCATGACACTCTCTTGGAGCCTATCTAATGGAAAGCTTATTATCGAACATACCTGCTGTTATTTGGTTGTCTTTAACAGGGGCACTATTAATCGGAGAGATTTTTAGTGGTACACTCTATCTGCTCGCTTTATCATTAGGAACACTGGCGGCTGGTGCTTTAGCTTACAATATCAGCTCGTTAACGCAGCAATTAGTGGCTGCTATTTTAGTATCGAGCATTGCAACCTTTGTCATCTGGCTCAATCGTCGTCCCGATAGCGCTGTAGAAAACAACGACCCTGATGTCGGGCAAGCGGTTAGCGTGGTAGCACGAGAGCCGTTCACTGTGCATTATCGGGGTGCCGACTGGCAAGCAGAGTTGTCGGCAACTTCGACCATAACGCCCGAAGTTGGCGGGATTTTACACATTCATAGCAAACATGCGAATTCTTTAGTCGTTGGTTAATTAGGGTACACATCATGGATATGGACATTACAGTATTTGGTTTATTAGTATTAGCCTTTGTGCTGATTTCTGCTATTGGTAAGGGCATTGTGATTGTGCCTCAACAAATGGCATTTGTTGTCGAACGATTGGGGCGTTACAACGGTACGCTTGATGCGGGGCTGCATATTATTGTTCCGTTTATTGATCGCATCGCTTATCGTCACTCGCTGAAAGAAGTGCCATTGGATGTTGCGCCACAAGTTTGTATTACGCGCGATAACACGCAAGTGCAAATCGATGGTATTTTGTATTATCAAGTCACCGATGCCAAGCTGGCTTCATATGGTAACGAAAACTACACTATGGCGATCGAGAGTTTAGCAAAAACCTGTTTGCGCTCAGAAGTGGGTAGACGCGAGCTGGATAAACTACTCGAAGAGCGTGCCACCATCAACGTCGCCGTGGTGAGTGCATTAGATGAAGCCTCGATTACTTGGGGCGTAAAAACCCTGCGTTATGAAATTAAAGACATCACCCCACCGCACGATGTATTGGCATCGATGCAGCTACAGATGACCGCTGAACGCGAAAAACGTGCGGTCATTGCCAAGGCAGAAGGCGACAAACAAGCTGCTATTGCCAGTTCGGAAGGCGAAAAGCAGGCAGCCATTAACGCCGCAACTGGTCAGGCAGAAGCCATTCGTTTGGTGGCAGAAGCTAATGCCGATGCGATTGCCAAAGTTGCTGCGGCGACAGAACTGGCTGGCGGTATGCAAGCGGTTAACCTAAAAGTCGCCGAACAATATGTCGAAGCCTTTGCGCAGATTGCTAAAGAAGGCAATACCGTAGTGATTCCTGCCAATTTAGCCGATTTAGGTAGCCTAATTACCTCAGCGATGAGCGTGCTTAAAGCAAGCCGTTGATGGACTGGACAGAGCAAGGCATACTGCTACTGGTATCGCTGGTTGCGAATGCCTTTTCGGCACTCGCAGGCGGTGGGGCTGGCTTATTGCAGTTTCCAGCTCTGCTCTGGTTAGGACTCCCTTTTGCCGTTGCACTGGCAACGCATAAGGTCGCTACCGTAGCCTTGGGAGTAGGAGCAAGTATGCGCTATCTGAGAGCAGGTAATTTATCGCTACGCTTTTCACTTTTTATTTTAGCGCTGGGCTTACCAGGGGTTTGGTTAGGCGCAGTATCTGTTTTAGCCATTCCTGAAATTTGGTTACTTGGCGCATTGGGTGGCTTAACCATTATCATGGGCGTTTATTCGATTGTTAGCCCCAAATTGGGACTAGAAACTGTTAGCATCGAACCATCAACACAACACACCCTAATCGGTGGTTTCGTCTTGTTTATCATTGGCTTTTTGAATGGTTCATTAAGCTCTGGTACGGGATTATTCGTGACGCTATGGCTGGTGCGCTGGTTTGGCTTAGACTACAAACAAGCCGTTGCTTACACCTTGGTACTGGTCGGCTTATTTTGGAATGGTGCGGGAGGTTTAACCCTTGCGCTGGTCGGACAAGTGCAATGGGACTGGTTACCTGTTTTACTCTTCGCATCCTTGGTTGGTGGTTATTTAGGGGCGCATTGGGCATTGCTTAAAGGCAATATGTGGGTAAAGCGATCGTTTGAAATCGTTACTATCTTTACAGGTTTTAGCTTGTTGTGGCGGGCGTTTAACATTTCTATTTCGACCGCTATCTAAACAACAAAAAAAGGAGACCTGAATCTCCTTTTTTATTTTAATGAACTTAAATCAGTGCATCAAGATCAGAGAGGCTAGCCTAACATACCTTTTTTAACGAGATCAGACTTAAATTGAGACACAGCTGCCAGCTCAACCATTGCTGCCTCCAACTCATATTCAGCAATCGTAACTTCACGCAATGATTTTTTCGCTTCTAATACCACTTGGACGCGCTCTATTTCTAATAGAGCTTTCGCTTCGTTGACAGTATTAGCACACACGACATGGTCTGCCAAAATCGTAGCGATCCTAGGCTGAATCTCTAAAACACCACCAGAAACATAAAAAGTACGTGGCTCATCAGCCTCTACACGTACTAACCCAGCTCTTAATATGGCAATTAATGGGACGTGTTGTGGCAAAATACCCAACTCACCATTAACGCTATGCGCAAAAAAACGGCTGACCATGTCGGAATAAACAGCCCCATTTTTACTGACAATATCTAACCTCATGCGTGACGACATCACTTCACCCTCTTATCTGACGCCTAACAAAAAAAGGAGACCTAGGTCTCCTTTTTTCAGTGTAACCAAATACAATCAATGCATTAAGCCTTGTTTGCTCAATTGATCACGGAAGCGACCTAGTATCGCCATTTGTGCCACAGCTTCTGCCAAGGCAGTCTGCGCACGCGTGACATCTAAGTCAGACTTAGCATTATCCATCGCTTCTTTAGCTCTGTCCATGGCTTCTTTTGCAGCTGCCTCGTCCAAATCTTTAGCGCGAATGGCGGTATCTGCCAAAATGGTCGCAACATCAGGTTGAATTTCTAATACGCCACCAGAAACGTAGAAACAACTTGTTTCATCACCAGCAACAACACGTACTTCACCTGGTTTCAAAATAGAAATCAGTTGCGTGTGGTGAGGAAGAATCCCCACCTCACCGTTTGCTGCTAGAGCGAAAAAGCGATCTACTTTTCCAGAGAAAATCAGACCTTCAGCACTGACGATATCCAATTGCATGGTTGCGGACATAATCTGTCCTCCTTACTTGGATGCCATCTTATTAGCTTTCTCGATGGCTTCGTCGATGTTGCCGACCATGTAGAAAGCTTGCTCAGGCAAATGATCCAACTCGCCAGCAAGAATCATCTTGAAGCCAGATAATGTTTCTTTTAGTGTCACATAACGACCTTTATCACCCGTGAACACTTCTGCTACGTGGTAAGGCTGTGACAAGAAACGTTGAATCTTACGCGCACGAGTTACGGTTGACTTATCTTCTTCAGACAACTCGTCCATACCCAAAATTGCGATAATATCTTTCAATTCTTTGTAGCGTTGCAATGTTTGCTGAACATTACGTGCGATTTCATAATGGTCATTACCAACCACTAATGGATCTAACTGACGTGATGTTGAATCCAACGGATCAATAGCAGGATACAAACCTTGTTCTGCAATCGAGCGGTTCAATACAACAGTCGCATCTAAGTGAGCAAAGGTTGTTGCAGGAGCAGGATCTGTCAAGTCATCCGCAGGAACGTAAACTGCTTGGATCGAGGTGATCGAACCATTCTTAGTTGACGTAATACGTTCTTGAACCAAGCCCATTTCTTCTGCCAATGTTGGCTGGTAACCTACCGCAGAAGGCATACGACCCAACAAGGCTGACACTTCGTTACCCGCTAGGGTATAACGGTAAATGTTGTCAACGAAGAACAGAATATCACGACCTTCATCACGGAAATACTCAGCCATTGTCAAACCTGTCAAAGCAACACGTAAACGGTTACCAGGCGGCTCATTCATCTGACCATAAACCATGGCTACTTTATTCAGTACACCAGAGTCTTTCATTTCGTGGTAGAAATCGTTACCTTCACGCGTACGCTCACCAACACCAGCGAACACAGACAAACCGTCGTGTGCTTTAGCAATGTTGTTGATTAACTCCATCATGTTTACTGTCTTACCAACACCTGCACCACCGAATAGACCGATTTTACCGCCCTTAGCGAATGGAACCAGCATGTCAATAACCTTGACACCTGTTTCTAACAGAACAGTAGATGGTGCTAACTCGTCAAAACGAGGTGCTTTACGGTGAATTGGGTGCTTCTCTTCAGCAGAAACATCACCCGCTTCGTCAATTGCATTACCTAGTACGTCAAAAATACGACCTAGGGTAGCAGGACCTACAGGAACCGCAATTGGGTTACCTGTACCAACGACTTCCATACCACGCTTTAGACCATCAGATGCGCCCATTGCGATGGCACGTACAACACCGCCACCAATTTGCTGTTGCACTTCTAAGGTAAGACCCACTGACGGAACCGTCAATGCATCATAAACCTTAGGCATGTCAGCTTGCTTAAATTCGACGTCGATAACGGCGCCGATGATTTGCAAAATCTTTCCAGAACTCATAACGCAAACCTCTATAGTTGCTAAACCTTAACCTGAAACCGCTGCAGCACCAGCCGTAATCTCAGAGATTTCGGCAGTAATGGCAGCTTGACGCGCTTTGTTGTAAGCCAATTGCAGTTCTTTAATGAACTTGCCTGCATTGTCGGTTGCACCTTTCATCGCAACCATTCGTGCCGACATTTCACAAGCAATATTTTCTACGGTTGCTGTGTAAACCAAACTTTCAACATAACGCGTTAACAACGCATCTAAAACTTCTTTGGCTTCAGGTTCATACAGGTAATCCCAATGACCATGTGCTGTGGCAACATCTTCTTTTGCAACAGGTAAAACCTTATGCATTATCGGCTGCTGAGTCATGGTGTTAATGAACTTGTTAGACATAATCCATAGTTCATCAATTTCACCTTGCTCATATGCTGTCAACATCACTTTGACGCTACCGATTAAATCGCTGATATGCGGTTTGTCACCCAAACCGCTTTTCGTTGCAACAACCTTTCCGCCGAAGGATTTGAAAAAGCTTACGCCCTTGTTACCCAACACGCTGAATGTAACTTGCACACCCTGTAATTGCCACTCCTTGCTACGCAACGCTAAGCGACGCAACAGGTTGGAATTTAAGCCGCCACACAAGCCACGATCTGAGGTGACGACAACAACGCCGACACGCTTCACAGGACGCACTGTCATGTAGCTGTGCTTGTATTCGGGATGAGCTAATGTCAAATGCCCGATTACACGCTTAATTTTTTCAGAGTATGGAAGTGCAGCCTCCATGCGCTGCTTAGCGCGGCGCATTTTAGACGCCGCAACCAGCTCCATGGCCTTGGTGATTTTCTGCGTATTTTTGATACTCGCAATCTTACCGCGAATCTCTTTTCCGCTTGCCATGGCATCACCCTCTTTACTTAGTAAACGCCATTAGCCTTGAATGCGACCACACAGTCTTTCAAACCAGCCATAATCTCATCGTTTAGGTCGCCCTTCACGTTAATCTTATCAGCCAAGTCTTTGTGGTTGCTATTCAAGAAAGCGTGCAATGCAGATTCAAACGCGCCAATTTTAGAGACATCAACATCATCTAAATGGCCCGCAGTCGCTGCATACAATGAAATACCCATTTCAGCAATTGATAAAGGCGAGAATTGCTTCTGCTTCATCAATTCAGTGACGCGCTTACCACGCTCTAACTGCTTACGTGTCGCTTCGTCTAGGTCAGATGCGAACTGAGCAAAGGCTGCCAATTCACGGTACTGAGCTAAGTCTAAACGGATACCACCACCAAATTTCTTGATGATCTTAGTTTGCGCAGCACCACCCACACGAGATACCGATAGACCCGCGTTAACCGCAGGACGAATACCTTGTGCAAACAATGAGGTTTCTAAGAAGATCTGACCGTCAGTAATCGAGATTACGTTCGTTGGAACGAAAGCAGATACGTCACCCGCTTGCGTTTCAATAATTGGCAATGCTGTCAATGAACCAGTCTTACCTGTTACCGCACCCTTAGTGAAAGCTTCAACATAGTCAGCATTCACACGCGCAGCACGCTCTAATAAACGGCTGTGGAGATAGAATACGTCACCTGGGTAAGCTTCACGACCTGGTGGACGACGTAATAGCAATGAAATTTGACGGTAAGCAACAGCTTGCTTAGACAAATCATCATAAACGATTAGCGCGTCTTCACCGCGATCACGGAAATATTCACCCATCGCACAACCGCCGTAGGCAGCCAAGAATACCATCGCTGAAGGATCTGCCGCATTAGCAGCAACCACAGTTGTGTACTCCATCGCGCCAGCTTCTTCAAGTTTACGAACCGTGTTCTTAACTGAAGATGCTTTTTGACCCATCGCCACATAAATACAAGGAACACCCTTGCCTTTTTGGTTAATGATGGCATCGATTGCGATTGCTGTTTTACCTGTTTGACGGTCACCGATGATCAACTCACGTTGACCACGACCAACTGGAATCATTGAGTCAATAGACTTAATACCCGTCATCATCGGCTGATCAACGCTTTGACGTGCAATAACGCCTGGCGCAATACGCTCGATAGGAGAGGTAATAATGTCACCAACTAAAGGACCCTTACCATCAATTGGAGAACCCAAAGCATCAACAACACGACCTAACAATGCAGGACCTGTTGGAACTTCTAGGATACGGCCAGTACACTTAACGCGCTGACCTTCGGCGATATTACCGTAATCACCCAAAACAACAACCCCAACAGAGTCGCGCTCTAAGTTTAACGCCATACCATATACATTTTCGTTGAACTGCACCATTTCGCCATACATGACATCGGACAAGCCATAAATGCGAGCGATACCATCGGCAATGCTAATAACCACGCCTTCAGAACCAGATTCTGGTGCTGCTGCGAAGCCTGCGATGCGTTCTTTAATCAGACTGCTGATTTCAGAAGGATTCAGTTGCATGTTTGTTCCTCTATACCTTACTGGGCAATGACTGCGGCCAGCTTCTTAAGCTGATTCGCAACCGAGCCATCGATAACCCAATCGCGTGCTTGAATAATAGCCCCACCCACCAATGATGGATCAATATGGAAAGCGATTTCCACATTAGCAGACCATTTTGCATCAAGAGCGGCTTTAATCGCTGCTTGTTGCGTCGCGGACATCTCTGTTGCTGACGTAACATTCGCTTGTACACGACCTTCATCTAGTGCTTTAAGTGCTTCAAATTGCACCTTCACTTCGGACATGGTCGCTAAACGACGATTTGCAGCCATAGCATCTACTAAACGTTTTGCGTCATCTGTTAAGACAGTCGCTCCCGCAGCATTAACTACACCTGCCACCACACCTGTCGGCGCACTGGGATTGTTGATCAGATCGCTAATCTGGGATTCGGTCGTAATACGAACCAAGCTAGATAATTGTCCAGCCCAGTTGTCTACTGACCCTTGTTCGCGCGCCAAGCCATAAACGGCTTCAGCATAAGGACGCGCCAGTGTCTGTGACTCTGCCATAGCGTTACCCAGAAGTTAAATCTGTTTGACAAGACGATCGAGAAGGTCTTGATGCTTCGCAGCATCAATCTCGATTGCCAAAATCTGACCTGCACCAGCCACAGCCAGTTGAGCGACTTCAGAACGCAACTGTTCACGCGCAGCAGCCACTTCTTGGGCTAATTCTGCTTGTGCACCAGCACGAACACGGTCGGCTTCTTCCTGTGCTTTGGTTTTAGCGTCGTCAACGATTTCGTTAGCGCGCTTTTCGGCTTGGCCAATAATGTTTTGCGCCTGCTCTTTGGCATCTTTAAGCACTTCTTTCGCGCGCTTCTCAGCCATTTCGAGCTCACGCTTGCCTTTTTCAGCGGCTGATAAGCCGTCGGCAATGCGCTTTTGACGCTCTTCCATCAATTTGGAAATTGGGCCCCATAGGACCTTGTTCACGAACCAGATCAAAAGCACAAAGGCAATAATCTGGATCAAGAGCGTAGCATTAATACTCACGGTTCGCCCCTAAGGTTGGTTAACACAAAAACCTGGGTAGGGAAATGCTCAAAAAGCACTCCCTCTAACCACAAATTAAGCGCCTAAAGCAGCTTTCATTGCGCCAACAAATGGGTTAGCGAACAGGAACCACATAGCGAAAGCTAAGATGATGAAAGGGAAAGACTCCATCAAACCAGCAAAAATGAACATATTTGTCATTAATGCAGGACGCATTTCTGGTTGACGCGCAATGCCTTCCAATGTTTTAGAACAGATTAGGCCCCAGCCGATAGCTGAACCCAAGCCAGCAGCAGCCAGAATAACACCGACACCGATAGCAGTAGCAGAATAAATGCTCGCAATCATATCTGGAGTGATCATAGTAAGGATCTCCTTGGTTAAGTTTTAAAGTTAAAAGTTGAAAAAACGTTTTTTAATTCACTGAAAGGCAACGACGGTTCGAAAAAATTTCTTTTAACATAACCGCAGTGCCATTTAACGAATTATATCTTAGTGATCGTCCATCTCAGTATGCGCCATGCCTAAATAGACAATGGTCAGTACCATAAAGATGAAAGACTGCAATGTGATAACCAACAAGTGGAAAATCAACCAGCCCAAATCAAGCAGTGCTTGTAACGGAGCCCAGAAAAGTGCGCCAATACCCACCGCAAGCGTACCACCGATCAAGGCGATCAGCAGGAACACCAGCTCACCAGCAAACATGTTGCCGAATAGTCGCAATCCTAAAGAAAGCGGCTTAGAAACTTCTTCGATCAAGGTCATCACGATGTTAAACGGCACAAACCATTTACCAAACGGATGAAATAAGAACATCTTAATAAAGCCCCAAAGACCTTTTACTTTGATGTTATAGAATAGAACCAAACCAAAAACAGTCAATGACATCGCCATTGCTGTATTTAAGTCAGTTGTTGGTACAAGCTTTAGATGAAAGTCAGGATTACCCGTTATCATTTGCGCCAGCATTGGCACTAAATCAACAGGCACCAAGTCCATAAAGTTCATTAACCAGACCCAAAGAAAAATGGTTAATGCTAAAGGCGCAATTAACGCATTTTTACCAGGAAAGGTATCACGAACCTGACCGCTAACAAAATCTAAAACACCTTCAACACCATTTTGAAAACCACTTGGCACGCCTGTTTCCAGACGTTTTCCCAAACGCATCGAAACAAAAATAATCAATGCTGCAAGCGCGACGCTGACAAAAATCGTATCCAAGTGAAATGTCCAAAACCCTTCACCAATGGCGTTATTTGCAAGGTGGTGCTGGATATACTCCACCGTTCCCATCTTTTCTGCACTCAAGGTTGTTGCTCCTTTCCTTTAATCTGTAAGTCGTTTTTTGCCACGTAATGCCATGATTTGCGCAAACTGCATCGCAACAAACGTCAGCACTAACGGCATAGGATCTAACCCTAAGCCCTGAATACCGACGATAAACAATACAGCCAATGCAATAAATCGAATAGCAGCACTGACATATAATATCCATACACTCTGCTGTGGGTCTTTCATTGCGCGTGCATCAGCAATGCGCACGGTCAATGCAAGCAAGCCCACATTTAACAGTCCGAGTAAAAGACCGTAGCTGCTGGCAGGCACACTCATTGGTGAAAACACACCAAAAGAAGCCAATACCAAACCGCCAAAAATCAATTTCCAAACCAATAATGGCTTTAAGTTTAAACGCATTACGAAGGCATCTTCATTAATAAGTCGTAAACTTTACGACCACCACCAATAAATCCCATGACACCACACACCATCAAACCAATTGGCTGTGTATCAAACCACGTATCAATCCAGTAGCCCACTAAAAAGCCTGCTACGACCATTGATGTAAACATGGAACCTGCACTAATCAAAAGCAGATTCATTGGTTTTTGTTCGGCTTTGTCGCTCATGGTATCCTAAAAATGCAGCTAAATCTTGCCTATCATACCGTCAATACCTACCTTCTAGCAAGACAGGTAAGAAACAATAAATATCACCTACTACATATAGTGTCCATTAACAACAAAAACACTATATATGATGATGATTACAACTTATCGATCAATAATTTTAACGCATCTGTACTCATAAAAGGGATTTCGAGCTTCCCCTTACCTTTGGCATTCACAGTCAGACGAACATTAACGCCAAGTTTGCTGGACAAAGCATCGCGCCAGTGTTCAAACGCTGAGTCTAATGTTGGCGTTACGACCCGCTCATCAGCGGGCAAGTGTTCTGGTTGTTGTAGCTGACGTACTGCTGTTTCTAATTCGCGTACTGACCAGTGATGCGAAATGGTCTGTTGTGCCAATTGCTGTTGTTGCGGTTCTTCTAAGGCAATTAAAGCACGAGCATGACCTGCTGATAGCTGACCATCTAGGACAGATTCTTGTACACTAGGGGCTAATTTAAGCAGGCGCAGTAGGTTACTCACGGCTTCGCGTGAACGTCCGAGCAATTGCGCGACTTGTTCGTGCGTCAGCTCAAACGTATCGGTTAGATTGCGAATGGCACGCGCTTCTTCAATGGCACTTAAATCTTCGCGTTGAATATTTTCAATTAAGGCGATTGCGAGCGCACTTTGATCGTCTAATTGACGTACAACTGCAGGAATACTGGTTAGTCCTGCTAGTTTAGAGGCACGCCAACGACGTTCACCCGTGATAATTTCGTACAAACCACCCGCGAGTGGACGAACCACAATGGGTTGCACCACACCTTGAGCTTGAATGGAGTTTGCTAATTCGGTTAACGCTGCGTCATCCCACTGCGTACGCGGCTGAAAACGCCCAGCAATAAGCGCTGACAGGGAAAGTTGAAGTAACGTATCATCATGCTCAATTTCGGGCGATAAATTTGTTTTGTCGCCTAACAAGGAGGCAAAACCCGCACCTAACCCACGTGGTCTCTTACTCATCGTTATTCCCCATTAAAAGCGACGACGCAATAACTCTTGCGCAAGCGCAAGATAGGATGATGAGCCTGTTGAATTGGCATCAAAATCAAAAATAGATTGCCCAAAGCTGGGGGCTTCTGCCAAGCGCACATTACGCGGAATCACACTGGCTAAAACCTGTGGTCCAAAATGAACTAACAATTCGTTAGAAACATCATTCGCCAATTTATTACGTCGATCGTACATGGTGCGCAATAAGCCAACAATGGCTAATTTAGGGTTAACGGTCTGACGTATGCTGTCAATTGTCCCCAATAAGGCCGCCAAGCCCTCTAAAGCATAATACTCACACTGCACAGGCACAAGGACACCGTCGGCAGCGGTAAGCGCGTTAAGGGTTAATAAGTTTAGACTAGGTGGGCAATCAATGATAATCCAGTGATAGGATCTACTTAACTGCGTTAAGGCGTGTTTGAGTTGGTTTTCACGATTTGGTAATGCCATTAAGGCTACATCAGCGGAAACAAGGTCTCCATTACTGGGCAACAAGTCAACCAGCTTTGTTTCTGTCTGCACAATGGCTTGATTCACCGTGATTTGACCAAGCAATACTTGCGTAATAGAAACCGTCAGACTGTCTTTGGCAACACCTAATCCAGTGGTAGAGTTACCTTGTGGATCCATATCGATTACCAATACTTTTTTACCCAACATGCCCAATGCGGCGGCAAGGTTGACCGTGGTTGTGGTTTTACCAACACCACCTTTTTGATTGGAAACAGCAATAATCGGCATATCTTAATGACTCACTGTGTTACGTTGACAACGAATGAGCCAGCGTTGCGCATCAAGCTCGGGTACGTGTAGTTCTATTGTTGTCGTGCTAATCGTTGCTGGCAACTGTTCGAGTTCTGCCTGTGGATACTGCCCCTTCATTAACCACCAGCAGCCATTTTCTTGACATAAATGATTGGTAAAACCAATAAAATCCGCTGTTTCTGTTACCGCACGCGCAATGACGGCATCATATTCTGCATGATGATCCTCGGCTCGTGCATGAACAACGGTTACGCGCTCAGTCAAGCCAAGTTCCAATGTTACTTGAGTGAGAAAGCGGGTCTTTTTACCATTACTGTCGAGCAACGTCCACTTGCGTGAGGGGTCGGCAACTGCCAAGATAAGCCCTGGAATGCCACCACCACTACCGACATCAATCCAATTTCCACCCATTGGCAACTGTGCCTGTACACTCAAGGCATCAAAAACGTGCTTAACCAGCATATCACGTGGATCGCGAATAGCGGTCAGATTATAGGCGGCATTCCACTTATGCAAAAGCGCGAGGTACGCCAACAACTGTGATTGCTGAGCATCACTTTGTGGTAATCCTAATGTAGCAAGACCAGCACTAAGGTTTAAGGCAAGAGAAGCGGACACAAACAAATCTCAGTAGCTATTTATGATAAGGCTGTAATGATAGCATTTTTGTGGTCATTGGCGTAAGCAAAATCATACACAACCTATTTGCCAATACAAAACTCTCTAAAAATACGCCCCAATAAATCATCGGCACGGAAAGTCCCTGTAATCTCGCCCAGCGATTCTTGTGCGATGCGCAGCTCCTCTGCTAACAAGTCGCCAGCATTGTAGGTTAGCAGTTGATGCTGTCCACGAGCCAGTGCTTCTTGCGCACGCGTTAGGGCATCGATATGACGAGCACGGGCTAAAATCGTGCCTTCACCCAAATGCTGCACCCCTAGAGCTGTCATAAGATGCTGGCGCAAACCATCCAGCCCAACACCTGTTTTTGCTGATAAATAAACCGAGGTTTCACCATCTTCGTCTTGACGCACATCGGGTAAGCCATTAATTGCGTCCTGCTTATTCCACACAAGGGTAACAGGCAAACCCGCTGGCAACAAGGCTCGTAAACGAGAATCTTCCGCTGTCCAGCCTTTGCGACTGTCGAGTAAAAATAGCGCGTGATCAGCTTTGCTAATTGCATCCCACGCACGTTGTACGCCAATACGCTCAACAGGGTCGTCGGTTTCGCGCAATCCTGCTGTATCAAGCACTTGCACAGGCAAGCCATTAAGGTCGATTTCTTCACGCAGCACATCGCGTGTTGTACCCGCAATGTCGGTCACGATGGCAGTATCTTGACGTGTTAAGGCATTGAGCAAGCTCGACTTGCCTGCATTGGGTTGCCCTGCGATCACAAGGCGAATACCATCACGAAGCCGTGCGCCCTGCTTGGCACGCAAACAGAGTTCGTTCACTGCATCGACAATCAGTAACAACTTTGCTAGCACCACACCATCACCTAAAAAGTCGATCTCTTCTTCGGGAAAATCAATCGCGGCTTCGACATACAAACGGAGCAAGGTCAGGCTTTCAACCAGCGTATTGATCTCGTGCGAAAATGCCCCCTGCAAAGAAGATAGCGCACTGCGAGCGGCAGCGTCGGAGCTGGCTGCAATTAAATCGGCAACCGCTTCGGCTTGTGCTAAGTCGAGTTTGTCATTCAAAAAGGCGCGTTCTGAAAACTCCCCTGGACGCGCTAAGCGAGCACCCAACTCACACACGCGCTTGAGCAGCCAAGTCATCACCACAGGTCCGCCGTGCCCTTGCAGCTCCAGCACATCTT
>DYST01000005.1:0-3896 GCA_020726325.1 Thiomicrospira cyclica | reverse complement strand
ATCATATCGTTCAATTTATGCGAAAGCTTTTCGATGGTCTCTGCTTCTGTTGCCAAACCTGGTACATCGTCAGAAGTTGCAACCCACACAGATGCTTCCTCATCCCATTCAGCATGAACCAAAAGTGTTTTTTGCATTTTCGCTACGCTCCCATCGTTGTCTACATTGTAACAAAAAAGCAGCACCATTGTGCCGCTATGTTAACATCCTAAAACCGTAATGAGCAGCCAAAATTGCTAGGCTCGCAGACCCAAGGCGCGTACACAAGCACACAACGAAGGGCGAGAACCGCAGCAACAACGCAAGATGGCTGCGTAGTAGGTTTTAACCGTGATGATGCGCTGGCGGTTTCTCTTGTGCCTCAATCTGACGCGTAATATACCATTGTTGTGCAATCGATAACGTATTGTTGACCACCCAGTACAATACCAATCCCGATGGAATAAACAAGAAGAATACGGTGAAAATGTAAGGTAAAAACTTCATCACCTTCTCTTGCATCGGATCTGTTGGCGGTGGGTTCAGCTTCTGTTGAATCACCATACTAATACCCATCAAAACAGGTAAAATAAAGAAAGGGTCATAATGCGATAAATCTTCGAGCCACATAAAAGGTGTCATACGCAGTTCAACCGCCTCTAACAACACCCAGTACAACGCCAAGAAGACAGGGATTTGTACTAAAATCGGCAAACAACCACCCAAGGGGTTAATTTTTTCGGTCTTGTACAGCTCCATCATCTTCTGCTGGAACAACATCTTATCGTGACTGTAGTTGTCTTTTAAATGTTGTAGGCGAGGCGTGAGCTTACGCAAATTCGCCATCGACTTGTAACCTGCTTCTGACAGTTTATAGAAAGCCGCCTTCAACAACATGGTTACCAAAATAATTGCCCAACCCCAACTCCACAAGCCAGACACTGGTTCGACTAAAGCGTTTAAATGCTCTAATAACCAAAACATCGGTTGCGCCAAGAAAGCCAATATACCATAGTCAACCGTTAGCTCCAAACCTGGTGCTAATTCCTGCATCAACCCCTGCAACTTAGGACCCGCATATAGCTGCACACTGGTTGTTGCGCTTGCACCTGCGCCAACTGCTAGGGTTGGTGCGACTAGACCTAGGGCATGACGGTCGGTATCGAGTGCTTTGCTATAATAGTGCATTGACTCTGTTTTGTTCGGAATAATAGCAGCGATAAAATAATGCTGCATCATGCCTAACCAGCCACCCACCGCATCGCGGCTAATGGGCTGTTTATCCATATCATCAAAATCGATTTTATCGAATTTATTCACATCATCGTACAAAGCACCACCCGTGTAAGTTGGCAACCAAAAACTTGATGAAGGATCATAACTATTACGTACGAGCTGTTGATAAGGACTCGCTTGCCACACATCTGCACCATTGTTGGTAATCTTGGTTTCTAAACCAACAATATGACTACCACGGGTGAAGACATATGTTTTTTCAACACGAACACCCGCTTTTTCCCACACAAATGGTACACGTAATTCTTTGGCACCCTCTGCTAGTACATAGTTATTTGCCGCCGCAGTGTAGACATCATGATGCGTAGGTACGCTGCCAGCTTGTCCAGCAAAACCAGACTGCACCATAAACAAGTAAGGCGTTTTATCAGACAATAGGGTAAATGGGCTCTCATCATCCAAAGATACTGCATAGTCGTTTAATGACATAAAGCGCAAATCAGCACCCTTAGTATCAAACTCGGCATTAATCACATCGGTTTTTACCGTAATGCGTGCTACTGAAGGAATACGCGCTTCGGCATTGGGAACACCCTCTGCAGTTGCTTGAGCCGTTACCACTTTTGCTTGCGGCACATCGGTAGCCGATGAGCTAGCTGTTGGCACGGCATCTCCAATAACAGCCGACTGAGTGGCAACGGGGTTAGCACCATTTGCTTTTTGAGCTAAAAAATGCGTCCATTCTGTCCAAAGCATAAACAGCGTGAATGCAAGCGCAATCCACCAAAGGGCACGGAAATTATTCATGATGCAGTCCTGTCAGAAGAATTATCTGTCGATTTTTTAATGCGGGGGGTAAAAAGAGTAAAGAGTTTAACCAGTTGCTGGTTGAGTGTGGCATTATCTGCAGCTTCCGCTGCTTTGCCTGCCATCACAACCAAGTTGACGCCAACTAATTGTGCTTGCATTTGTCTGAATGCCTCTCGAGCCAGTCGTTTCAGTCGATTACGTTCGTGCGCGCGACGCACTGTTTTTTTAGCAATGGCTAAACCAAGTTGCGTGCGATTGCTTTCTTTGTGCGCAAACCCATAGACAGTCCAACAAGGATTGCCGACTCGTTTTGCGTTATCAAATACTTGCTTGAAATCTTTGCCTGTTAACAAGCGTCGTTGGCGAGAAAAACCATACGGCTTTTCTCTGTCGGCTTGCCGCCCTAATGCTACTTCTGACGGCAAAACATCAACCCCCGATTAAACGGTTGTTAAACGCTTACGTCCTTGAGAACGACGGTTAGCCAAAATTGCACGACCGCCTTTAGTCGCCATACGAGCACGGAAACCGTGATTACGCGCGCGCTTAAGCACGCTAGGTTGGAATGTACGCTTCATTGCCTACTCCTGAAAAAATTGCTGGAAATTCAAAACAGCACATTCTATTATGTTATGACAATAAGCGCAAGAACTAATTTCAGGCGCAAGTGTTCATATTTAACGTTCCATTCAGATTTATCTTTATTACGACAAGGAAAAGCATTATGTCAATGATTCACAGCAGTCAGCTCGGACAACAAAGCCAATATCCAACACACTATGATCCGAGCCTATTATTTGCCGTGCCACGGTGCGAAAATCGCCAACACTTATTGGCAAGTCCCTTGCATGGTGTTGATATCTGGACAGGCTACGAACTCTCTTGGCTCAACAAGAAAGGATTACCACAAGTTGCCATTGCTGAATTTAGTATTCCTGCAAGCAGTCCTAATATTATTGAATCTAAATCATTCAAACTGTATCTAAATTCGCTTAATGCCCATCACTTTGACTGCACTAGCAATCTAATAACACAAATAACGCATGATTTATCTGCTTGTGCAGGTGCGATTGTTTCGATGCGCTTGCACGCGGTTAATCAATTGTCCATTGGTCAGCTACCTGGTCAGTGTTTAGATGGACTCAATATCAATATTACGCACTATTTACCCAATATAGACTTGCTGCAATCTGGCACATTAAGTGGTAATGGCTGTTGGCATAGCCATTTACTCAAATCGAACTGCCCTGTCACCACGCAACCAGACTGGGGGAGCGTTGTGATTGATATGCAAACAAAATCACTACCAACGCCAGAAAGTTTATTGGCTTATATTATTTCTTATCGTGACCATCAGGGGTTTCATGAGCATTGTGTGGAAAGTATTTTTAGCGATTTGTGGCACGTATTTAAACCAGAAAAACTTTTGGTCTATGCACGCTATGTCCGTCGGGGTGGACTCGATATTAATCCGTGGCGCAGCAGTGAAACACAACATCATGTTTGGGTCGATATGCCCCGATTGGCAAGACAGTGAGTAAAGTTCAAGTTGCTGAATGCGAATAATTTTTGACAATCGGCAATAACAAACGCAACCCTAAGGTTGCGTTTTTTGTTTGCAAACTCAAGAAAGTAAGTAACTACTCAGTCTATACATATAGTGTTCTGGTACGGCATAAAACACTCTATGTATAGACTGAGTAGTTACGAAACAAGAAGATTTTTTCACAACAACACTCGCATCATCCTAGTTTTGAGCTATCCTCAAAGTCTGCGACATACCAACTTTTGGGCGAGTTAAGAAAACTATGGGAAGAAGCATCGCCTCAGGCTCCATGGGAACGCATCAAGCTGCTAGTCAGAAAATACTT
>DYST01000001.1:59266-80605 GCA_020726325.1 Thiomicrospira cyclica | reverse complement strand
TTTGGTTGAATTTTTGGCGTTTGGCACGATTTGAACGTGGTTTTTACGCGTTGCTGGCGTTGAGCTTGCTTGTGGTATGGTATCAAGCGAATGCCGAGGATACAAAACAAAATCAGCAAGATGCAGCACAAGCGAGTCGAACCTTTCAAAAAGCCTTTCGTGATGCCGACAACGAAGTTGAGCAGCTTCAGGCATTGCAACGACTGGCAGCGAGTTTGCAAGCACAATCAGATTGGTTGTCGGCAGCACAGACTTGGCGCGGTGTGCTTGCCTATCAGCCCGAAAACAGCGAAGCGAAAGCGCAATTAAAACTCGCTTTATCGCATTTGCCTAAATCGGTAGAGTGGAGTGGTGAAGGGGGTAAACGCCCTAAGGGTAGTCGAGAAGGCTTTATCGATGATTGGCCTGATATGCCAGAGCAAGAAGAAACCAAAGATGTGTTACAGGAAGCCAGTGTTAAAAACCGCTTGGAGGAAGTCCCCCCTTTGACAAAGGGGGGAGCTAGCCTTGGAGTGTCTGTGAGTCAACTTGCCCTGCAACAAAAACAAGCCAGAACCGATACTGCATTTTTGGGTGAGGCGCGTCGGTTAGGGGCGCAACAACGTCAATTTTATCAGCGTTTATTCGAGCAAGAGGCAGGGTTTGCGGCGGCACAAAGCGAGCCGCAAGTGAAGGACGGTGTTTCGCCATGGTAAAGCGGGTTCTGTGTTGTTTTCTGTTTTTTGTTGCCACTGTTCAAGCGGCTGATGAGGTGAACCCTTTAGAACGTCTTTTACTGCAACAGGAAATGGTGCTTGCCAATCAAAAGATGACGCTTAAGGTCAGTCTTGCGAGTCGAAATCTGTGGCAGCAACAAGGGTTAACGCTGATGATTGATCTTGCGATGGATAAGACTATGTCGTCACTGTCAGCACAGCTGTTAATGAGCGGAGCGCAACCTTGGCAAGACCTGAGTATCACGCCCGAACCCGAGCAGGTTTTGCTTGATGGTGTGGTTCATTATCGTTGGCAAGTCATGCTCTTTGCGAAACAGCTGGGGGTGCAAGACTTACCACCCTTGCGCTTACGACTCGAAGGGACAGGCGGTGCGCAAAAAACCATCAGCTTGCCGATTTTATCGGTTTATGTGCGCAGTTTACCGATTTATGTCCCCGCCGAGGCTTGGGTTGGTACAGCCGATGCGCCACCGACGGTTCAGAAAAATGCAAGTTGGGTTTTGGTCGGTGATCAGCAAACGACAACATGGCAATGGCGTGTGCAGGGGCTTTGGTCACAAGCAGTGGCACTACCTAGTGTTTCAGGTCAAGCGCTTGTCGGGTTGCAGCCTTGGATTAAGGTACAACATGAATGGATAGAGGGTCGCTATTGGACGACCATTCAGGCGCAACAGCCTTGGATGGCAACCGAGATGGGACGTTGGACAATCGCAACACAGGATATTTGGTTATTTGATGCACAAACAGGCAAGGTGCAGCATTGGCATATTGCGGGCGACTCTGGCGTTGCAATAGCCTATTGGCTGTGGCGAACACTGCTCGCGATTCTTTCACTGATCGGTTTTGCTGTGCTGGTTGTGCTGCTTCGTTGGATGCGTTGCCGTTTACGTCAGCGGCACTATCAACAGGGTATTGCCCGTGCTGCTGATGCCCAGCAGCTATTGCACTGGTTACGCCTGCATTGGCATTTAAGAGATGACATTCCGCTAGCACATCAGGCGAGGGATTTGCCGATTGCAGCGGAATTGATTGCGTTAGAAGGGATGCTCTTTTCTGATCAGATTTTGCACGGCGATAACTTGCAACAGATTCAGCAACAACTAACGATAAGATATCGTCAGTTGCCCTGCTAATGAGCAATGATTTTTACAAGCCAATTCGATAGTTATGTAGTACAAGTCGCGCATCGACGAGATGGTTAGACTCAAGCATCAGTGCGTCTACGCCATCTTGCATATAGTCCTTCATTTCTTTGCTGATATAAGCGCCTAAAGAAACCTCGGCAACAATACCGTTAACATGCTTTATCGCATGATAAAAATAAGTGATTTAATTCTGTAATGAGCTAGCAAATTCATGGATTATTGGCTAGTATGATGAAGTTGCCCTTTTGCTGGAGAAACTTGTTTGCGCCCTTTATTGTTTATGCTATTTTCCTTGTTGTCTGTATCGCCTGCTATTCAAGCGCAAGTTGTAACAGAACAAGAAGTCATTGCCTTATTTTTGCAGCAAAATTTGGCAGTTATGGCAGCAAAATCACAAGTTGATATGGCGACGGCTCAAGTTGTGATTGCCAAGGAATTGACCAATCCGAGTCTATCACTAAGTGTTGCGGGTTTGGGCGATGTGCGTGGTTGGGGAAAGAATTACTGGGATCAGCCGTTCAATAATAATTTAAGTGTCAGTCAGCTGATTGAAACAGCAGGGAAGCGCCAGTTACGCATTGAAGGTGCAACGATTGGTTTAAGTGCGCAAAGTCTTTTATTGACAGATTTAGTTCGTGCATTAAAACGAGATTTGCTAAACAATTATTACCTTGTTGTGATGAATCAGCGTCGTGTTCATATTTATGACATGATCTTAACCCAGTTAAATGAGGTTGTGGCTGCTAATGCGTTGCGTTGGAAGGCTGGTGATATTTCAGAAACTGAGTTTCGTCGGATCGAGCTAGAATCATTAAAAGCAAAAACAGATGTCGAGCAGGCACATTTAGAGTTGGATTTATCGCGTCAACAGTTAGCAGAGATGTTGGCGTATCATTTGCCTTGGCATGAGTTGGATGTTGAAGATGTTTTTCCTATCCAGCAGTTACCTGCCTTAACGCAAAAAGACTTATTAGATCAAGCGCTCGTTCAACGTGCCGATGTGCAAGCGGCAGCTTTAGTGATTGCACAAGAAGATACAAAATTACGTTTTGCAGAAGTATTAACGGTTCCCGATATTGTTGTTGGCGTGCAGTATGTACACGATCCCTCGGCAACCTTACGCGATAGTGCGGGCATTGGTGTTTCTTTTACGCTACCTTTATGGCATCAGTATCAAGGTGAAGTCGATCAGGCTCGTGCGAGTAAGCGCGGTGCGGCACTTTCTTTTGAACAATTGAAAAAACAAGTACAAACGCAAGTAGGGCGTTCATTCGCACAATTTCAGCAGAAAAAGCATGTTTTGTCGCGTTTTAATGAAGAGGTGATTCATCGTGCACGACAGGTTCGAGATTCTTCTGCTTTGGCTTATCGTCAAGGGGCGATTTCGTTGCTAGAATTGCTCGATGCAGAAGGTAATTGTCGTAATACCATGTTAGCTTACACACAAGCCTTATACGATCAGACAACGGCTTGGTTAGATTTAATGTACGCCACGGGCGAAGAAGGAAATAAATAACATGCATGCTTTATGGGTAGTCGTTGGCTTGTCTTTTGTGTTGATGGGATGTCAGAGTGATCAAAAAACAACAACAGAAGCAGAACTGAGTTTACCAACATTTTTTGTTGATGGTGCTGATGTCGTCGTCATGAAAAATGATCCGCGCTCAAAAGGATTAGAAACGCATACGCTGGTACTTAATGATGCGCCAATATTACCGCCTGCGAGTGCAGTGATTGCATATGATGAAAACAATACGGTGCGTATTACCTCGCCGCTATCAGGTCGTGTTATTTCGACTCCAATTCCGCTTGGTACGCAAATTAAAAAAGGCGATGTGTTACTAAAACTCGATAGTCCAGACTTTAATGATGCTTTGTCATCGTTAGAAAAAAGTAATGCTAATTTACGTTTGATGCAAGAGTCTTTTGAGCGTGCAAAAAAACTGTTTGATGGCAAAGTGATGTCACGTAAAGACTATGAGCAAGCGCAAGATAACTTAATTAACGCGCAATCAGAACATGATCGTGCACGTAAGTTTTTGGAAAAACTTGGTGTGCAACTGGGTGGGGTTAGTACGCAAACAGGTGCTTTTCATCTACGCGCTCCCTTGTCTGGTATTATCACCGAAGCGACGGTCAACCCCGGTATGGAGGTCAGTCCTAACCTAACAACGCCTTTGTATGTATTGGCAGATTTAAGCAAACTTTGGTTGTGGGTTGATGTTTTTGAAAAAGATATTGCTAAAGTTCAGGTTGGTCAACCGATTAGCGTCAAGGTATCTTCTTGGGTAAGCTTTGAATTTTATGGTCATATTGATTATATCAGTCAGGTTGTTAATGAAACGAGTCGTTCGATTCGTGTGCGTTGCGCTTTGGATAATACAGAGTTGAAGTTGTTACCAGCAATGCATGCATCGGTATCGATTCGCAATTTACCAGGAGAACCAGCCTTAATGGTTCCCTTATCTGCTGTTATTGCCGAAGGCGATCAAAACTTTGTCTTTATTAAAACAAGCGATGATCGTTATCATTGGCAGCCTGTGCAGCTAGGGATTCGCTTTGAAAAGGATGCTATGGTGCGTATTGGTCTAAAAGCAGGCGATCAAGTGATTAGTAATGGTGCATTAGCCTTACGTCAAGACATGCTATTGAGTAAAATGGAATCAACGAATACGGGTAATAAGTAAATGATTCGTAATATTCTTATTTTTGCTCTGCATCAACGTTGGATGGTCATTATTCTTACCGCGTTGATGGCAATCTATGGCGCAGTGCTATATGAGCGTCTGCCCGTACAAGCTTTTCCAGATGTGCAAAATGTTTATGTGGTGGTGATTACACAATTTCCAAATCAGTCGCCAGAAGAAGTTGAGAAACTGGTGAGTATGCCGATTGAGCGTGCCATTAATGGTGCACCGCACTTAATGAGTTTGCGTTCAACCTCGATGTTTGGTTTGTCGGTGGTTACTGCCACCTTCGATGATAATGCGGAAGATTATTTTTCACGGCAACAGGTTCTTGAGCGGTTACAACAAGCGAACCTGCCAGATAACGCTCATCCTGTTTTAGGGCCCTTGACAACAGGGATCGGTGAAATTTCTCGTTATGTGTTACGTAGTGAAAATCTGCCATTAACAGAACTTCGCGCTTTGCAGGATTGGGTCGTTGCGCCACACATTAAAACAGCCCCTGGTGTGGCTGATGTTTCTAGTTTTGGTGGCAAAGTTAAACAGTATCAGGTTAATTTAGACCCAGAGCGGTTGCGAGCATTTAAGTTAGATGCGGCTAAGGTTTTGGATGCTTTGGCAGCAAATAATGCCAATACTGGTGGTGGCTTCTTGCATAGTGGCGAGCAAGCAATGGTGATTCGCGGTATTGGTTTACTGCATAGTCTGGATGATATTGGGCAGGTGATTGTCGCCAATAACGGTAGTACACCAATTCGGGTAAAAGACTTGGGTCAAGTTGAGATTGGTCATCAGGCACGGACGGGCATTGTTGGTTTTAATACCGAGGATGACGTTTCTCTCGGTGTCGTTATGATGACCAAGGGCGGTGATGCCGTTAAGGTGCTTGAGGGGGTTAAAAAGCGCATTGATGAACTCAATAGCGTCATGTTGCCAGCAGGTACGCATTTAGATGTGGTTTATGACCGCACACAATTGGTGGTGCATACGGTACATACGGTTAGTGATAATCTATTGCACGGTGCTTTGCTCGTGATTTTTATTCTGCTGCTTTTTTTATTACGTCCTATTGCGGCATTGATTGTTGCAGCAGTAATCCCCTTATCTTTATTATTTGCTTTTATCTTTATCAGCGTCTTTCATGTTTCTGCAAACCTAATTTCATTAGGTGCAGTTGACTTCGGGATTATTGTCGATTCGGCAGTGGTTTTAGTTGAAGCGGTCATGGTGCGCCTGTCATTAGACTTGGCAAAAAACGAATCAGACTTACACCGTCGTCAAGGTGTCGTGATGACAGGCAGTCAGATGATTCGTCCGATTTTGTTTTCAAAGTTAATTTTAGTCGCGGCATTTTTACCCGTGCTTACCTTTGAGCAAGTAGAAGGTAAAATTTTCTCACCGATGGCATTGACCTTAACCTTTGCCTTGATTGGTTCAGTTTTGTTGACCTTGTTTTTAGTTCCAGCCTTGATGAGCTTTTTTTTAGATAAACGCTTAAGTGAACGTCACAACCCCTTCACCGAAGTGTTAACGAAAGCCTATCGTAAGACGCTTTTTCTGATACTGCGCCTACCCAAAGTTTTTGTTGCGCTCATGCTGGTGATATTAATTTTTAGCTTATCTTTAGTTCGTTATTTGGGCACAGAGTTTATGCCCAAACTTGACGAAGGTAATATCTGGCTAACGGTCACCATGCCAACGGCTACGTCACTTGAGGAAAGTAAAGAAAAGGAACGCCTTGTTCGTGATGTGTTGATGGGCTATCCAGAGGTCAAAGTTGTACTAAGTCACCTAGGTCGTCCTGAAGATGGTACCGATACTAAAGGCTTTAACAGTATGGAGTTATTGGTTGACCTAGAGCCAAAAGAAACATGGCACCATGCTAATAAGGTTGATTTAATTTCAGATATGAAAGAAAAACTCTCTGGTTTATCGGGCATGCAATATAACTTTTCACAGTTAATTCAAGATAGTGTGGAAGAGGCAATCTCGGGTGCTAAGGGTGAAATTGTGATTAAGCTCTTTGGCTTAGAATTACCCGTTATGCAAGAAAAAGCCGATCAAATTGTTAATATCCTGAATGGCATTGAGGGCGCAAGTGATGTTGGTGCCGAACAGCAGTTAGGGTTAGGTGAGGTTCAGCTGGTTATTAATCGTGAAAAAACAGCACGTTATGGTATTAATGTGAGCGATATTAATCAGCAAATTGAAGTTGCTTTTGGCGGCGGTGTTGCTACTCAAATTTTAGAGGGTGAGCGTCGATTTGATTTACAAGTGCGCTTAATGAATAGCGGACGTGATTCGGTTGCCGCTTTGGGGGATTTGCTCATTCCTACACCCGATGGTCGCTTGATTCCTTTGGCGGAAATGTCCGATATTCATGTGCGTACCAGTGCTAACCGTATTTCGCGTGAAAATAATAATCGTCGTATTGCCATTAAATGTAACCTCGTTAATCGTGATCAGGGTTCTTTTGTTAAAGATGCGATGAAGTCAGTAAAGGAAAAAATTGATTTGCCACCGGGGTATCGTTTGGTTTGGTCGGGTCAATTTGAAAATCAACAACGGGCAATGAAACGCTTGTATGTCATTGTTCCGATTTCATTGTTACTCATTTTTGCTTTATTGTTCTGGGCATTTAAATCGGTACAGCAGTCTTTATTGGTGATGCTCAATGTGCCTTTTGGTTTGGCTGGCGGCATTGTTTTGCTGTGGCTATTGGGTATTAACCTGAGTATTTCAGCTGCTGTTGGCTTTATTGTGCTTTTTGGTATTGCGGTACAAAATGGTGTGATTTTATTAGAGCAAATTAACTGGTTACGTGCCGAGGGTGAGACCTTAATTGATGCTGTGCGTGAGGGCGCGATTGCGCGTCTTCGTCCTGTATTAATGACCGCGCTTATGGCGATGTTGGGGCTATTGCCTGCTGCCTTGTCTACAGGTATTGGCGCAGAGGCAACTAAGCCTTTTGCTTTAGCGATTATTGGTGGCTTGATTACGGCTACTGTAGCGACGCTAACCCTATTGCCAGCACTCTATTATATTTTTGCACGTCGGGCAGAGCTTAAGTGTAAGAATTGTTTGTAACATTAATTGGATTATCATAAAAAATGACCCTCTACGAACAGCTCAAACAAGCCCGCAGCGAACTGGTGTATGAGCTTGGGTTTTTGAGAGGGTGAGATAATGACCAGAAAGGCAGTTATCTGTATTGAGTTCAAAAAGTGCAAGTTATGTGCAAGAATTCAATAGGGTACACGTTTGGACTCTTGGGATATTAAAAAATGAACGCAATAACCAATAGCTTCCAATCCCTAACCTGTCCCGTTCCCTCTATTGCGGTTCTGGTCGGTAGTCGCGCTTTAAATACAGAAACACCCAACAGCGATTGGGATATTGCGATTTGGTGGTTAGATGCTGATGATGCTTGGACAAATTTAGGGAAAACAGAGTTATTACGCCGTAATTTAGCTAAAGCAATGAACAGCACTGAAGATAACATCGACCTAATTGACATTCAACAAGCTAGTTTGGCAATGCGCGAGAAAATCGCCAATGAAGGTCAACTCATTTATGCACAAAAGCCGCTCGCATGGATGAAGTTTTTAACCCGTACTTGGTGGGAAGTAGAGCAGTTTTATTGGGAGCAACAGCATGCCATCAACGTTTGACCTTTATTTAGCAGAAACGACAAGCATTGCTCAAACCCATAAGCGAACACTAGACGAAGCAGCTCGTGTGCTAGAAGCGGGTCGTGTATTTTCACATCTAGAACAAAACGGATTATTGCATACGCTACAAGTACTGGTTGAAAATGCGATCGGCAAAAGCAAACACACACTCAAAGCACTTAACCAGCCGATTCCACCTTCTGCTTACGATAGTTTTGAAGCCTTGGCACAACTTGGGCAAATTTCATCGAACCAATTAACACTGTGGAATGCGATTATTGGCTTACGCAATCGAATTGTGCACGACTATATGAATATTGACATGCCCTTAATTTATCGTCTGGTTCGTCAACGCGGCTATCAGTTTATTATCGACTTTTTACAGCAAAAACCGCAATTAAAATCAATAGGAAGAAAATAATGCAAGAAATTCGTGCTTACATTAAACCGTTTATGTTAGAGCGTGTTGCTTTACGCTTAATGGAACTGCCCAACTTTCCAGGGATGTCTGCCATGACGGTAAAAGGTTTTGGTAAGGAGCGTATTATGGGGGCGCAAGAATATGATCCCTTTATTGAAAAAGTGCGTTTAGAAATCATTGCTCATGATGAGCAGGTCGATGATATTGTGCAGGCTATTTTGAAAGAAGCACACTCAGGGCGACCTGGTGACGGCAAAGTTGTCGTATCACCGATTGGTCGCCTGTTTAGTATTCGTCAGCGGCAAGAAGCGTCTTTAGATACTGAAGTGGTTACTGAAACGGTTGCAGACACGAAAGTCAGCGATTAGCATTCGATATCGACACTCACTTTGCTGTCTTTAACGGTGTTTTTTTCTTGCTGCTGACTGATGCTCAGTGTTGTGTTGTCGCTACTGGGTATGACAAAAAGCTCAGCACCTTTGGCTAAGTCATCAAACAAAATGGCATCGGCAAGTGGACGCTTTAAGTGTGTTTCGATCACGCGATCGAGTGGACGAGCACCCATTTTAGCATCAAATCCCTTATCACAGAGCCAATCCCGTGCTTCTTGCGATAAATTCAAATAAAACCCTTTCACGGTTAAGAGTGCTTCGAGGGCGAAAATGGCTTTATCAACAACCTTAGGCATGACTTCACGTGACAAGGCAGCAAAAGGCACAACCGCATCAAGACGGTTTCTAAACTCGGGTTTAAAGGTGTTATCTAATGCTTTTTGCATACCATGAGATTGACTGTCTAATGCCATAAACCCTAGGGTATTACGATTGAGCTGATCTGCGCCGACATTGGAAGTCATAATCAAAATAAGGTTGCGACAATCTACCGTGCGCCCGTTGTTATCGGTCAAACGACCATCATCCATGACTTGTAACAAGACATTAAAAATATCAGGATGTGCTTTTTCAATTTCATCGAGTAACAGTACCGCATGAGATTGCTTTAAAATTGCTTCGGTTAGTAAACCACCACGTTCGTAACCAACGTAACCTGGAGGCGCACCAATTAAACGTGCGACGCTGTGACTTTCCATATATTCTGACATATCAAAGCGATGAAGTGGAATGGATAGGTGACTAGCAAGCTGTTTCGCTAACTCTGTTTTACCGACCCCTGTTGGGCCTGTAAAAAGGAAGCTTCCCCAAGGCTTGTTGGGTGAGCGTAAGCCAGCACGCGCCAGCTTAATGGCATTAACGACATGCTCAATGGCATTTTCTTGCCCAAAAACAACACGTGTCAAGCTGCTATGTAGTGCTTTGAGCTGCGATTTTTCGTCAGTGGTACTATCAGAAATTGGGATATGGGTTTGTGTTGACAGTAGGGCTCGAATATCGGTTGCTGTGATGCGCAATTTGCGCTTATTGGCAGGTTTCGCGCGTTCGTGTGCGCCAACTTCATCCACTAAATCAATGGCTTTGTCTGGTAGTTGACGATCAGTAATATAGCGTGCTGATAACTCTGCTGCTGCCGTTAACGCACCAAGGGTGTAATTAACGTGATGGTGAGCTTCAAACTTATCTTTTAAGCCTTTTAAAATGGCAATGGTATCACTGACACTTGGTTCAAGCACATCTACCTTTTGAAAGCGACGATTGAGTGCTTTATCTTTGGAAAAAGCGGTGCGGTATTCTTCAAAGGTTGTCGCACCGACACATTTAATCGTGCCTTTAGCCAAGGCAGGCTTAAGGAGATTCGCGGCATCCATCGCCCCACCTTGTACGCTACCAGCACCAACAATGCTATGAATTTCATCAATAAATAAAATGGCATTGGGCACGTTTTCGAGCTGTGTCAAAATGGTCTTGAATCGTTTTTCAAAGTCACCACGATAACGTGTGCCTGCCAACAATCCCCCTAAATCTAGGGTGTAAACTTGAGAGTCAGCTAAACCTTCAGGCAAGGTATTGTTTTCAGCAGCAAGTGCTAAGCCTTCGGCAATCGCTGTTTTACCGACTCCAGGTTCACCAACTAACAGAGGATTGTTTTTACGCCGACGCAAGAGAATTTCACTGACACGCAATACCTCCTTATCACGCCCGATCACAGGGTCAATTTTACCATCACGAACCAATGTGTTCAGATGAATGGCATAAAGCGATAAGGCATCTTCTGGCGTTTCTTTTTCTTCTTTATTGCTGTTTTTATTTGTTTTGTCTGAGTGTAGCGGGTTATCATCCTTGCGTAAGCCGTGCGCAATAAAACTGAGCATACTGGCTTTATCCGCACCGTAGCGTTCTAGCAAATCGACCGCTTGACTTTCTCTTTCAGCATATAGGGCAGCAAGCAGTCCCAAAGCATTGACTTTGTTTTGTTGTGATTGTTGGACATTAAAAATGGCACGTTCAATCACGCGTTGCAATGCCATGGTCGGCATGGCTTCTTCTTCATCGAATGGGCGTTTTTCTTGCATCACGAGAAGATGAACAACTTGTTTTTTTAGTGCTTCACGATTGACGAGACAAGCAGCAAGTGCTTCTTGTACCGAGCTATGCTCAATTAGTAGGGATAGCAAATGTTCTAGTGTTACGTAAGCATGCTGTTGTTGCTGTGCGAGGGTAAATGTACCTGATAATAGGTGTTGAACATCTTTTTCGAGCATTGACATATTCATAGCCTCTTCAGGTTTTTGTATTAAGTTCTTTCGGGCTGCAAGGTCGCTAAGAGCGGATAACCTTGTTCACGAGCATGTTGCAAAACTTGCATCACTTTAGTTTCGGCAATTTCTTTGTAGTAAGTACCACACACAGCCTGCCCTTCATCATGAATCATGAGCATAATATCGGTTGCTTTATCGATGGGTTGACGAAAATAACGCATGAGCAACTCGACAACAAAATCCATTGGTGTAAAGTCATCATTATGCAAAACAACATCATAACGACGTGGGGGTTGATATTGTGTTTGCTCTAAGAGTTCTGGATCAAGTTGTGATAAAGACATGATTTTTCTCTTTTTTATTATTCTATCGTTACTTTAGCATACAAATGACCACCTGGTTGATGCCGATCTGGTGGTAATCCTTTATTCGGAAAGCGGATATAGCTACCAACCGTAACTTGCTTGGCAATTTTCACCTTGAATAACCCTGTTGGTGCATCAAAATACATTTCACCGCCATTTTGCCATAATGTTTGCGGTATTTTTAATAGCATATATAAGTCACCGCCACGAATCTTAAAGGTGCTGTGATGGGTGAGTTTGAAAGAGACCACATAGTCTCCCGCGCGACCACCAAATAACCCTGGGAAGCCTTTTCCAGGAAAGCGATATTGTTTTCCTGTTAACGCGCTGCTATCAAACGGCACACGGCTATTGAGGCTGGGAACTAAAAAATACCCTTCTTTAAGTAAACGGAAGGCGTATTTAAGGGTTAATGGATAAACCATATTACGATCACGTCCCGCAATCGTATCAGGTTCCCAGTGTCCAAAGTTACCATCGGCATCGTTGTTTGGTTTATGATATCTGTGCTGCTGTTGATTTTGCTGATTATTTTTGTTCTTAAACGCATCATGATGAGATTGTCTAATGGCATCTTGTGCAGCACGTTGCAAAGCTTGAGTCGCTTCGTCGTAGGCTTGACGATGACGACTGAGCACATCGTAGGCTTCTGAAACTTCTTGAAAGCGGCGTTTTGCAAGCGGATGGTCGCTGACGTCGGGGTGGTATTGACGCGCTAACTTACGGAATGCCGTCTTAATGATCGCAAGTTCGCTTGCGCGTGTAACGCCTAGTACAGCATAGTAATCTTTTTGTGCATCGAACAAATCTGTCATGACATTAGCCTAACCCATTAAAGAATCTTATAATAAATACAATTACATACTATCAACACAAAAATCGCCAATGATTGCGATCGCCTTCCAATTTTATCACAAATACAGGTGTTATGCGAAAGAACAAAGGGAGGTTAATTTTTGCTGATTCTTTTGTAATTGTTTTGACTATAAAGCATAAATTATGCCAATATAAAAATACGTTTGTTTTATGAACCTATTTTGCAGTTAAGTAGTGCTCGTTTTAACTTTTGAAAGTCGATAGGTTTGCTTAAGAAATCATCCATACCAGCAGCTAAACAGGCTTGTTTATCTTCGCTAAATGCATTTGCGGTTAAGGCGATAATATAAGGTTGCGCAATGCCAGAGAGCAAACGAATGTGTTTCGTTGCCGTCAAACCATCCATAATTGGCATTTGCATATCCATTAAAACAATATCGTAGTCTTGTTGTTTTATCTTTTCCACAGCTTCTTGACCATGAACAGCAATATCAGGTTTTATACCGATTTTTTCGAGCAACTTTGTTGCTAAGAGTCGGTTGACGGCGTTGTCCTCAACTAAGAGTAGACGAATATGAGTGAGTGCTTGCAAAGCAATATCTATTTGTTGATTTACTTCGTGCATTACATGCAATTGCTTATCTTCAGGTGCGTCAAAAGTAAAATGGAATTGAGAGCCAATATTTTCCTGACTTTCTAACCAAATTTGACCGCCCATCAGTGCCGTCAGTTTGGCACAAATGGATAGTCCTAAACCAGTACCGCCATATTGACGTGTGGTTGAAGCATCTGCTTGATTAAATGCGGAAAACAGTTTATTTTGTGCACTTTTTGGAATACCAATGCCTGTATCTTGAATGGTTGCCTGTAGTAAGTCTTTCTGTCTATTAACCTGCGTTAATCGAATATAAATACTGCCTTGATGTGTAAACTTAATGGCATTAGAAATTAAGTTGAAGAAGATTTGACGTAAGCGTGTTGGATCGCCTTCAACGTATTCTGCAATATTAGGATCAATTTGAGCAACCAGCTCTAAGCCTTTGTCCTCACATTGTGATTGGAAAATATCAAGTAGCTCTTCGATCAGTTGACGCGGATTGAATGGAATTTTTTCGAGCTCCATTTTTCCCGCTTCAATTTTTGATAAATCGAGAATATCATTAATGATGGTTAGCAAGGTTTGGCTACTGCTTTTTAAGATTTGCGCGTAACGCCTTTGCTCTTCTTTTAAGTCGCTATCGAGTAGCAGATTGGTCATGCCCAGAACACCGTTCATCGGTGTTCTGATTTCATGGCTCATGGTTGCTAGAAAGTTGCTTTTTGCTTCGGTTGCACTCTGTGCTTCAGTCAAAGCTCGCGCTAATTCATCGGTTCTTTGGGCGATAATTTGTTCTAAATTATCGGCAAGGTTGCGTAGTTCTTGATTGCTATTAAAAAGAGCCAGACTTTTTTCTTCGAGTAACCTTTCAGCTTCTTTACGTGCGATACGCTCACGATCAATGCGCCGCTGAAAGCGTTGTTCAGTGGCAGTCATATCAACTTTGTGTGCTTCAGGTGGTATCGTCATTTTTTAGTGTATTTTAGTGATGATGAACTTAGTACTTTCGGCACTTAAATCTTCACGTTCAATATGCAAATTTTCACCAAAATGCTGACCACACCCTTTAATCAGTCCTAATGCCAAATCAGAAAAGCATCGAGGAGATCGGTAAGTCATGGTAAGTGTATTACCATTTAACTCACAGTCAAATTTAGGTAAGTTCGCCTCTGGATAAAGTTTAAGAACTTCAACATGAATGACTTGGTCGACGCTCATTAAAAAGTCGAAGGCAGTAGGCACGCCAGCAAAAAAGTTTGGGTAGCCGATATAAAATAGGCTAAACATGTTTTCACCAAAGATTGCTACTAAGTCTGTTGCTGGGATGTTTGTGCGCTTAGATAAGGCAACAACCATACTCACCAGTTCTTTATGGTCGTATGTGCCCACCGCTGTGTAAGCACCACCAGAAGGTAAATTTGCGTCATCAATGATATCATCAACCATATCAGCTGAAAACTTGTCTTCGACCATTTCTAAAAATGCGGTAAAAACCATGCCTTTCATAATGATGAACCTTTTTATTAAGTTAATGACGCGATAATAGCATTAAATGTGTTGCTTGGGCGCATAGCTGCTTGTGTTTTGTTAAAGTCGGGATGATAGTAGCCACCCATATCGACTGATTTGCCTTGTGCCGCCGCGAGCTCGGAAACAATGGTTGCTTCCTGAGCGGCGAGTTCGGCTGAAACAGGGGTAAACCGTGTTTGTAATTCGGCATCCTTGCTTTGTGCTGCCAAAGCTCGCGCCCAGTAAAGCGCGAGATAAAAGTGGCTGCCACGATTGTCCAATTGTCCGAGTTTACGTCCAGGCGACTTGTCTTCATCCAAAAAGACGCCAATGGCGGCATTGAGGCTGTCCGCTAATACCTGAGCCTGAGCGTTTTGGGTTTTGTAGGCTAAATCCTCAATCGACACAGCTAAAGCCAAAAACTCACCCAATGAATCCCAGCGTAAGAAGCCTTCTTCGACAAACTGTTGTACGTGTTTAGGCGCAGAGCCACCTGCGCCGGTTTCAAATAAACCACCACCAGCGAGTAATGGCACTATCGATAGCATTTTTGCACTTGTTCCTAATTCAAGAATCGGGAATAAGTCGGTTAAATAATCACGTAAGACGTTACCTGTCACCGAAATGGTATCTTGTCCTGCTTTGGTGCGGGCGAGGGTAGTGCGAATCGCACCTTCGGGTGAATCAATTGTGATATCTAAGCCTGTGGTGTCCTGCTGGGCAAGATAAGTATTCACTTTTCTAATGAGATTTGCATCGTGTGCACGTTGTGGATCGAGCCAGAAAATAGCTGGCGTGTTGGTAAGTTTGGCACGTGTGACAGCCAACTTAACCCAGTCTTGCACGGCGATGTCTTTGGTTTGACATAGTCGCCAGATATCGCCTGTTTCAACGCTATGCTCCATTAAGGTTGTGCCTGAGTTGCTATCAACCACTCGTACCTTCCCAGTAGCACTCATCTCGAATGTTTTGTTGTGCGAGCCATATTCTTCTGCCGCTTGCGCCATTAAGCCAACGTTCGGCACTGTGCCCATTGTAGTCGGATCGAACGCACCATTTTCTTTACAGAAAGTGATGGTTTCTTGATAAATTCCTGCATAGCAACGATCAGGAATCATCATGATACTCTCTTGTAGTTTGCCTTGCGCATCCCACATTTTGCCAGAACTACGAATCGCTGCTGGCATAGAGGCATCGACAATGACATTGCTCGGGACGTGCAGGTTGGTGATACCTTTATCAGAATCGACCATTGCCAGAGCCGCTTGTTGTGCATAAATTTCTTGAATATCGGCTTCGATGGTTAAGCGTTCAGTCTCTGGCAAGCTGGCAATTTTTGCAAGCACATCGCCAAAACCATTGTTGACGTTAACACCTAAATCTTTGAATATTTCACTGTACTTATCAAATAAATCTTTGTAGTACACAGATACGGCATGACCAAACATAATGGGGTCAGATACTTTCATCATGGTCGCTTTTAGGTGCAGCGACAATAAGATGTCTTCCGCTTTGGCGGCAGCAATTTGTGTTTGATAAAAATCACGCAAAGCAGCCACGCTCATCACAGAAGCATCAATCATCTCACCTGATTTTAAGGGCGTACTCGCTTTTAATACCGTGATACAGCCAGCGTTATCGATATGTTCAATGCGCACATCGGTGGCACTGGCGACAACCACCGATTGCTCGCTACCATAAAAATCACCGCCATTCATCGAGGCAACGCGCGTTTTTGAATCGTTAGACCATGCACCCATGCTGTGCGGGTGTTTTTGGGCGTATTCCTTAACAGGGGCTGCTACACGACGATCTGAGTTTCCTTCGCGCAAGACAGGGTTAACGGCACTGCCTAATACTTTGGCGTAACGCGTCTTAATTTCTTTTTCGTGATCGTTTTTAGGGTTGGCAGGATAGTTAGGAACGGCATAACCTTGTGCTTGTAATTCGGATATAGCAGCAGTCAGCTGGGGAACAGAGGCACTGATATTGGGCAGCTTGATGATGTTAGCTTCGGGCTGTGTACAAAGCGTTCCTAGCTCGGCGAGGGCATCGGCTTGTTGTTGTTCGGGTGTTAAAAAATCAGCGAAGTTAGCGAGAATGCGACCTGCTAGTGAAATATCACGTGTTTCAACACGAATGTGTGCTGCAGTGCTAAAGGCTTGCACGATGGGCAATAATGAAAAAGTCGCTAAGGCAGGAGCTTCATCCGTTAGGGTATAAATAATTTTAGATTCTTGCGTCATCGTGAGTACCTTCAAATGGTAAAAGTTTATAGGTTCATTTTAGCAGTAAAGCCTGCAAACAGGCTAAATATTGGCTTTCATCAGGGGTAGTTTGATTACCTTGTGCTTTCCAGATGGCTTCACCTAGGCAGTCCATCATCTGGTGTTCGGCTTCGAGTGGTTCTTGTGTGCTGATGCACAGCTCATGATAGCAACGGGCAATACCAGCAGGTCGGTCGGTCGAAATTTGCTCGCGCAAAGCAAGGTGCATCCCCAAGTGTAAAAAGGGATTGGTGTCACCCGATTCGACTGCCCAGTCTTTTTGCGCTGCATTGTCGGTCAAAATCGCTTTGTGATATTCAGGATGTTCTGCAATGACGGTCACAACTTGTTGCTCTAGGGTACTGATTGGCAGATTTTGTTGTGATTTTTGCCAGCTGTCTTGGTAGAACTTTCGTAGGGTATTTCTATCCGAGCCAAACATCTTCAAAACCTATTACGCTGCCATCTTGCGTTGTTGCCTCGATTCTCGATCTGCGTTGTGTACTTATGTACACGCCTTGCTCTGCGAGTCTTGCGCCTAGCAATTTTGTCAGCTCATGACGGTTTTTAATGGTATTCATGTTTTTTACATGCCACCCATACTCGTATTCCAGAAAGTACCAAAGATAAAGCTAAAAATTAAGCCAATGATAAATAAGCTATACCACTGTTTTTTTTCTTCGGCACTCATGGCATTAATGCGTTGATTAAGTGGTGTATCTGTTTGATCTGGTAAGGGTTCACTTTGCTTAAAGTAAAAAATTAACAGACCTGTAATTGATGCCAAACCAACAATGTTTGCTAATACTGTGGTGTGCATCCAAACACCCAAACCAATCATTGCGAGCATACCTAAAAAAAGTAAAAAAATAATTTTCATGTTGATGTCCAGAGTTGTAATATAAAGTGTTCCTATTTTATCGTGTTTGGATGGTTTTATGCAGTTATTTCACCTTTCTCGTTTCTGCTCACGTAGCATAAAGCCATACAAGCCCTCGACCTTTTCGCGTGCCCAAGGGGTGCGACGCAAAAACTTAAGACTCGATTTGATGCTTGGGTCTAAGGCAAAACAGCGGATAGGAATGCGATAGGCTAATTCTTCCCAGCCAAAGTAGGCTTCTAACTCGGTTACCATCATTTCCAAGGTAATACCATGCAAGGGATTGTGTGCGTGTTGCTGTACTAAGGGTTTTTCTTGCGGTTCTTCTGTCATTCGTTTTGCTCTATGTGGCTTTATGAGATGTTGTTGTTTGAAAAGGGGTATCTTTTTGTAAGTCGGCTAAGTTAAAACAAGATTCTAACCAAAGCTGATGAAATCGATTTGCTGTTTTATTGAGAACTTCAATAAGACCAATTTTAGCATGGGCTTGTTGCAGCTCAGCATTAAAAGAAAGCCAAGCATCGCGCCATAATAGCGTGATAGATTCGATGCTATCGGGTAAAGAAAGTGCTTGTTGATGCCATAGCCAACCAGAATAGGCGAGAGCAAGATCATTGAGCAATTTAGCCGTCGATTCGGGATACCACGTCATGCCTTCTATCGGTTGCGGGTGTGGGTGTTTACCAAAGGTTTGCATCAGCAGTAATCGCCAGTGCTGATACAAGTGTTTAAGCCAAAGCCCATAATCAACCATTGTGTGCAGCGTAATCGGTTGATTTGGGTCTTGTTCTAGCGATTGTTGATTAATGAGTTGTGCAGCATCAGATGCACTCATTTCTTGGATTCTGGGCAACAGGCTGGGAATATTGTTCGCAGCCTGTTGCACCAATTGCTGGTGAGTACCAATGGGGTTAATTGCCTGTGGGTTGAACATGAAATTACATCACTTTTTGTGCATAGTCCGCCAAACGCGAGCGTTCACCGCGCGTTAGGGTAATATGAGCACTATGTTCCCAGCCTTTAAAATGATCAACCACATATGTTAAGCCCGATGTTGTTTCGGTTAAATAAGGCGAGTCAATTTGCGCAATGTTACCAATACAAATGAGTTTTGTTCCAGGTCCAACACGGGTAATCAAGGTTTTCATTTGCTTCGATGTCAGGTTTTGTGCTTCATCAATAATAATGTATTTATTCATGAACGTACGTCCACGCATAAAGTTCATTGATTTAATTTTAATCCGTTGCTGAACGATTTCTTGCGTACTGGCTGTTTGCCATTTTGCCGCACCTTTATCATTTTGCGTCAAGACTTCCAAGTTATCCATTAACGCCCCCATCCAAGGAGCCATTTTTTCTTCTTCAGAACCAGGTAGGAAACCAATATCCTCACCAATCGGGATGGTAGCACGGGTCATAATGATTTCACTATAACGATTGTCATCGAGGGTTTGTGCCAAACCAGCTGCTAAGGCAAGCAAGGTTTTACCTGTACCTGCTGGTCCTAATAGGGTAACTAAGTCAATCTCAGGATCCATTAAGAAGTTGAAAGCAAAGTTTTGTTCACGATTGCGGGCATTCATGCCCCATACTTTATGATGCGCACTACAAAAGTCACGTGGATAACGTAAAATGCTGCTGTTACCATCAAGACGCGATACAATTGCCGAAAAACCTGATTCTTCGGGCGTATAAAGGCACTCATTTGCTACCCAAGGATTGTCCTCTGGTGTTTCGACGCGATAGTAAGTAAACGAGCCCTCTTGCCATGAAACTAAATTCGCACCATTGGCTTCAAAATAATCCTCAGGCAAGGCTCGCATCCCTGTATAAAGCAGATCGGCATCTTCAATTACGCTGTCATTAAAATAATCTTCGGCATGTAAGCCCACCGCCGATGCTTTAATGCGCATATTGATGTCTTTTGTGACCAATGTAATTTGCGTACTAGTATCAAGGTGCATTAACGCCAGACCACATTTTAGAATGGTATTATCGGCTTTTTGCGTCGGATAAACTTCGCTTAGGTTGTATTGCAGTGGGCGTGTTTCAAAATAAAGTTTACCGAGCTGCCCTTTGCGCCCTTTACCCATTGGCTTGCTGTTGATTAAGCCTGCATTGACAATGCGCTCTAATGGTAAGCCTTTTTCGATTTCAGCAGCGGTTGCTTCGCCAATGAGACTATCAAGTAGGCGGTTTGTTTCGCGGACATTGCGCGAAATTTCAGATACGCCTTTTTTATTGGCATCTAATTCTTCGAGTACCACCATTGGAATGAATAAATCATGCTCATCAAAGGCAAGCAATGCCATAGGATCGTGCATTAATACGTTGGTATCTAAAACAAATAGGCGTTTGCCACTGATGCGTTTACGTGTACTAATCATCATTAAATCATCCGTTGTTATACTGATTGGGTGAGGTGCTGTTGCTTGAGTGTTTCTAGGACAAGCTCGACATGCCCATTGATATTAACCTTGCGCCACGCTGCACGCAAGATGCCTTGTGGGTCGATTAAGAAAGTGCTACGTTCAATACCGATATATTTGCGTCCGTAATTCATTTTTTCTTTAAGGACATCAAACTGATTGCACAGCAATTCATCGCTATCGCTAATTAGGGCAAAAGTGAGTTCAAATTTAGCTGCAAAATTACTGTGTGATTTAATGCTGTCACGCGACACGCCAACAATGGTCGTATTGAGGTCGTTAAAGTCTTTGAGATGCGCTTGAAATTCGATGCTTTCTTGTGTACATCCTGGCGTATTATCTTTCGGATAAAAATAAAGCACGCACCACTTACCTTGTAGGTGTGTATTGCTTAACTCACCTGTAGGGTAAGCTGGAAGGTTAAAAGGGTGAATCGGCTGGTTGAGTTCAAGTAACATTAAGTTTTTTCCTACTTTAATTCTGTTAAACAGTCAATATGTCAAGAATTGATATCCTTCGTCACGCTATAATAGCTTAAATTAAATATTAAGGAACAGGAATAAACATGACGCAACGCTGGTTGGTTCACCCAGATAATCCGCAACAGCGCTTGCTTGCTCAGGCGGGGGTGTGTATTCGCAATGGTGGTGTGATTGCTTATCCCACAGATTCGGGCTATGCCTTGGGCTGTTGTTTAGATAATAAAGAAGCAATGGATCGCATTCGTGCCATTCGCCAGTTGCCAGAAACACATCATTTTACTTTGGTTTGTAAAGACTTATCGCATTTAAGTCAGTATGCTCAGATCGATAATCATGTTTTTCGTATGGTAAAAGCACTGACACCAGGTGCATTTACGATTATTTTGCCAGCAACAAAAGATGTACCAAAACGCTTATGGCATCCCAAGCGTAGCGACATTGGGCTGCGTGTACCAGATTATGCGATTGTGCAAAATTTACTGAGTGAAATTAATGGTCCTTTATTGAGTGTGAGTTTGATTTTACCAGGTGATGAATTTCCGCTCACGGATGCGGATAGCGTGCTTGAAGCCATTGGTTCGCGTATTGACGGTGTGATTGATGCAGGTTGGATTAGCCACGAGCCAACAACGGTTGTCGATTTAACCACGGGTACAGCAGAAGTGATTCGTCAGGGTGCTGGAAAATTGCCGTGGTAACT
>DYST01000001.1:39689-59166 GCA_020726325.1 Thiomicrospira cyclica | reverse complement strand
CCACGGGTACAGCAGAAGTGATTCGTCAGGGTGCTGGAAAATTGCCGTGGTAACTTTTAAGATGAGGATTTTATGATGATGCAAACAGTCGAAGCTGTATTGCAACCCAGTGGCGTAGTTCAATTTTTAGAGCAATTCCCATTGGATGCACAAAAAAGTCATCATGTGTTGGTGACTTTTAGAGATGATTTGGTTGGTATGAATACATCTATGTCAGAACAAGTCCGTGAAGCCTTGGTTGAATATAGAGCCAATCCAAGTAACGTTCGTGATGCTGATGCTTTTTTTACTGCATTGAAATTAGTTGTCACAGCCAAAGCGGAAGCATCTATTCGTCAAGCAGTCTCTTGGTAAGGAATAAAAACAACATGAACGAAAAATTACAAAAAGTATTAGCCCGTGCGGGTATGGGCTCACGTCGTGAGATCGAAGGTTGGATTAGTGCGGGTTTAGTGCGTCTTAACGGTCACGTTGCCACTTTGGGAGAGCGTGTTAATGAAGGTGATCAAATCCAAATTCGCGGACGCTTAATTAAAGCAGAAGAATTATTACAGCCAGTCACGCAGGTGTTGCTATATAACAAACGGGAAGATGAGTTAGTGACTCGCTCCGATGAAAAAGGGCGTGAAACGATTTTTGAAAAGCTGCCAAAACCAGATTCAGGGCGTTGGATTGCCATTGGTCGCCTGGATATTAACACCACAGGCTTGATTCTATTAACAAATAATGGCGAGCTTGCCAATCGCTTAATGCATCCTTCGCGTGAAATTGAGCGTGAGTATCTGGTGCGTGTTTTTGGTGAGGTTTCAAAAGAAATTTGCGATAAGTTGGTTAAAGGGGTAATGCTAGATGATGGTGTTGCCAACTTTGATAAACTCGAGCCGCTTAAATCTTTTGAGCCAACAGATAGTATTAACCGTTGGTACAAGGTGACCCTGCTCGAAGGGCGTAATCGTGAGGTGCGTCGCTTGTGGGAAAGTCAGGGCGTGCGTGTTAGTCGTCTTAAACGTACAGCCTTTGCAGGTATTTCTTTGCCTAAAACCTTGCGTTTGGGTCATGCTCAATTGGCAACGCGCGATCAGATTAACGATTTATTGACAGCCGTTGAGTTGCCTGCCTTGCCTTTGCTTGAGCAGCAACGTGCGAAACGTCCGTTTAATAGTAATGGACGTATTGGTTTTGCGCCGCACAAGTCGTCATCGCGTTTTGAAAAAGAAGCACCAGAACGCACAGACTTGTCAGATCGTGCGGCTAACCCACGTCGCGGCGATGCACCAAGAGGCGATGTTAATGCGCGTGGTATTAGTCGTACGAGTCCAAGTCGAGATGGTGGGCGTGGTGCGCGTCCTGCTGCTTCAACAGGTACAAAAACCACGTTTGATGTGCGCAATGGACAAGCCAAAGCACCCGATAGAGCTAAACTCGTGCGCGGTACGACTAAGCCACCTGCGCGTAAGACGTGGCGTGATAATGATGATGATTATATTGAGTGATTTTAAACGTCTCTAAAACCAGACTTTTCTTCATCCCTGCGTAGGCGGGGATGCGACGAAACAAGTCGAAGCCAATATGGTGATTAAAAAGAAAAATGGTAAAGATGTCGAAGTACAAGAAAGCTGGTTAGGGCGCATTATGCCCGTTAAACAAATTAAGGTCGACCAAAAAGCGGGTGAGTTTGGTATGCTAGGCTTACAAGAGCTTCAGACGTTACTCAAAGGAAAAAACATGCAAATCGCTTTAAACCTTCCTAATGAATTTGTGCTGTTACAGTCGGTTAAAGACATTGAAAAAGACATTAGGCTCAGCTATGCCCTATGGTTGTTTAAGGGGTCAAAAGTAACTTTAGCGAAAGCGGCAGAGTTAGCAGAGCTTGATATTTATGACTTTATGGCAGAATGTAAGCGTCATGAAGTCCCCGTGATCAACCCGTCACGAGAAGAGTTGCTGAATGAGTTAGCAAGCATGCACGTGCTATGATTCTCGTTGCCGATTGTTCTGCCTTAATTGCTTTGTCTATTTGCAACCAGTTAACCTTATTAGATCAGCTATTTGCTCAGGTTGTCGTTTCCCAAGCGGTTTATGATGAGGCTACACAACCAAATAAAAAGCAAGCGAGTCAGCTTAAAACCTACCTAGCAGGCAAGGTTCGCCGCACTCGCATTCACTAACAGTGCTTACTTTTTTGATAATTCGGGTAGTGGCGCAATCTGGCTCGCTGAAATGAATGATGTGGCAAACCCTGATTTTGAGCCAATGGCAAGCGCTGTTAGCTTATCTGCCAGCTGAAACAGTCATTAAACACCGACAAGCTGATTATTACCAAGGTCTTGGCGAAGCTGAAACCAGCAGCAATTGTTCTGCGTTTATCGAGTTTTTGCTCGAAGCCATACAGCAAAACCTACAAGAAGCCATTGCGAACCAAGCATCAGAATCTGAAAAAACGCGGGTAAAAACCCCGACAAGCCCCAACCCTTTTGTATGTTACTTCAACTTATAATAAGTCGCATTTAAGTATTTTGTTACTGCTTGCACATCCTCAGGAAACCAGCCAGTTCCTAACTGCGTATTGCAGTTTTCTACCGAGGTTCCTAAGTAAGCCAGTGTTTTGACCTTGCGATTATCGCGCTTGTAAATTTCGGCTTGATGACATCCCATACAGTTTTTATCGTGCAGGGCTTTGCCTTCACTAATCATGTCAGCCTGAGCGGTTAACGATAGGCAGGTTGCGCCAATCACTGTGCATAGCGGTATGATGAATGATGTTTTCATGATGCGTCCTCGTTCTGTAGCCTAATGATCTGTTATGATTTGAAACGCTTTCATCATAAATCATAATGGTACGAATAAAAAGTTTTTCTTTTGAGTGTCGGTCCTTTCCCCTTCAAATACTCTAATGCCACATACACGACAGGGGTAGTGTAAAGCGTTAATATCTGGCTGACAATCAAGCCACCAATAATGGTAATGCCGAGCGGGGTGCGTAATTCTGCACCGTCGCCCATGCCGATTGCTAAAGGTACAGCACCGAATAATGCTGCCATTGTTGTCATCATAATGGGTCTAAAGCGCACTTGGCAGGCAATAAAAATCGCTTGCGCTGGAGTTAATCCTAGCCGTCTTTGTCGATCTAGGGCAAAATCAATCATTAAAATAGCATTCTTTTTGACTAAGCCAATGAGCAAGAAAATACCGATTAAGGCAATGACGCTCAGTTCTGTATCCATGATTTGCAATGCCAGCAATGCGCCAATCCCTGCCGATGGTAGGGTTGATAAAATCGTCAGTGGGTGCAAGAGGTTTTCGTACAAAATACCCAAGATAATATACAGGCTCACAATGGCTGCTAAAATCAGGAGTGGTTGACTGCTATTGCTTTGTTTCTGTAGTTTCGCTGTTCCCTGAAAACTTCCTTTAATTTGCGCGGGTAGTGCAAGTTCATCGACTTTACGCTCAATGAGTTTCATCGCGCTATCAAGGGATGTACCCGTAGCAAGGTTAAAACTGATGGTCGCAGCAGCAAAGCCACCTTGATGATTAACAGCAAGCGGTGCATTGTGTCGCTCGATATGTGCAATGCGGCTTAGTGGGATGGCAAGCCCTTGCGCATTGATGATATGCAGACTTTCGAGAGTTTTGGCGTTAAGTAAGCTGTCGCTATCGCTTTCAAGAACAACGCGGTATTGATTGAGTGGGTTATAAATGGTTGATATGAGCCGTTGCGCAAAGGCATTATTGAGCGTGTTGTCAATATCGCGCATATTCAAGCCAAGTTGACGGATGGCATCACGGTCGAGTTGAATGCGCGTTTGTATCCCTTTATCCTGTTGGTCAGAATTAACATCGGTTAGTTGGGGGAGGGTGGATAACGCGATTTTGACCTTGTCTTGTGCTTCGCGTAAAGCGTCAAGATTGTCTGCTTGTAAGGTGTACTGATAACTGGCATTGGTGCTATTGGTTCCCATGCGGATATCTTGCACAGGCATTAAAAAAAGGCTTGCTCCTGGGATATTGCTTTTCGGGCGTAAGCGATTGATGATTTCAGTCACATTGGTTGTTCGTTCTGGACGGGATTTGAGAGAGATAAACATCATCGCACTATTGGATGCACCAAACCCCATATAAGCGGTAACGGTTTCGACGTCGGGATCTTTTTGTACAGTCCTCATAAAGTAGCTCAGTTTTTGCTGCATCGCATCGAAGGAGATTGCTTGGTCGGCACTGATGCGTCCGATCAGGCGTCCTGTGTCTTGTTGCGGGAAAAAGCCTTTATCAATTTTAATGTAGAGCGTTACATTAAGGACAATTGTAGCAAGCAGTAGCATTAGAATTAAAATCGGGTGGCGTAACGTCCAAGCAAGAGAGTGGCGATAGGCACGACTAAATACCGCCCATTTCCTCTTTGTTAATCTAGGGCTAGCACCCGATTGCTGAGTCAATAATCTTGCTGCCAAAGCAGGCGTGGTGGTTAATGAAATCACCATTGAAATGAGAACAGCCACCGTCAGGGTTAGTGCAAACTCTTGAAATAAGCGTCCAATGAGTCCATTCATGAGTAAAATTGGGATAAAAACGGCAACAAGCGATAAGCTAATGGCAATAACCGTAAAACCCACCTCTCGTGTACCGATAAGGGCTGCTTGATAAGGCGTTTTTCCTTGTTCAATATAGCGATTAATATTTTCAAGCACGACAATGCTATCATCAACCACAAAGCCAGTTGCCACAATCAATGCCATGAGCGAGATGTTATTTAAGCTAAAGTTGAGCAGATACATAACAGCAAGCGTTGCCAGTAGAGACACAGGGATACTTAATACGGGAATTAAGCTTGCGCGAATATTGCGTAAAAATAAAAATACGACCAGTACGACTAAGCCAATGGCGATTGCTAAGGTGTGTTCGACTTCTTTTAAGCTGCTGCGAATGGTCGCCGTGCGTTCCATCGCTGTTTTGATCGTCATTGCAGTGGGAATGAGATTGCGCAAACTGGGTAATAATGCCGTAACGCGATCAGCCGTTTCGATAATATTTGCCCCTGGTTGACGATATAAAATCAGTAATACGGCAGGTTTGCCATTGCTCGCACCAAAGGTACGACTATCTTGCACCGAGGCTTCGACTTTAGCAATATCACCCAATCGAAGCGTCGCGTTGTCTTGGTAACGGATGATTAAATTTTGATAATCGGCTGCTGTTTTAAGTTGATTATTGCTGGTAATTTGCCAGCGTTGCTCGTCGCTTTCGATTGATCCCAATGCACTGAATGTATTGCTATTATTAATAACAACGCGTACATCTTCGAGTGCCAGTTGATTGCTATTCAGTGCGTTGCTATTGATGTTAATGCGAATGGCAGGCAAAGCACCACCACCAATAACTACTTGTCCAATGCCATCAACTTGTGCCAGTTTTTGTGCGATTAAGGTCGATGCCGTATCGTACATTTGAGCGCGAGATAGGGTGTCGGAGGTGAGTGCCAGCACCATAATGGGAGAGTCGGCTGGATTCACTTTTTTGTAAGTTGGATTGCTGCTCATGCTACTTGGCAATAAACTGCGTGCTGCTTGAATGGCAGATTGCACATCACGCGCCGCACCATTAATATCACGTTTTAAATCAAACTGCATACTGATATTCGTGCTACCCTGAATGCTGGTCGAGGTCATTTCATTAACCCCAGCAATTTGACCCAGAACTTTTTCGAGTGGTGTGGCGATGCTGGTCGCCATGACTTCGGGGCTTGCCCCTGCTAATGTCGCTTGCACAGAAATGGCAGGGAAATCGACCTGTGGTAAGGGGGCAGCGGGTAAAAACTTAAGTGCCACCAAACCCACTAACGCAAGGGCAAAAGTGAGTAAGCTGGTCGCAATCGGACGATGGATAAACGGGGATGAGGGGTTCATGCTTTCTCTGTAAGAATATTGATGCTTGTAATGGTCAAGTATTTCTGGAAAGAATTTAAGCTGCTTTCTTTAATACTTCCTTACTCTTTGCAGGTGTTTGGTAATTTAGCACCGAGCTGATTCGTTTATAGTTGTAAAATCGTATGTACGACTCCACTACAGGCAGGGCAGCGTCATTCTTTATTTTCTTAAGGCTTTAATTTGTTCGATACTTAAGCCAGTCATCTGAGCAATTAGGACAACATCTAAGCCATTGATAAACATATTTCGTGCAATTTCTAAGGCTTTAGTTCGTTCGCCTTGTTCAATGCCCATTTCAATACCCTGCTCAATACCTTTCGCTTCTGCCAGCTCTAGGCTGCCTTGTTGGAGCAGAATAAAATCGTGGCGGCGGTGTTGTAATTCTAGTTCTTCTTTGCTCAGACTGGCTTCATTAACCAGTGCTAAAGCATCTTGGATGCAGGGTTCTTGCAGTTCATCGGGGATATAGTCGAGCTTGCCTGCATTCTTAACGAAATAAATCCACTTGTCTTTAATGTCACTCAGTTCATCGAGCGTTTTGCTGAATTTGGGCAGTTCGATAAAGACCAGTTCGATATCGTCACTGTATTGAATAAACTGTGTTTTTTCTTGCATGACGAAATTACTTTGATAGTGTGCAATATCGCTGAACATCTCAAAGTCGGTAAAGGTAATGGCAATCACAGGGTTAAGCAGTTTGTAGGCTTGACCTGTTTGCAGTTGATTCGAAAATTCTTTAGCGGCGTTATACAGCACCCGCTGCTCGAAACCTTTGACATTGAGCACTTGCATTTCGATAATGACACTACTTCCGTTGGCGAGTTTGGCACGAACATCGACGTAGGTATCTTTCATACCCTGCAATTTTGGCGCAAGGTAGGGGTCAAGAATGGTTAAATCAACAATGGCATCGTCGCCTGTGTAATCCAAAATTGCATTCAAAAAGCTAATGAGCAACGGCACAGAAGAAGCCGAGCCAAACACCCGCTTAAATGCATAATCAGTTTTGACATCTAAAAAACGCATGACGGTTTCCTTGTTGATTCGTTAAGTGTGTTTCATATCAATCAATCCTGATCAATACGACTCGCAACTGCCCCTGTTTGATTCTTATATTTGGCGTCGCTTCGTTTGTGATAAGGGCGAGCAGCAGGACTGGTCATGGTTTCAAAATTAATGGCACAAATATCCATGCCAGGGCGTAAGCCAAGGGGGAGTTTGCCCATATTGTGCATTTCTAACACAATTTGACCACTCCAACCAGGGTCGATGCGATGCGCAGTAACGTGTACCATTAAGCCCAAACGGGCAAGGCTAGAGCGACCATCCAACCATCCCACCAAATCATCAGGAATGGTGACACTTTCTAAGGTGCTTGCTAAAGCCAATTCACCAGGATGAAGATAGAAGATTTCATCTGCGGTTAAATTGATTTCTGAGCCCATAATGCGGTTAACGGTGCTTTCTAACTCTTTTTTATGACCAGAGAGATCGATAAAGCCTGTATTGTGGTCGGTAAAGACGCGAAATTGATGCCCCAAACGCAAATCAACGCTAATGCCTTTAATTTTGCTGCTATCAGGTGCTGGTGTGATGCTTAAATAGCCTGTTGCGAGTGCCGCTTCAATATCACTGTCTGATAAACGCATAGCTTAGGCAACCTTTTGTAGTAGTAGGGGCAAGTCAATCGGGGCAAGAATGTCATCAATACGAACATCGGGCGGTGCGCTAATCATGCCTTTTACGATACCAGCCACAACAGCAGGGTAGAGCTGATGCTCGACTGTTAACACCAGTTTTGCTAAGGCATCGGCTGTGTCGTCTGGCTGAACAGGGACGCGACCTTGAGCAATGATTGGTCCACCGTCAAGCTCTGCTGTGACAAAATGGACGCTTGCACCATGCTCACTTTCTTTATCTTCAATTGCGCGGGCGTGTGTATGCAATCCCTTGAGTTTAGGCAATAAAGAGGGGTGTATGTTGAGCATTTTTCCTGCATAATGCGTGATAAATGTCGGCGTTAAAATGCGCATAAACCCTGCCAAAACAACCAACTGTGGCTGATAGGCATCAAGTGCCTGAATCATTGCCCTTTCAAAGGCTTCGCGACCGTCATAGTCTTTATGATTGACCACACAGGTTGCAATGCCCGCTTGTTGGGCACGCACCAAACCGTAAGCATCGGCGACATTGGATAACACAACAGCAATACGATAACCAAATTTTGTTTGGTTATCGATGAGGGCTTGTAGGTTGGATCCCGATCCAGAAATTAATACAGCGATTTGAAACATAACTAAATTAACATACCTATAAAAACCATAGCTTATGGGTTAGGGGTCTGGGGGAAGGGACTAAAAGTAAGCCAATATAGGGCATTGTTAACGCCCTTCCTCCAGCTAAAAACAACTTTGGGAACACTAAAAACTGCACAGCGTGCAATTTTTAGTGGTTCACTTCAATTCGACTTGATGTTCATCTCCGACACGAGCGCGAATACTACCAATGGTAAATACTGTTTCGCCTTGTGCTTCTAAATGCGCTTGTGCAGTGGCTGCATCTTGTGCATTGACCACAACAATCATGCCGATACCACAGTTAAAGGTACGATGCATTTCCTTGAACTCAACCTGACCTTGCGCTTGTAACCAGTCAAAAATAGCAGGGCGTTGCCACGTCATATGATCAATTTTAGCAACCACGTTCGCAGGCAAGACACGAGGGATGTTTTCTAATAAACCACCACCCGTAATATGCACTAAGCCTTTAACGGTCACTGCTTTAATGAGTGACAACAGCGGTTTAATATAAATTTTTGTTGGTGCGAGTAGTGCGTCTTTATAAGTCGCGCCATCAAAAGCATCATCTAAAGCGATACCGCTACGCTCGATGATCTTGCGTACTAATGAGTAGCCATTTGAATGCACACCAGACGACTGAATCCCCAAAATGACATCATCAGGTTGGATGCTTGTGCCATCAATCAACTGATCGCGTTCAGCGATACCGACAGCAAATCCTGCTAAATCGTAATCACCACTGTGATACATCCCCGGCATCTCGGCGGTTTCACCACCAATAAGGGCGCAGCCTGCTTGACGACAGCCTTCGCCAATACCTGCAATCACATCTCGCGCGACAGGGACTTCGAGTTTTCCTGTTGCATAATAGTCGAGGAAAAATAGCGGTTCTGCACCTTGTACAATTAAATCGTTAACACACATCGCAACCAAGTCGATACCGACGGTATCATGTTTGCCTGCATCAATGGCGAGGCGCAGTTTTGTGCCAACACCATCGGTACCCGAAACTAACACGGGATTTTTGTATTTGCTCATATCAAGCGCAAATAACGCGCCAAAGCCACCTAAACCACCGACCACTTCGGGACGTAAGGTGCTTTTAGCAATGGGTTTAATGGCATCAACTAAGGCTTCGCCTGCATCAATATCAACACCAGCGTCTTTATAGCTCAACGGAGTGGTCATACAAAAATTCCTTCGACTTACAATCGTTATTACATAGCTCATCATTGTACTATAAAAAATAGCGCCTCACGTGTACCGCTTGCTGATTCGTTTTGTTTTTATGTTGTGCTAATGCCCATAAAATATGTTCTTTAACCAGATCGCTCGCGTTCAAAATGGCGTTTTCTAAGCCTTGTAAAACTTCCGTGCTGGATGGCGCATTACCTAGAGCAATCGCGAGGTTGCGTCGCCACTTTTCATAACCAATACGACGAATGGGGCTACCTTCTGTTTTGCTTAAAAAGTCTTGCTCTGACCAGTGCCATAGCGTTAACAAGGGTTGTTGATCGAGTTGGTGGCGTGTGCTAAAGTCGGCAGTTATTGTTGTCTGAGAAAACTTATTCCACGGGCAGGTGAGTTGGCAATCATCACAGCCGTAAATGCGGTTGCCCATTAAGGGGCGCAGACTTTCATCAATGCTGCCTTCGTGTTCGATGGTGAGGTAGCTAATGCAACGGCGGGCATCGACTGTAAAAGGCGCGACAATCGCACCAGTTGGGCAATCTGTTAGGCAGTTATTGCAAGGGCCGCAACCGCACTTTTCTGTTGCTGGATCACTTGCTAACGGCAGGTTACATATGACTTCACCAAGAAAAAAAGTCGAGCCAGCTTGTGGGTGAATTAATAGGGTGTTTTTACCAATAAATCCTAAGCCGGCCTGCTCTGCGAGTGCGTGTTCCATGATGGGGGCACTGTCGGTAAAGGGTCGCCAGATAAATGAGCCGATTTCGGCTTCTATGTTAAGACAAAGCTGCTTGAGTTTTTGTCGTAATACCTTGTGGTAGTCGCGTCCGAGGGCGTAGCGCGAAATATAGCCGATATTGGGATTGGTTAATATGCTTTGTGCGTTGCTGCTTTGCTCATCCCAATAGTTCAGCCGTGCGCTGATAATGCACAGGGTGTTTTCTTGTAGTTGCCTTGGGTCGGTGCGGGCTGCTTGATTGCGCTCGAAAAAATCCATATCGCCATGATAGCCAGCGGCTAACCATGCACTGAGTCGTTGGCGGTGATGCGCTGCAATTGTTGGGCTGGTAAAGCCGACGGTTAATGCCAGTTCTTCCGCCCAAAGCCGAATTTGCTGTGTTAAGGCGTTATAATCTGGCGCATCTGTTTTAATCTGTAAAGGTGTGTTCATGCAATACCAATGGGTGTCTTGTTCTGTTGAGCAAACGCGATCAATTGCCGCGCAACTTGCCAGTCTATCTTATCAGGCTTGTCTGGATTCTGGGATATTGATTACGCTAGAGGGTGATTTGGGGGCGGGGAAGACGGCATTTAGTCAGGGTTTTATTCAGGCGTTGTTACCTGATGCACGGGTGCGTAGTCCTACCTTTTCATTAATAGAATCTTATGCTTTGCCTCAGTGTACGATCCATCATTTGGACTTGTATCGTTTACACGATCCTGAAGAGTTGGAGTATCTCGGTTTGCGCGATTTATTCTGGCATAACATTTGCTTAATTGAGTGGGCAAGCAAAGGCGATGGTTGGTTACCCAGCGCTGACTTGGCATTAACATTGCACGTAAAGGGTGAGGACAGAGTAATGATCTGTCACGCTAAAACAGAAACGGGAAGCAGATTACTGAAGCAAATGACGTAACGCATTGCTTTTGTGTCTAAGGGGTATTTATGAATCATATGATGAATCGCATGATACGCAGACTGATGTTGACCAGCTTATTAGTTGCGCAAACAGCGACAGCTGCGCAGCTGTTGGATGTGCGCACAGGTGAAAGTGATCATAAACAGCGTATGGTGTTGGTTTCAGATACGAAACTAAGTTGGCGTGTACTCATCGAAGGTAATGAGTTGGTGATGAGAGCGGAACATGTGCAAACGAAATTACCTTCAAATCTGGTCTCACTCAAAGCGAGTGCTTTGGGCAAAATAAAAATCAGTCAAGCTGATGGTGATTTGGTGATTCGTGCTCAATTGCGTCAACCAATGCGGATTGCGATGACTAAGAACCTACCATTTAGAGAGGAAAAATATGCGCGTTGGTTGATCGATTTAGAACCTGATACGGGGGCTAATCGTGTTGCAAAGGTGACAGAAAAAACAGATAAAAATTCAAAAAATGAACCGATTCATCGCACACCAATTCCTGCGATTGTGGTTGACGATGCTTTAGTGGCACAAGCATTGCCACCACCAAGGCCAGCCGCTCATAAGTCAGGTTCAAATGCAAAAACAAGCACGGATATCCAGTCGGTTGTGAAGCTTGCTAAAACAACAAATCCTGAGCGTGATACACCCATATTAATACCTGAGTCCTTAAAAATACAACCATTTAAGGGTACAAGACCTTTAGTGATTGCCATCGATGCAGGTCATGGTGGCAAAGATGTCGGTGCAACCAGTGCCAGTGGTGCTTTGGAAAAAGACCTCACGCTAGAAATGGCAAAAGTTCTAAAACAACATATTGATGCTCAACATGGGATGCGTGCGGTTCTAACGCGTGATGAAGACTTTTTTATTCCTCTGGGTAAACGTCCACGTTTAGCGCGTGATTTAGGGGCAGATATTTTTATTTCTTTACATGCTGATACTTACAAAGATAGCCGAATTAAAGGCGCTTCCTTTTATGTGATGTCGTGGAATGGCGCGACATCACAACTGGCTAAGTTTGTTGCCGCACATTCTAACAGTGCAGATAATCAGGCGTATGGTTTAGAACCTTGGAGTGAAAAGTTGGCTAATGATATTGGTAAACTTGCCATGTCATCTTCTATTGAGGATAGTCGCAAGTTAGCAGCTTTTATGCAAAAAGGGATGCGTAATACAGGAATAAAGTTACAGCATAGCAGTGTTCAGGCTGCTAATTTTGCCGTATTAAAGAATATTGATATGCCTTCTGTTTTGGTTGAAATGGGGTTTATTTCTAATCCATTACAGGATAAGTTGTTACAAGATATACAGTATCAAAATAAGATGGCAGCTTCAATTGTGCGTGGTTTGGTTGATTTTGCTAAAGTTCAGCCAGAACCAGGGGTTGTTTATGCAAAACTGAATGTTTCTAAAGGAGACAGTTTAGCGAGTATTGCCGAGCGTCATGGTACAACAGCCGCTTATTTGGCACGCGCGAATGGACTTAATGAAAAATCGGGATTAAAGGTGGGGCAGATGTTGCGGGTACCTGTCAGCGTTTCGCATCGTATGGCAATGGTTGCAGCGAGTAAGGGATAGACGTATTACGTGTAATCAGAATAAGGCTATTCACTAACGCTGTTGCACCTGTCAATTAGTATGCTTTTGTTGCGTCAAGTTTTTTACTAAGTCTGCAACAGACAAAGGTATAATGAGGCGCAAGCAGCACCACAATGAATGCCCACGAAAAGTAACCATTCGTTAATTGTCTAAAAACTGATCGTTATGCTGGGTGAGTGTGTTATTATTGTTTCATGAAATAAAAGGAGTAATGACATGGCAACATCAACGGCAAGAGTGCAGCAACATAGAAGCAGTGCTCGAAATCAAGGTTATAGACTGGTTCAGTTGAGGGTTAGAGATACGCGCGATGAGTCATTTAAGGAAGAATGCAGAAGGCAATCATTAACATTGCGTGATGATCCACATGAAAAAGAAATTTTAGATTGGATGGAACAAGTTCAAGACTATAGTGGATGGAATGCATGAGAGGAGATTTAGTGACGGTATCAGCACTAGGTGCATACGGAAAACCTAGACCAGCAGTTGTGATCCAATCGGACAATTTTGCGTATCATCCGTCCGTTGTGGTTTTACCGTTAACGAGCGATATTCGTGAGCATGTATCGACTTTTCGGGTGACAGTTGAGCCAACACAGAAAAACGGATTAGCTAAAACATCTCAGATCATGGCAGACAAGCCACTAACGATACCAGTGGACAAGATAAGCGGGACTTTTGGCTCTCTTGATGCTTCCATTCTCAAAGAGGTTGATCGTGTTATGGCTGTTTTTTTAGGTATCGTGTGATTTTTAGACGTGCATTGGTTGTGCAGTTCTGATGCTTTTGCGAAACTTAAACAGATGATTGTTTTTGTATTTTCAGCCTCTAGCTTTGCTAAAACAGAACAATGAGATCATGTTACCTGTGCGAATACAGAGGCAACTGATCATAAAATATAATGATAGTGTCGCGCAAACGAATGCGTGCTTATTCTGTTTGTTTACCTTGTCTCAATAACCAGACAACGCCAAAGTGACCAGCTACCAAAACGATTAAGCTAGCAATAATAACCAGCCAAAAATTTGTCATAATCCAGTGTTCAAAGCCCATAGTTATCTCCTTAAAAATAACCGTTATTAAAATCGTGCATTGACGTTAAATGCCTTCACTGCTTATGATATACGACTATTACGAAAAATTTAAGGAAATCTTGTTATGGCGCAGGTTCTTGTTTTGCCAGGTGATGGTATTGGTCCTGAAATTGTGGCGCAAGCGGTTAAGGTATTGTTGGCACTCAAAGAAAAGCACGGACTAGATATTGACTTATCTGAAGGCTTGGTTGGCGGAGCGAGTATTGATGCCCATAATACCCCTTTAACAGAAGCAACGTTGGCTCAAGCGCAAGCCGCAGATGCCGTGTTGCTAGGCGCGGTTGGTGGTCCTAAATGGGATGGCATGGCGATGAGCGACCGTCCTGAAAAAGGACTACTTGCGTTACGTAAAGGCTTAAATTTATTTGCGAACCTTCGCCCCGCGATTCTTTACCCTCAGTTAACTCATGCCAGCACATTAAAGCCAGAGGTTGTGTCTGGGTTAGATTTATTGATTGTGCGTGAATTAACGGGCGGTATCTATTTCGGTCAACCTCGCGGTGTGCGCACCTTAGAAAATGGCGAGCGTCAGGGTTATAATACGCTAGTTTATAGCGAGTCTGAAATTGAACGCATTGCTCATGTTGCTTTTAAGGCAGCACAAAAGCGTTCTAAGCGTGTGTGCTCGATTGATAAATCAAACGTCTTAGAAACAACGGCATTATGGAAAGAAGTGGTGACACGTATTGCAGCGCAATATCCCGATGTCGAATTGAGCCATATGTTAGTTGATAATGCTGCCATGCAGCTTGTTAAAGCACCAAAGCAGTTCGATGTAATGTTAGCAGATAATATGTTTGGTGATATTTTATCTGATGAAGCTTCTATGCTCACAGGGTCGATTGGTATGTTGGCTTCAGCATCATTAAATGAACATAACAAGGGTATGTATGAACCAAGTCATGGCTCTGCGCCCGATATTGCTGGCAAAGACTTAGCCAATCCGATTGCAACGGTTCTATCAGCGGCAATGATGCTACGTTATTCATTGGCAGACACGGTCAATGCAGATCGCATTGAAGCGGCTGTTGGTAAAGTCTTGGATGCTGGTTTGCGTACAGGTGATATCTGGACAGAAGGCTGTACTTGTGTTTCAACCAGTCAAATGGGTGATGCGATCGCTGCGGCCTTATAAGCGTGTCTTAGCCATTTAGTTAAAAGAGATTGTGTCATGCGTAATTACTTAACGATTACCATCACGGATGTGCATGGTTCGCGCCAGTTTACGCTGACGCATTTTTTTAAGAAATTCATTTTTTGGTTTTTAGGCTTTATTGCGGTCATTTCTTTAGTTGCTGGTGGTCTTGTCTGGCAAGTTGTCATTGAGCGTTCTGAGTTAGAGATGCAAATCGAAGACTTGTATCAGCAAAAATTACAGTTAGAGTCGGGCTTTAACCAAGAACTAGAAAGACGAGATGAACTTTATACAGAGTTAACGCAAAATAAAGAAGCACTGGAAACTGAAGTTCAGGTAAAAGAGGGTCAGCTCAATTTTTTGCAAGGAACGCTAGGAAAACTTGAAGAGCATATCAGTGACGCACTGTCAGAGCAAACCTCGAAACGATTAACGGAATTAAGCGAATTAGATATTAGGCTATTAATGCATCGCATTCCGAGTGGTTTACCATCTAGTTTCAAAATGATTACGGATGGTTTTGGTTGGCGCACGCATCCATTAACGAAAAAACGTTCTTTCCACGAAGGACTTGATTTTAGTTGTGATGTGGGTACGCGAGTCCATACTACGGCAGATGGCGTCGTTGAATCAGCAGGTTGGGATGCCAGTGGTTACGGACTTAAAATCATCATTAATCATGGCTATGGTTTTAAGACTGTTTATGCGCATTTGCATAAATTGCTCGTTGAAAAAGGGCAAGTTGTCATGCGTGGCGATGATATTGCTTTGTCGGGTAACTCGGGTGCGTCTAGTGGTGCGCATTTGCATTACGAGGTTCATTATTTAGGAAATAAGCTCAATCCGCGTCAATTTGCAGACTGGGGATTGCGCAAGTTCGATGTCATCTTCAAACAAGTGAGGGAAGTACCGTGGGAATCATTCGTAGATCTAGTAATACAGGAAAAACAACTCGTCCTAAAACAGTCATTGCCGACGGCTGCCGTATCCACGGAGAAATGAGTGTAGAAGGCGATTTGCATTTAGATGGGCAAATGGATGGCAATATTAATGCAGTCAATGTCTCTATTGGTAAAACAGGTTTATTTAAGGGCGACTTAATTGCAACCCATATCACTGTTTCAGGTCGTATTGACGGCAAGATTCGTTGTGAGCTTTTAGAGTTGCTTGACGGTTGTCATGTTCATGGTGAAGTCTTGTGTCGTGATCTTGTGGTTGAGAAAGGGGCGAAATTTGTCGGTTCGACACGTGAAGCAACTGAAAACGTGATTGATGCGAGCCATACCATCCTGCCTGCTGTGAGTTATAGCGAATCATAAAAAATAAATAGCAAAAAAGAAGGAAAAATAATGACTAAGTTATATGATGTTGCGGTTGTTGGTGCAACAGGTGCTGTTGGTGAAACAATCATGCGTATATTGGAAGAGATGAACTTTCCTGTTGGTACTTTGTATCCGTTAGCAAGTAGCCGTTCGGCTGGCAAAACGGTCACTTTTTGTGGCAAAGAAGTCACGGTTGAGGACTTAGAAACGTTTGATTTCTCAAAAACTCAAATCGGTTTATTTTCACCGGGGGCGAGTGTGTCAGCGATTTACGCGCCTAAGGCTTCAGCTGCTGGTTGCGTGGTCATTGATAATACCTCTCAATTCCGTTACGACGATGATATTCCGCTCGTTGTACCAGAAGTCAATCCGAAAGCGATTGCACAATACAAAAACCGTGGCATTATTGCTAATCCAAATTGTTCAACCATTCAAATGATGGTTGCCTTAAAGCCAATTTATGACGCGGTGGGTATCACACGCATTAACGTCGCGACTTATCAAGCTGTTTCAGGTGCAGGCAAGGAAGCCATTGAAGAGCTATCGGCGCAAACATCTAACTTGTTAAATTTCAAGCCAACACAAAATGATGTTTTTGCGAAACGTATTGCCTTTAACGTCATTCCGCAAATTGATGTGTTCACCGAAAATAGCTACACCAAAGAAGAAATGAAAATGGTATGGGAAACGCAAAAGATTTTGGGCGATGCCAATATTAAAGTTAACCCAACGGCTGTGCGTGTGCCCGTATTCTTTGGTCACTCAGAAGCGGTTCATATCGAAACACGCGATAAAATCACAGCTGCGCAAGCGCGTGAGTTATTGTCGAAAGCAGATGGCATTGTCTTGATGGATGAGCAGGTTAACGGTGGCTATCCGACACCTGCCGATGTCGCTGATACTAATCCTGTTTATGTCGGTCGTATCCGTGAAGACATTTCCTGCGATAAGGGTTTAAATCTGTGGGTGGTTGCTGACAACGTGCGTAAAGGGGCTGCAACCAATGCGGTGCAAATTGCGCAAGTATTAATTCGTGATTATTTGAAGTAATCATCACGGTTTTAAGGTGCATTAGTATGGCGCGTGTTGCATTAGGGATTGAATACCTAGGCTTTTCCTATTGCGGTTGGCAAAAGCAGCAAGCCTGTCATGGCGTGCAAGAACACCTTGAGTCGGCATTAGCGAAAATCGCTTGTGAACCGATTGAGGTGTTTTGTGCAGGTCGTACCGACCGTGGTGTTCATGCCATCGGGCAGGTGGTTCATTTTGATACCAGTGTTATTCGTCCTGTCGATGCATGGGTGCGTGGTACCAATACCCATCTGCCTAATGATATTCGTGTGACGTGGCAAGAAACGGTCGATGAGGCTTTTCATGCGCGTTTTTCTGCTGTTGCGCGTCGTTATCGCTATGTGATTGTTAATCGTCCCGTGCGTTCTGCACTTTTCTATGCTCAGCAAACATCGGTTACACGTCCGCTTGCTGTTGAGCTAATGCACCTTGCAGCGCAGTCGTTATTAGGCGAGCATGATTTTTCTTCCTTTCGTGCGGCAGAATGTCAGGCACACCATCCTAATCGAAATGTGACTGAAGTGACTGTGATGCGTGAGGGCGATTTTGTCTTTGTCGATATTGAGGCTAATGCTTTTTTACACCATATGGTGCGCAATATTGTTGGCTCGTTATTGAAAATTGGGCAGGGTGAGCGTCCTGTGTTGTGGATGTCAGATTTATTAGCTTTACGTGATAGAACCAAAGCAGCACCAACTGCACCAGCCAATGGGTTGTATTTAACGCATGTGCGTTATCCCGAACCTTATCTTTTCAAAGAAGTGAATATGGCTGACTTATGGAAACATTGATGAGAACGCGCGTCAAAATCTGTGGGTTAACGCGTGCGCAAGACGTGCAAGCAGCCTGTGCACTTGGCGCAGATGCGATTGGTTTGGTGTTTTATCCACCTAGCCCAAGAGCGGTAACCATTGAGCAAGCGCAAGCTGCTTTGCTTAATATGCCCCCCTTTGTGACGGTGACGGCCTTATTTGTCAATCCAAGCGTAGATGATGTGCAAGCAGTATTGCAAGCTCTGCCAACGGTGAGCTTATTGCAGTTTCATGGTGATGAATCGCCCGAATTTTGTCGATCTTTTGGTCGTGCCTATATTAAAGCGATTCCGATGCGTGACGATGTTGATTTACAGCAAGCGGCGAATCGTTTTCATGATGCGCTAGGATTATTGGTCGATACTTACAAACCTAATGTACCAGGTGGTTCGGGCGAAGCTTTCGATTGGCATCGTGTACCGCATGATTTGAGTAAGCCCATTATTTTGGCGGGTGGCTTAACGCCTGATAATGTTGCTGCTGCTATTGGACAGGTAACCCCTTTCGCGGTCGATGTTTCTGGTGGTGTCGAAGCCAGTAAGGGTATTAAAGATGCTCAGAAAATGGCAGACTTTATTGGGGCAGTGAGCTACGCAAGAGAAAAATTGGCATTGCATCTATCAGCAGTGTAAACTCATAAAAAATATGCTGTTGAATTGTATCAGTCCATTTAAGTGAGGTTTATTTTATTATGCCTGTCATTACTCGTTTTTACGGTATTACCATAAAAATGTATTTCAATGAACATGGTATTCCGCATTTTCATGCGTTATACGGTGATTATAATGGTGTGTTCAATATTCAGACTCTGGAAATGATAGAAGGCGATTTGCCTAATAAAGCGCAAAAGCTGATTGAAGAGTGGGCTGAGTCTTACAAAGACGATATGCAAAAAATGTGGGACACACATGAGTTCAAGAAACTTCCTAGTTTAGAATAGGTTCTGACTATCATGAGATATCCAAAAATTAAGCGTGTCAGTCCACTGAAAGACATGCAGTTGTTTATTTTTTTTGAGGACGGTTCTCAGCGAATCTATGATTGTTCACTGCTCGTCCATAAAGCACCTTTTGATCGACTGCAAAGTGAATGGTTTTTTAATATGGTGCAAGTTGACCAAGGCGGATATGGTGTTGTTTGGAATGATGATCTAGACCTCGCAGAGTCAGAGCTTTGGTTGAATGGCGTTGATGCTAATCAGGTATTGCCACAATTTAATCATATCAACAGCTGAAGGTGCTTCAATTGAGTAATAAAACGAATGTAAACAATTTTTGTGGCATAGTTGATTTTTACAACCAAACGGTACTTATTTCCGCAAATATTGAAACATTGAGTTGTTAGCCAAGTCACCTTCGATACTTCCTCATGCCATGCTGACAGT
>DYST01000001.1:0-39589 GCA_020726325.1 Thiomicrospira cyclica | reverse complement strand
ACATTGAGTTGTTAGCCAAGTCACCTTCGATACTTCCTCATGCCATGCTGACAGTGCTGTTTTAGCCTCGGGGGTGTTTGTCCAAAAATCAATCAAAGTACGCTTACTGATAATTCTCATCCGTTTATTCTATCTTAATTTCCCAAAAAAGGAATATGCAATTTACGATTAAGCGTAATATGAGGTTTAATTTTAGGTATGCTTGGGCGGTTTTAGTCTCACCCTAGTGCTATAATACAGCGTTGGCTTAAGTCATACCCAACGACAAGATATAAGGATTAATCACAATGGGCTACACTCAATATCCAGATGCAAAAGGGCATTATGGTATTTATGGTGGCATTTTTGCCCCTGAGACTTTAATGGAGCCGTTACGTGAGCTAACAGAGGCTTATCATCGTTACCGTGTGGATCCTGAATTTTTGGCGGAATTAGAAGCCGATTTTCAATATTATGTGGGTCGTCCAACACCTTTATACCATGCACAGCGTTTAAGCAATCACTTGGGTGGAGCGCAGGTTTATTTTAAGCGTGAAGACTTAAACCATACAGGTGCGCATAAAATCAATAACAGTATTGGTCAGGCATTGTTGGCAAAGCGTATGGGCAAAACGCGTATTATTGCCGAAACAGGTGCGGGTCAACATGGTGTGGCGACTGCAACCGTTGCGGCGCGTTTGGGGTTGGAGTGCGTCATTTATATGGGGGCTGATGATATTGTCCGTCAAGCACCGAATGTGATGCGTATGAAGATGCTGGGCGCGACGGTAGTTGGTGTGACATCTGGTACGCGCACTCTTAAAGATGCGCTCAACGAAGCCATGCGTGATTGGGTAACGCATGTCGATAATACTTTTTACATTATTGGTACGGCAGCAGGACCTCATCCTTATCCGCAAATGGTGCGCGATTTTCAGTCTGTCATTGGGCGTGAAGCCAAGCGGCAATGTTTGACTCAGATTGGTTCGCTACCCGATGCCATTATTGCTTGTGTTGGTGGTGGTTCTAATGCGATTGGTATTTTCTACGACTTTTTAAACGATGCTGGTGTTTCTTTGTACGGTGTCGAAGCGGGTGGTGATGGACTAGAAACAGGTCGTCATGCTGCGCCATTGAATGCTGGTCGTCCAGGTGTTTTGCATGGTAATCGTACCTATTTAATGCAAGATGAGAATGGACAAATTATTGGCACGCACTCGATTTCAGCGGGGCTAGATTATCCAGGGGTTGGTCCTGAACATTCATTCCTAAAAGATACAGGTCGTGCTCATTATGTTGCCATTACGGATGATGAAGCCCTAGACGGTTTCCGTTTGTTAACCAAAATGGAAGGCATTATTCCAGCACTTGAAACCAGTCATGCCATTGCCTACGCAGCAAAGCTTGCACCAGAGTTATCAAAACATCAATCGATTGTGGTTAACTTATCAGGTCGAGGCGATAAAGACATGAATACCATCGCTGCCATTGAAGGATTTCCTCTATGAGTCGTTTAGAAGCCGTTTTTGCCGATACTCGTGCGCACAATCGTGCCGCTTTGATTCCCTATATTGCTGCAGGCGACCCTAATCCCTTGCTAACTGTACCTTTAATGCACGCTTTGGTTGATGCTGGTGCTGATATATTAGAGCTAGGTATTCCCTTTTCTGATCCGATGGCGGATGGTCCTATCATTCAGCGTGCCACTGAGCGTGCGTTGACTTTTGGTGTTAGCTTGCGTCAAGTGCTGGAGATGGTGATGGATTTTCGCCGTCAAGATCAGCTGACCCCAGTTGTTCTGATGGGCTATGCCAATCCAATTGAGGCGATGGGTATTGAACAATTTGCACGTGAAGCTGCCAGTGCAGGTGTTGATGCTGTGTTAACGGTTGACTATCCTGCCGAAGAAGCAATGCCAATCACGCAAGCTTTAAAAGAGCATGGATTAGCCAATATTTTTCTTGTTTCGCCAACGACACCAGTCGAGCGTGAGCAAGCAACCTTGCAACAAGCGGGTGGTTTTATTTATTATGTCTCTTTACGTGGTGTCACGGGTGCGCAGCTATCAGATTTAGATGAAGTGAAAGCGAAAGTATTAGAGCTAAAAGCGCAAGGCAATTTACCTGTCGGTGTTGGTTTTGGTATTCGCGATGCGCAAACGGCAGGTAAAATGGCGGCTTTTGCCGATGCGGTTGTTGTCGGTAGTGCTTTAGTCGAAGCGATTGAAATGGTTGCTGATAAAGGCGATGCACTTATTCTTGGCGCAGCGGCTGCCTTTATTAAGCCAATTCGTGCTGCTTTGCAGCGTTAATTCCCCTATTATAAAAAATTAAGAGCAGATACAGATGGCTAACTGGTTAGATAATCTTGAAAATAAAATTGGCAGTTTACTGTCAACACGTTTGCGTCGAAATACCGAGCAAAAATCATCCGTTCCTGAAGGCACATGGGTCAAGTGCCCAGGGATGGATGCACCAGTCTATCGTGCCGAAATCGAACGTAACTGTCATGTTTGTCCTAATGGTGCGCATTTGCGTGTTGGTGCGCGTCGTCGTTTAGAGATTTTTTTAGATGCAGGTTCTGCTGTTGAAGTTGCGGCTTTGGTGTCGCCCATTGATGCACTAAAGTTCAAAGATCAAAAGCGTTATAAAGATCGTATTACCGAAGCGCAAACCAAAACAGGCGAAAAAGATGCCTTTTTGGTTCAACGTGGCACACTACATGGTATGCCGATTGTGGCTGCTTCTTTTGAGTTCGGCTTTATGGGTGGCTCAATGGGCGCAGTCGTCGGTGAGAAGTTTGTGCGAGCAGTGAATGAAGCTATTGTCCATCGTTGTCCGTTTGTCTGTTTTTCTGCCAGTGGTGGTGCACGAATGCAAGAGGCCTTGTTTTCTTTGATGCAAATGGCAAAAACATCTGCTGCTTTAGGTCAGTTACGGGCGCATAAGCTCCCTTTTGTATCAGTGCTAACCGACCCAACGATGGGTGGCGTTTCGGCTTCTTTTGCGATGCTAGGCGATTTGAACATCGCTGAACCCAATGCCTTAATTGGTTTTGCGGGTCCTCGTGTGATTGAGCAGACGGTGCGTGAAAAATTGCCAGAAGGCTTTCAACGCAGTGAGTTTTTACAAGAACATGGTGCGATTGACTGCATTATTGACCGTCGTAACATGCGTGATGAATTAGCGGGTAAACTCGCTATTCTGATGAAACAAACAGCACCGATAACCTTAGGTTGATTTTTATGCAAGCAAATTGGGCATTAACTGATTGGTTAGCATTTCAAGATGTCATGCACCGTCAGGTCATTGATCTTTCTTTAGACCGTATTACTGAAGTGGCACAGCGTCTGAATCTATCTGCTCATCCAAGCAGTACAACCATCACTGTTGGTGGCACAAATGGTAAGGGGTCATCAACCGCAATGTTATCTGCCATTTATCAAGATGCGGGCTATCGTGTTGGTTGGTATTCTTCTCCTCACCTGATGCGTTATAACGAACGTGTCCGTATTAATGGCGAACCAGTTTGCGATGCTTTATTGATTGCAGCTTTTCAAGCTATCCATGCTGCTTGCCAAGATACAACCCTAACTGTTTTCGAATGGGGCACACTGGCTGCCATATGGTTATTTCGACAGCAAAGTTGTGATATTCAAATTTTAGAAGTTGGTTTGGGTGGACGCTTGGATGCGGTTAATATTGTGGATGCAGATGCCACCCTGATTACCACAATTGATATCGATCATACAGCCTTGCTTGGTAATACACGTGAAGCAATTGGTTATGAAAAAGCGGGCATTTTTCGTCGTCATCAACACGCAGTGTGTGCCGATGCCAAACCACCAGAATCACTCTTAAAACATGCCAGCTCACTCGAGATTAACTTAAAACGCTCAGGGATAGATTATCAATGGCAGGTTTTATCGGACGATACTTGGCAGTGGCAAGGTGAGGCGATTACTTTGACCTTGCCTAAACCAGCGTTAAAAGGTAGCTTTCAACTGGCTAATGCTTCGGGTGTTGTGATGCTTGTGTTGCAGATGATGACACGTTTGCCCGTGACTCAAGAACAGATTGCCTTAGGTCTGCAAAAGGGGCGGATACTGGGACGGCTAGAGCAGCGTCAGATTCTAACAAAGACTTGGTTGCTCGATGTTGCGCATAATCCTCAGTCGGTATTAGCCTTAACAGACTATCTTGCTTCTTTGTCTCAGCCCATTGTTGCTGTTTTTAGTGCTTTAGCAGAAAAAGATATTCAAGGTATGTTGGCGTTAATCAAACCCTATATTGATGTCTGGTATATTGCGCCCGTTAATAACCCAAGAGCAGCATCTATGGCACAGCTCAAGACATTATTTACCGATATGCAACAAGTGCAATATTGGTTCGATGATATTCAACACGCCTTTGTTGCGGCACAAACGGATGAGCGAGCGGGTATTCGTCTTGTATTTGGTTCTTTTTTGACGGTAGAACAAGGCTTATTGTGGATAGATGCACAGCAGCAACAATAGGGCAGATATGACAACGCCAGATCCGCTTAAAATTAGAATGATTGGCGCTATTTTTTGGGCTGGTCTGTTGGTTTATTTTGTACCTGTTTGGTTTATGCATCCTGTTGATTTTTCGCCTAATACAGTAAAAGAGCGTAGTGTCGCCTTGCCCATAGAAACCATCACGACAACAACCGCATTAGCAGATGCCGTTATTGAGTCAACCATACAAGAGCAAGAAACACCTTCTCGTTTATTTATTGATAAACCACTGACCGTTACCCCACCGCCTGCAGATCCAGCTCGCGTGCAAGCACTGCATCAAAGTTTATCTGCGCGTGAAGCACAAATGGATGTCCAAAGCCGATTAAAACTTGCCAATCATGGCGCGAAACTACTGGGTTCGCCACCTGAAGTGAGCGCGGGGGGACGTTTTCATTTGCAGGTAGCAACCTATAAACAGGAATCTGCAGCACGTGATGGCGAAGAACGCTTAAAGGCAGCTGGCTTTCCTTGTCGATTAATCGTCACTACCAATAAAAAAGGTGCGAAGATTTATAGCCTCAGAGCAGGTCCTTATCAGTCGTCAATGGATGCTCAGAAAGCAAAAAGTATTGTCGATGCTCGGTTTAATACGAAGTCTGTTGTTTTAGGAAAGTAAAAACCCAACAATTAAGCTGTAATCTGTTTGTCATCTTGAGGTAACGGTGGGATAATAAGCGTCCCAAATTCCATTGCGGTTAAAATAAAGTTATGTGCGGCATTATCGGTATCCTTTCAGCAAATGGCGACAATGTAAACCAGAGTCTTTACGATGGTTTAACAGTATTACAGCATCGCGGACAAGACGCAGCTGGCATTGTCACCTTGCATCAAGATCGCTTTTACCAACGAAAAGACAATGGCATGGTTAGCAATGTCTTTCGCACGCGCCATATGCGCGATTTACACGGCTCTATTGGTATCGGTCACGTCCGTTATCCAACAGCAGGTAGTGCTTCTAGTGCAGAGGCGCAACCTTTCTATGTCAATTCACCCTACGGCATTGTGTTGGCGCACAATGGCAACTTAACAAATACGGAAGCCTTAGCAAAAGAAATTTATGCGCAAGACTTGCGTCATTTAAATACGAATTCAGATTCTGAAGTGTTACTTAATGTATTTGCCCATGAAATGATGGTGCAACACAAAGAAAAAGTAACCGAAGAGGAAGTATTTACAGCTATTGCTCGTGTGCATGAGCGGTGCAAAGGTGGCTACGCTGCGGTTGGCATGATTGCTGGCTTTGGCATGTTTGCCTTCCGTGACCCCTTTGGTTTGCGTCCTGTTGTCTACGGTGAACGCGATACCCCAGCGGGTAAAGATTATATTATCGCCTCTGAAACCGTCGCTGTTGATGTCTTAGAATTCAAAGTAATGCGTGACTTAGCCCCAGGTGAAGCGATTGTCATTACCGATGATGGTCGCTTTTTCTCCCGTCAGTGCGCAAGTAATCCTGTCTTTTCTCCCTGTATTTTTGAACACGTATATTTAGCACGTCCAGATTCGGTGATTGACGGTGTTTCTGTCTATGAAGCACGTTTGAATATGGGTGAAAAGTTGGCGGCAAAAATTTTGCGCGTCAATCCGCATCATGATATTGATGTGGTTATGCCGATTCCTGATACCAGTCGTACCTCTGCATTACAAATGGCGCAACGCTTAGGTGTGCCTTATCGAGAAGGTTTCATCAAAAACCGTTATATTGGGCGTACTTTTATCATGCCTGGGCAAACGCAACGTAAAAAATCGGTACGTCAAAAGCTCAATGCCATTGCGCGTGAGTTTGAAGGCAAACACGTTTTACTGGTTGATGATTCGATTGTGCGTGGTACAACTTCTGCTCAAATTGTTCAAATGGCACGTGATGCGGGTGCGCGAAAGGTGTCTTTTGCTTCTGCTTCTCCGCCCGTACGCTATCCATATGTTTATGGCATTGATATGCCAGCAGCGACTGAATTGGTTGCTAATAACAAGACGGTAGAAGAAATTTGCGCCATTATTGGTGCGGATTGGCTTGTTTATCAAGATTTATCTGATTTAGAAGCAGCTGTACGTGAGTCAGGCTCAGGACCACAGATATTTGACACCTCTTGTTTTAGTGGTATCTATGTTACGGGTGACGTATCCCCTGAGTATTTAGCCGATATTGCGCAACAACGTAATGATGGTGCTAAAGGTGACAACTTGGAGCCCTGTGCAGTAGGGTTGCATAATGTCGAATAATCAGCAAATAAACTTTGCCGACTGGCAAGATGAGACGCTTGCCATTCGTTATGGCTATCATCCGACACAAGAAGGCGAACATGGCGAAGCCATGATTTTGACCTCTAGTTTCGTTTACGACTCCGCTGCACAAGCGGCAGCGCGTTTTTCGGGGGCAGAGCCAGGCAATATTTACTCGCGCTTTACCAATCCAACTGTAGGTGCTTTTGAACGTCGTCTTGCTGCTCTTGAGGGGGCAGAGATGGCGGTTGCAACCAGTTCTGGCATGGCAGCGATTTTGACGGCTTGTATGGGATTATTAAATGCGGGTGATCATGTTATTTGCTCGCGTAGCGTTTTTGGTGCAACGCAGATTTTATTTGCCAATCATCTCAGTCGTTTTGGTATTCAAACAACCTTTGTTGACTTGACTGATCATCAGGCATGGCAAGATGCAATTCAAGCAACAACCCGCCTCTTCTTTTTAGAAACCCCATCCAATCCGCTGATGGAAGTGGGTGATATTGGGGGCTTATGCGCCATTGCGCATGCGGTTGATGCCTTAGTGATGGTTGATAACTGCCTCATGACACCGATTTTGCAAAAACCTCTGGCGTTAGGTGCGGATATTGTCATTCATTCAGCAACTAAATTTATTGATGGTCAGGGGCGTGCTTTAGGTGGTGCTGTATTGGGAAGTAAAGCACTGATGTCTGCCGTGTACGGCTTTTTGCGTACCACAGGTGCGACAATGAGTGCCTTTAATGCGTGGATTTTCTTGAAGGGCTTGGAAACGCTCGCGTTACGGATGAAAGCACAAAGTGAGCAGGCCTTAGCCGTAGCGCAATGGCTAGAAGCACACGAAAGGGTTGAGGCAGTATTTTATCCAGGGCTGGCGAGTCATCCACAGGCAGAACTGATTGCCAAGCAACAAAGTGCTGGTGGTGCGGTTTTGTCTTTCCGTGTTACAGGTGGGCGTGCAGAAGCATGGAAAGTTATTGATGCGGTACAAATTTTTTCACGTTCGGCCAATTTAGGCGATGTGAAAAGCATCATTACCCACCCAGCAACGACCACGCACGGGCGAGTAGCTGAAGCAGACCGTTTGGCTGCTGGCATCACTGAAAACTTGATTCGTTTATCAATTGGCTTAGAGTCGCTAACTGATTTGAAGGCAGATTTGGCAAGAGGTTAGAGGCTTAATCCCTTCTCCCTCTCCCTTTAGGAGAGGGTTGGGGGGAGCGGGTCTTAACGCTTCGGTAAAGCAATTTTAGGTGCTTGTAAATTCGGACGATACAGGATAACCATTTTACCAATCGTTTGAATTTTTGTTGCACCACTCGCTTTGACAATGGCATCAATGATGAGTTTGCGTTGTTCGCGGTCATCGTTAAGCATTTTAACTTTAACCAATTCGTGTGTGTTTAGAGTAATATCTAACTCAGTGATAACAGATTCAGAAACGCCCGATGCGCCAATCCATAACATTGGGTTGCGATGATGGGCTAGGGTGCGTAAAAATTTGATTTGGCTATTGGTCAACATAGACGCAAGTTCCTTTAGAAAAATAAAATGTAACAGAGCATTGTAACAAGATTAGGATATATGGCACGAACAAAATCGTCACAATCGTGGCTAAAAGAACATTTTTCCGATCCCTTTTGGCTGCAAGCGCAAAAAGAAGGCTATCGCTCACGTGCGGTTTATAAGCTCAAAGAGCTTGATGAAAAAGATAAACTCTTACGTTCAGGAATGGTTGTTGCCGATTTAGGCGCGGCTCCTGGGGGGTGGAGTCAATGGGCAATTGAAAAAGTGGGCAGCGATGGTATTGTTGTTGGCTTAGATTTATTGCCCATTGTTCCGATTGATGGTGCAACTTTTTTGCAAGGTGACTTTCGAGAAGATGAGGTGTTAGAGCAGCTTTTAGCAGCGATTGACGGTCGTCCTGTAGATATTGTACTCTCTGATATGGCTCCTAATACCTCTGGCATTAAAGGGGTTGATATTCCTCGATCTATTTATTTATCGGAGTTGGCGCTGGCTTTTTCGCATTTGGTCTTGAAACCTGGTGGCGATCTCCTTATAAAAGTATTTCAGGGTGAAGGGTTTGATGCCTTTCTAAAAGATGTCAGAGCAGTCTTTACTAAGGTACAATTAAAAAAGCCGAAAGCTTCTCGTGGTCGCAGCGTCGAAGTTTATGTATTGGCACGCGGTTATCGCCCACAACAAACCTAGGGTACGTCTAAAAACACCACTTTGTGGCATTTTTAGCGTCCCTAGCTTATTTTACCTCTGGTGCAAGGGTCTCAATCAAGAAGTTAGATGCAATATGAGTGCATCCCTTCCCCCAGACCCCCAAACCCTTTAAGTTATTAGAGCCCCCTAATGATGGAAGTCAAAGAATGAATGATTTTATGAAAAACCTACTGGTTTGGATGATATTAGCAGCAGTTACTTTAGTGTTGTTTAATCAGTTTCAAAGTAACCCTGAAGAGTCGCGTGTTGGTAATCCGCATCGTATTGACTATACTCAGTTCATTAATGAGGTTAAATCGGAGCGGGTGGCACGGGTGGATATGGATGGTCGCACCATTCATGGTTTCTACACCAGTGGCGATCACTTCATGACTTTTAATCCTGGTGATCCTGGATTGGTTGGTGATTTGCTCAACCATAATGTGGTCATTACTGTACCGCCGCCTGAAAAGCAGGGCGTGTTGATGCAAATGTTTATTTCTTGGTTCCCGATGTTGCTGCTGATTGCGGTTTGGATTTTCTTTATGCGCTCTGCTGGTGGTTTGGGCGGTAAAAATGGTCCCTTATCCTTTGGTAAAAGCAAAGCACGTATGCAGTCTGAAGATCAGGTAAAGGTAACCTTTGAAGATGTTGCAGGTGCTGATGAAGCGAAGGAAGAAGTTCATGAAGTGGTTGATTTTTTACGTGACCCAGAGAAGTATCGTAAGCTAGGCGGCAAAATTCCGCGTGGTATTCTCATGGTAGGGCCACCAGGTACAGGTAAAACTTTATTGGCTAAAGCCATTGCAGGCGAAGCGAAAGTGCCTTTCTTTACCATTTCAGGTTCAGATTTCGTTGAAATGTTTGTTGGTGTTGGTGCTTCTCGTGTGCGTGATATGTTCGAGCAAGCTAAAGCCCATGCACCTTGTATCATCTTTATTGATGAAATTGATGCTGTTGGTCGTTCTCGTGGTGCTGGCATGGGCGGTGGTAATGATGAACGCGAGCAAACACTCAACCAGATGCTCGTTGAAATGGATGGTTTTGAAGGCAACGAAGGCATTATTGTGATTGCTGCGACTAACCGTCCAGATGTCTTAGACCCCGCCTTATTACGTCCAGGTCGTTTTGACCGTCAGGTTACCATTGGTTTGCCAGATGTGCGCGGACGTGAACAAATTCTTAAAGTGCATATGCGTAAAGTGCCGATGGAAGAGGGCGTTAAGCCAGCAGCGATTGCACGCGGTACACCAGGGTTTTCAGGTGCAGATTTGGCTAACCTTGTGAACGAAGCTGCTTTATTTGCGGCACGTATGGGCAAAGATAAGGTTAATCATCTCGACTTTGAAAAAGCGAAAGACAAAATCATTATGGGTGTTGAGCGCAAGTCAATGGTCATGAATGAAGCAGAGAAAAAGCTGACGGCGTATCACGAAGCAGGACATGCCATTATCGGACACCTAGTGCCAGAGCATGATCCTGTTTACAAAGTGAGTATTATTCCGCGTGGTCGTGCATTAGGGGTGACCATGTACTTACCAGAAGAAGATCGCTATAGCTATAGTAAGCGCCGTTTAGAAAGTCAGTTGTCGAGTCTTTATGGTGGTCGTATTGCCGAAGAAATGATTTTTGGTGCTGACGCGGTAACAACGGGTGCAAGTAACGATATTGAGCGTGCAACCTCATTAGCGCGTAGTATGGTCATGAAATGGGGCATGTCGGACAAGTTAGGTCCACAAATGTACGAAGAAGAAGACAACAGCAACCCATTTTTGGGTGGTGGTATGTCGCGTACTAAAGCCTTGTCCCCAGAAACAGGCAAATTAATTGATGATGAAATTCATCGTTTTATCGAAACCAACTATCAGCGTGCCGAGCGAATTCTGCAAGAAAACAGCGACAAGCTGCACATTATGGCTGACGCGCTCATGTTGTACGAAACCATTGATGATGTACAAATTGCACAGATCATGAATGAGGGTCGTTTCCCTGACGCGCCTGCTGGTTGGGATGACATTGTGGCGGATCTTAATGCTGGCGAACCGCCAACACAGGCAGGCGATACAGGCATTGATGCTGCTGTTTTGGATACCAGTGTTGCGCCAGATGCAAATTCAACAGATGCGATTCCTAAGTGGCATTAATGAATGATGATTGATTGGCAGTCTAGAAAATATTGGATCATGGGGGTAGTGAATATCACCCCCGATTCTTTTTCAGATGGCGGTCAATTTTTGCAGCGTGATGCGGCATTGCGTCATGCGCAACAATTAATTGCAGATGGTGCTCATATTCTCGATTTAGGTGCTGAGTCCACACGTCCAGGGGCACAAGCAATCAGTGCGCAAGAAGAACTTGATCGTTTAATGCCCGTGTTAATCGCATTGCGCGAGTTAACAGACATACCGATTTCAATCGATACCAGTAAGCCAGAAGTTATGCAAGCCGCGTTAGCAATCGGTGTCGAAATGATTAATGATGTACGTGCTTTTCAATTGCCAAATAGCACGGAAGTTGTTCGACCACATTCAGAGCTTTCTTTGTGCGTCATGCATATTCAAGGTGAGCCACAATCGATGCAAAATCAACCCATCTATCATGATGTTGTGCAAGAAGTGCAAACCTTCTTGCAAGATAGAGTTGATGTATTGGCTGTTGATAAAGCACGATTGGTATTAGATCCTGGTTTTGGTTTCGGTAAAAACTTAGCTCACAATCTTGCCTTGTTTCGTGCTTTGCCAGAATTGGTGGCTTTAGGCTTTCCTGTCTTGGTGGGCGTTTCACGCAAACGCATGATTGCTGAATTGACTGGGCGAGATAAGCCGCTGGAACGTCAGGCTGGTAGTGTTGCTGCAGCTGTTGAAGCCGTTCGACTGGGGGCAAAAATTGTACGTGTTCATGATGTTGCACAAACGCATGATGCATTAACTGTCGCATCCGCATTGGGTGCATTTGAATTTAATCGATAAGTTTGGGGTAAACCATGGCAACAAAAGCAAAAAAACGATACTTTGGTACGGATGGTATTCGTGGTCGTGTCGGTTCAGAGGGCATGTCTCCTGAAATGGCAATGAAGCTCGGTTGGTCGGCCGGTATGGTATTAAAACAGGTCAGTAATGCCCCCGTTATTATCGGCAAAGATACGCGTATTTCAGGCTATTTATTTGAATCTGCTTTAGAGGCGGGTTTTGCAGCGGCAGGTGTTGATGTTCGTTTGTTAGGTCCTATGCCAACGCCAGCGATTGCTTATATTGCCAAAACCTTTGGCGCGGTATCAGGCGTGGTAATTAGTGCGTCGCACAATCCTTACTACGATAATGGCATTAAGTTTTTTAATAACGAAGGTCGTAAGCTCAGTGATGATTTAGAACGTGACATTGAAGCGATGATGGAGGAGCCAATGATTTGTGTACCCTCTCAGTTGCTTGGTAAGGTTTCGCGTATTAATGATGCCGCAGGTCGTTATATTGAGTTTTGCAAAAGTACGATGGCGCATGGTTATCGTCTTAACGGCTTAAAAATTGTCGTTGATTGTGCTAATGGTGCAACCTACCAAGTTGCACCCCATGTTTTTACTGAATTGGGTGCGGAAGTAATCGTGATTGGTAATGCACCTAACGGCTTAAATATTAATGATGGTGTTGGTGCAACGGATCCAGCCGCGTTACAGCGTTCTGTATTGCGTGAAAAAGCAGATTTGGGTATTGCCTTAGATGGTGATGGCGATCGTGTGATTTTAGTTGATCACACTGGCGCTGTTCTTGATGGTGATGATATTTTGTTTATTATCATGAGCGGTCAGGATGTGCCAGTAAGGGGTGTGGTCGGTACAGTCATGAGTAATATGGGATTAGAAAACTATTGCCGTAAGCAGGGTATTGAATTTCATCGCACCCCTGTTGGTGACCGTCATGTTATGGAAAAGATGATGGAAGAGGGCTTGAATTATGGTGCTGAACCATCAGGTCATGTGCTGTGTCTTGACAAAATCCTGACGGGTGATGGTATTGTGGCAGCCTTGCAAGTATTAAGTGTTTTAGTGCGACGTAAGGTTGGCTTAAATGCATTAAAACAAGGTTTTATTCGTTATCCGCAAGAGCTTGTCAATGTTAGACTCGCCAAGAAAATTAAATCATTAGATGATGAGCGCGTGGTTACAGCAGTTGCGGATGCTGAAGCACAATTGGGTAAAGACGGTCGTTTGCTGATTCGTTTATCGGGAACTGAGCCATTGATTCGCATTATGGTGGAAGGGCGAGATGCGGTGCAGGTTAAGCAGCTTGTTTCTCAGCTGGAGTCTTTGGTTATAGAAGTTTATGGCGGTTAAAATAGTCTTAAATAAGCAATGGGTTGCAAAGCAACGATTTCAACGGTAAACTTGGTCAGTTTTATTGGGAGACAACAATCAATGCGTCAGATGATGGTGGCTGGTAATTGGAAAATGCACGGTTCGGTAGCATTTACCTCGGATATGGTAACGACTCTTGCTTCAAAAGTGGTTATTAAAGAAAATGTAACGCTGTTGGTGTGTCCACCAGCAGTATATCTAGCACAAGCAGCGGCAGCTGCGGCGCACTCTGGTGTGCATGTTGGTGCGCAAAATTTGGCTTCTGTTGCCTCACCAGGTGCTTATACGGGCGAAGTTGCAGGTTTTATGTTGGCTGATATTGGCTGTCAGTATGTGATTGTTGGTCACTCTGAGCGTCGCGCACTCTATGCCGAGGATAACGAGATTGTGGCTCATAAGGCAAAGGTTGCCTTGGATGCTGGGCTTGTGCCATTGGTTTGTGTCGGTGAAACTTTAGAGCAGCGCGAAGCTGGAAAGGCACAAGAAGTTATTACTGCCCAGCTTGATGCGGTCAGTGCCGTGATTGGTGTTGATGGCTGGAGTCAGGCGATTGTTGCATATGAGCCTGTTTGGGCGATTGGTACAGGTCGTACTGCGTCCCCAGAGCAAGCACAAGAAATTCACGCTGTGATTCGTGCGCGCTTGGCTGAACTTGACGCAGGTATGGCAACTGCTATGCGTATTCTATACGGTGGTAGTGTTAAGCCTGATAATGCCGAGTCTATCTTTTCTCAACTTGATGTTGATGGTGGCCTAATTGGCGGAGCATCTTTGAATGCAGATGATTTTGCGCGTATTTATGCGTGTGCACAAACGAAATAATAGGTTAGTTTTATGATGCAAATAGTTTTAATTATTCATATTCTTTTGTCGTTGGCATTAATTGGTTTGGTGTTGATTCAACAAGGAAAAGGAGCTGATGCGGGTGCGAGTTTTGGTGGTGGTTCATCACAAAGTGTGTTCGGATCGCGAGGTTCTGCTTCATTTTTATCCCGATTAACTGCTATAATAGCGACTCTCTTCTTTGTGACAAGCTTAACCCTAGCTTATTTGTCTACAAAGCAGTCTGAAGGCAACAGTGTGATAAGTACTCCTGATCACATCGTGATAACAGACAGCCCAGCGATAAGTGGTACAATGCAACCCGCAGATGTGCCAGTTCAAACTGGGAAATAACGAGAAAAACGCTTTTTTGCCGACGTGGTGGAATTGGTAGACACGCTACCTTGAGGTGGTAGTGGCGCAAGCTGTGCTGGTTCGAGTCCAGTCGTCGGTACCATAATCAATGAAGCGTTATTGAGTTAGTTGTTATTACGGAGATTCAGAATGTTAGAAAATTACCTGCCAATTCTGGTTTTTATCCTGCTCGGCATTGGCTTTGGCGTTGGTCCAATTGCCGCTGGTTGGTTGTTAGCACCCAATCGTCCCGACAGCGAAAAGTTATCCCCATATGAATGTGGCTTTGAAGCCTTTGAAGATTCGCGCATGAAATTTGACGTGCGTTTTTATCTTGTCGCTATTTTATTTATTATTTTTGATTTAGAAATCGCTTTTCTGTTTCCGTGGGCTGTTGTGCTTGATACCATTGGTTTAGCAGGCTTTTTGGCAATGGCGATGTTCTTGTTTATTTTAGTCGTTGGTTTCATCTACGAGTGGAAGAAAGGAGCCTTGGAATGGGAATAGAAGGCGTTCTGCAAGAAGGGTTTGTCACGACTTCTGCTGATAAACTCATTAACTGGGCACGTACAGGTTCTTTATGGCCAATGACCTTTGGTTTGGCGTGTTGTGCTGTGGAAATGATGCACGCTGGTGCGTCGCGTTATGATTTAGATCGTTTTGGTGTTATTTTTCGTCCCAGTCCACGTCAGTCAGACGTGATGATTGTTGCAGGTACACTGGTTAACAAGATGGCACCTGCGTTGCGTAAAGTTTATGACCAAATGGCAGAGCCTCGCTGGGTGATCTCGATGGGGTCTTGTGCCAATGGTGGTGGTTATTACCATTATTCATATGCGGTTGTGCGTGGTTGTGATCGTATTGTTCCTGTTGATGTTTATGTGCCAGGGTGTCCGCCGACTGCTGAAGCCTTGTTATACGGCATTATTCAGTTGCAGAATAAGATTAAGCGCACCGATACCATTGCGCGTTAAGTTAGGAAAATAAAATCATGCGTTCTCTTTCTCACCTACTAGAAATGATGCAGCAAGCTTGGTCTCAGGTTGAAGGTTCTATTTCTGAAGTAGACGAATTGACTGTGACTGTGCCAGCGAAAGATTGGCGTGCTGTTGCTCTGTATTTGCGTGATTCCCTTGGGTTTGAGCAGCTTATTGATTTGTGTGCGGTTGATTATTCCACCTACGGGCAGGTTAATTGGCAGACAGATGCGGCAGTTAACGAAGGCTTTAGTCGTGGTATTTTTGACTTTGAACGTGCAACAGCGGCAGAAAATGATGAGGTTGAAGCACGTTTTGCGGTCGTAACGCATTTGTTGTCGATTGCACACAATCAGCGTTTGCGCGTTAAAGTTTTTTGTGAAGATAATGGTTTTCCTGTTGTTGACAGTGTTTGTGATGTTTGGGCAGCGGTAAATTGGTTTGAGCGCGAAGCCTTTGATTTGTTTGGTATTGCTTTTGCAGGTCATCCAGATTTGCGCCGTTTGTTAACCGATTATGGTTTTGTCGGTCATCCCTTGCGCAAAGATTTTCCACTTGAGGGACAAGTTGAAATGCGTTATGACCCTGTACAAAACCGTGTGATCTATGAGCCTGTCAGTATTGAAAATCGGGTGAATACACCGCGTGTGATTCGACCCACTGAATATTTGGGGGCTGTTTGATGAGCGGAATTCGTAATTATACACTCAACTTTGGTCCTCAGCATCCATCTGCGCATGGTGTCTTGCGTTTGGTGTTAGAGCTTGATGGTGAAACCATTGTGCGCGCAGATCCGCATATTGGTTTGTTGCATCGTGGTACTGAAAAATTAGCAGAATATAAACCTTACAACCAGTCAATTGGTTATATGGATCGTCTTGACTATGTGTCGATGATGGTTAATGAACATGCCTACGTCATGACGATTGAAAAGCTGATGGGCTTGGAAGTGCCTGAGCGTGCTCAGTATATTCGTGTCATGTTCGATGAAATTACCCGTGTGCTTAACCATTTGTTATGGTTGGGTGCGCACGCGCTTGACATCGGCGCGATGACTGTATTTCTTTATGCTTTCCGTGAACGTGAAGACTTGATGGACTGCTATGAGGCGGTTTCTGGTGCGCGTATGCATGCTACTTACTATCGTCCAGGTGGTGTTTATCGTGATTTACCCGATAGCATGCCTAAGTATGAGTACTCACCCTTTCGCAGTAAAAAAGATGTCGATCGCTTAAACGAAACCCGTCACGGAAGCATGTTAGATTTCTTGACGGCTTTTACCGATCGTTTTCCTGCTTATATTGATGAATATGAAACGCTACTAACAGATAACCGCATTTGGAAACAGCGTACTGTTGATATTGGTATTGTGTCGCCAGAGCGTGCGTTACAGCTTGGTTTCACAGGTCCGATGTTACGTGGCTCTGGCATTGCGTGGGATTTGCGTAAAACGCAACCTTACGAAGTTTATGATCGCATGGATTTTGATATTCCAGTCGGCAAAACGGGCGACTGTTATGATCGTTACTTGGTGCGTGTGGCAGAAATGCGTGAGTCGAATAAGATTATTCGTCAATGTATTGAGTGGTTAAAAGCAAACCCAGGTGATGTCATCACCAATAACTTAAAAGTTGCTGCACCTAAGCGTGCGGATATGAAAGAAAGTATGGAAGCTTTGATTCATCACTTTAAGTTGTTTACTGAAGGTTATTGTTTACCTGCAGGCGAAGCTTATGCTGCGGTGGAACATCCTAAAGGTGAATTGGGTGTGTATATGATTTCAGACGGTGCGAATAAGCCATATCGCTTAAAAATTCGTGCACCAGGTTTTGCGCATTTGGCCGCGCTCGATGAAATGTCGCGTGGGCATATGATTGCTGACGTCGTTGCCATTATTGGTACGCAAGATATCGTATTTGGAGAGGTAGACCGCTAATGAGCATGATTCAAGGACAAGTAAAAACTGACGTTGATCATTGCATTGCGCAGTATCCAGAGGGTAAGCAAAAATCAGCAGTAATTCCTGCTTTGACTGTTTTGCAAAACGCTAATGGTGGCTTTCTAACGCAAGACTTAATGGATGAGTTGGCAGAGTATTTAGATATTACGCCAATTGAAGTCTATGAAGTTGCCACCTTCTATTCGATGTATGAACATAAACCAGTTGGTAAACACAAGATTTGTGTCTGCACTAATATTTCCTGCATGTTGCGTGGCTCTGACGAGGTGGTTGAGCATCTCAAGAAAAAGCTTGGTGTCAGTGAGTTTGGTGAAGTAACAGCAGATGGCAAGTTTTCGATTAAAGAGGTCGAGTGTTTGGGGGCTTGTGTCGGTGCGCCGATGTTCCAAATTGGCGATCATTACCATGAGCATCTGACGACTGAGAAAATTGATGCCATTTTGACAGAGCTGGAGTAAGTGACAATGATGAATGAAAATTGTTTCCGTACCTTGCATTTGCCAGAATCATGGACACTAAAAACCTACGTTGAAAATGGTGGTTACGAGGTTTGGAAAAAAGTATTATCGGGTGAGTTGCCGCCAGAAGAAATTATTGACCAAGTTAAAATTTCTGCTTTACGTGGACGCGGTGGTGCTGGTTTCCCGACAGGCTTAAAATGGAGCTTCATGAACCGTCGTGCGCCTGGGCAGAAATTCTTGCTCTGCAACTCGGACGAGGGTGAACCTGGTACGTGTAAAGATCGTGATATTTTGCGTTATAACCCGCATCAACTCATCGAAGGGATGTGTATTGCCGCCTACGTGATTGGCGCGAGTCGTGGTTACAACTATGTGCGCGGTGAGTTTATTGAGCCGATTAATCGCTATTTAGGTGCGGTTGAAGAAGCGCGTGCGGCAGGTTTTTTAGGGACTGATATTCTTGGCTCTGGCTTTGATTTCGACTTGTTTGTTCATGCAGGATCGGGCGCGTACATTTGTGGCGAAGAAACAGCATTGATCGAGTCGATTGAAGGCAAAAAAGGCATGCCGCGCTTCAAGCCGCCATTCCCGGCGAGCTTTGGTCTTTATGGTCGTCCTACAACCATCAACAACACTGAAACCCTTGCTTCTATTCCGATGATTTTAGCGAAAGGTGGTCAGTGGTTTTTAGAGCTGGGTAAGCCAAATAATGGTGGTACGAAACTGTTTTCAGTTTCGGGTCATGTTGAAAAACCTGGTAATCAAGAAGTACGCTTGGGTACATCATTTAAGACACTGCTTGAAAATGCGGGTGGTGTCTGGAAAGGTCGTCAATTAAAAGCGGTTATTCCTGGTGGTTCTTCTACGCCCGTATTGCCTGCTGAAAAGGCAATGGGTATGGATATGGACTATGATGCGATTGCGAAAGCAGGTTCTTATTTGGGTGCTGGTTCGGTCATTGTTATGGACGAAACAACGGATATGGTGAAGGTGTTAGAGCGCCTGAGCTATTTCTATTATGAAGAATCTTGCGGTCAGTGTACGCCGTGCCGTGAAGGTACAGGTTGGATGCACCGTGTGGTGAAGCGTATCCGTGAAGGTAAAGGTCGTCCCGAAGATTTAACCTTATTGCGTGATGTCGGTGGACGCATTACGGGTAAGGTAATTTGTGGACTGGGTGATGCAGCAGCAATCCCTGTCACAAGTTTTATGAAGCATTTTGGTCATGAGTTCGAACATTATATCGAGCATGGCTGTAGTATTTATGACCGCATGTAAGCGCCTTTAGCGAAAAAGAGTGATGCTACAACAATGGTAAAAATTGAAATTAATGGTCAAAGTATTCGGGCCCGTGAAGGCTTGATGCTAATTGATGTTGCCGATGATGCGGGTATTGCGATTCCGCGTTTTTGTTATCACAAAAAATTGTCGGTAGCAGCGAACTGTCGTATGTGTCTCGTCGAAGTGACGGGTGCGCCTAAAGCGTTACCTGCCTGCGCGACACCGATTACCGATGGCATGAAGGTGTTCACCAAGTCGCCTAAAGCCTTAGCAGCGCAGAAAGCAGTGATGGAGTTTTTGTTAATTAATCACCCCTTAGATTGTCCGATTTGTGACCAAGGTGGTGAGTGCGAATTGCAAGATGTGTCGATGCTTTATGGTCAAGACATCAGTCGCTTTAATGAAGGTAAGCGTATTGTTGGTGATCGTGATATCGGTTCTTTAGTACAAACAGACATGACGCGTTGTATTCACTGTACGCGTTGCGTTCGTTTCGGGCAGGAAGTTGCGGGTATTATGGAGTTGGGCGCGACAGGTCGTGGCGAGCATATGGAAATTGGTACCTACGTTGCTAAAGCGATGGTGTCTGAATTATCTGGTAACGTCATTGATTTATGTCCTGTTGGTGCGTTAACTTCTAAGCCTTACCGTTATACCGCGCGTGCTTGGGAATTGTCGGCAACGCCTTCTATTGCTATTCACGATGGTCTGGGTTCTAATGTTTATGTTCATCACAAGCAAGGTGATGTTAAGCGTGTTGTGCCACGTGAAAACGAAGCGATTAATGAAGTTTGGTTATCGGATCGTGACCGCTTTTCTTACGCGGGCTTGAGCAACAATCGTTTAACACAGCCAATGCGTAAAGTTGATGGTGAATGGCAAGCGATTGGTTGGGAAGCGGCTCTGAGCGAGGTTTCAGCTTTATTGACGGGTCAACTCGATAGCGATAAAAATGCGGTTGGTGCTTTGGTTAGCCCGACAGCGACGGTTGAAGAATTGTATTTATTGCAAAAGCTATTAAAAGCCAAGGGTTGTCATAATATTGATCACCGTTTGCATCAGCAGGATTTTAGTTTGGATGCAGTGGGTGCGATGCCTTATTTGTCAATGCCAATTGAACAGGTTGAAAATATTAAAGCGGCATTATTGATTGGTTCTTACTTACGTCACGAACAGCCTTTGCTCAATCAGCGCTTGCGTAAAGCAACGCAGGGTCGTGGCAAAGTGATGGCGATTAATCCTGTTGATTTTGACTTCAATTACCGTTTGTCTGCTAAAGCCATTGTTTCTATGCCAGAGATGGTGAATAGTGTGGCGCGTCTGGCGGTTGCTTTAATCGGCGATGAGGCTTTATCTGTCGAAGAAAAAGCCTTAGTCGTGGGCACTTCTGCTGACGAAACAGCACAAAAAATGGCTGCTTTGTTGCGTGTTGATGGTCATAAAGTCATTTTCTTAGGTCAAATTGCGCAATCTCATCCTGCATTTGCGCGTTTAATGCAATTAGCTGCTTTGGTTGCTAAATTGTCGGGCGCGACATTGGCTTGGTTACCTGAAGCAGGTAACAGCTTAGGCGCAAGCTTGGTTGGTGCAGAGCCTGCTGGTGTGGGTATGAACGCAGCGCAAATGTTAGCGCAAGGTATGAAAAATTGGATTCTGTGGGGTGTTGAACCACAAGATGCGTTGTTAGCACAAGCACAGCAGTTATCGGGTCGTGTGATTTCGGTTAGTGCATTTGATACGCCAGCGTTGCGTGATGTTTCGGACTGGATGTTACCCATTGGTGCTTTTGCTGAAGTTGCGGGTAGTTATGTTAATGCTAATGCAACATGGCAGTTTTCACCAGTTGCTTTGTCATTACAAGGCGATGCTAAACCAGGTTGGAAAGTATTACGTGTCTTAGGTAATTTAATGAATGTGGCTGGTTTTGAATTCACCTCGTTGGATCAAGTAACCGTAGAAGCGCAGGCGAAAGCGAAAACAGCACAGGCAATAACGATGACTGGTGTTGCTGCTGCATCAACACCAGCAATGAGTCAACAGGGTTTAGCGCGTGTTGCTGTCATGCCGATGTATGCAACAGATATGTTGGTGCGTCAGTCATTACCTTTACAGGCTCACGAACATGCAGGCATGCCGATGTTGCGTATTCATCCGCAAGATGCGGCTGCGTTTGTCGGTCAAACGGATATTTCTGTTGCCACTGCTACAGGTTCTGTCCGCGTTCCCTTTGTCGTTGATGCAAAGGTTGCATTGGGGTGTGTGGTCGCACCAATGGTATGGCTCTTTGCGCTACCTGCTGATTATTTAACGCTAACTGCCTAAGGAGGAGTATCGAATGTTTGATAGTTTACAAACCCTCTTAGCGCAGTGGATGCCCAATGAAGTGGCAGTCGTGCTGGTTATTCTCGTGCAAGCGATGATGGTTATTGTGCCATTATTGCTCACGGTCGCTTATTTGACTTACGCAGAGCGTAAAGTCATTGGTTACATGCAGGTGCGTTTAGGACCAAATCGTGTCGGTTATGCGGGATTATTACAGCCGATTGCAGACGCGCTCAAGTTGATTATGAAGGAAATTATTATTCCTTCTCAGTCGAATGTATATTTGTTTTTAATTGCGCCTGTGTTGGCAATTGCACCAGCGATCGCGGTGTGGGCTGTCGTGCCATTTGATAATGGTATGGTGATTGGCGACATTAATGCTGGGCTGTTGTATGTTCTGGCAGTGTCCTCTATTGGTGTTTATGGTGTGGTGATCGCGGGTTGGGCTTCTAACTCTAAATACGCGCTTTTGGGTGCGTTGCGTTCTTCAGCACAAAAAGTCTCTTACGAGATTGCGATGGGTTTTGCCTTAGTTACCGTTATTATGACTGCAGGTAGCATGAACCTAACAGATATCGTGATGGGTCAGCAAGGCGGTATTTTGGCATGGTATTGGATTCCGTTATTGCCGATGTTTGTCGTTTACTTCATTTCGGGTGTTGCTGAAACCAACCGTGCACCGTTTGACGTTGCCGAAGGTGAATCTGAAATTGTTGCGGGTTTCCACGTTGATTATTCAGGGATGACCTTTGCTGTATTCTTCTTAGCAGAATACGCGATGATGATTTTGATTTCCTTCTTAACTGCTATTATGTTTATGGGCGGGTGGTTGTCACCATTTGAGGGTATTCCTGGTTTGGAAGCTTTATTTAGTTTTGTACCAGGATTGTTTTGGTTAGCATTCAAAGTATTCTTCCTGCTCTTTGTGTTTTTATGGTTCCGTGCGACTTTCCCACGTTACCGTTATGACCAAATCATGCGCTTGGGTTGGAAGGTTCTGATTCCGTTAACGATTCTATGGGTTTTTGTGGTGGGTGCAATGGCATACTTTAAAGTCGCGCCTTGGTTTGTGCACGGAGGTGTTGCATGATTAAGGAACTTAAATTCCAGCTAAAAACATGGACACTATGGGAATTATTTCAGGGAATGGCGTTAACCTTAAAGTATTTCTTTAAGCCAAAAATTACCGTCCTTTATCCTGAAGAAAAAACGCCAATGTCACCACGTTTTCGTGGTAAGCATGCTTTGCGTCGCTATGATAATGGCGAAGAGCGTTGTATCGCTTGTAAATTGTGCGAAGCAGTGTGTCCTGCTAACGCCATTACCATTGAGTCGGAAGTACGCGAAGATGGTTCGCGTCGCACAACAGTTTACGATATTGATTTGTTTAAATGTATTTATTGTGGTTTCTGTGAAGAAGCTTGTCCTGTCGATGCGATTGTTGAGACTCGCATCTTTGAATATACGTTTGAACCTGGTGACATTCATGTCATGAGCAAGGATATGTTGCTGGCATTTGGTGACAAAATGGAAACGCAGATTGCAGCCGACCGTGCTGCAGATGCTAAGTACCGATAAACGAAAGGCATATCATCATTATGGGTATTGAAAAACTATTGTTTTATGTCTTCGCTGCTACGGCAGTGTTGGCATCGTTGGGTGTCATTGGATCACGTAATCCTGTGCGTGCGGCACTGTTTTTGGTGTTGGCATTTGTGGCAACAGCGGGCATCTGGTTGTTACTGCAAGCAGAATTTTTGGGTATTGTGCTAATTTTAGTTTATGTTGGCGCGGTAATGGTCTTATTCCTATTTGTCATTATGATGTTGGATATTAACTTGACGCCGTTACGTGAAGGCTTTACGCGTTACTTGCCTTTAGGGGCAGTCGTTGCAGTCGTTGTTTTAGCCGAAATGTCATTAGTGCTGAATCCGCAGTTTTTTGGGCTAGAACACTTTCCCTCGCCAGTTGCTTTAGCTGCAGGAGACAGTAATACCAAAATGTTGGGTCAGTTATTATTTACCGAATATCTTTATGCCTTTGAGTTGGCAGCAGTATTATTGTTATTAGCCATTGTGGCTGCAATTGTGCTGACCTTGCGCCGTCGTAAGCAAGGAGAGGTTCTGTATCAAGATATTGGTGCGCAAGTACGTGTTCAAGCCGCAGATCGTTTAACGATGGTTAAAATGCCAGCGGTGGTTGCGGTAAAAGAAGATAACAAGAAGGAGTCAGATGATGAGTGATGTGTTGCAATTGTCTGATGTATTGGTTTTTGGTGCTGTGCTGTTTGTTTTAAGTTTGGCTGGCATTTTCTTAAATCGTAAGAATTTAATCATTATTCTGATGAGTATTGAATTGATGTTGTTAGCGGTGAATACTAATTTCATCGCTTTTTCAAGCTACCAAGGCAATATGCATGGTCAGGTATTTGTGTTTTTTATCCTAACCGTAGCTGCTGCAGAAGCTGCGATTGGGTTAGCATTGTTGGTGTTATTGTTCCGTAACAAACATAGCATCAATGTGGATGACTTAAGTGAGATGAAGGGTTAAAGTAGATGTCGATGCATAATATTTTTCTCACCATTTTACTCTCACCCTTAGTCGGTGCGTTTATTGCCGGTGTTTTTGGTCATAAAATTGGTCGTTCGGCTTCGCATCGTATTACGATTACGTCGGTGACGATTTCAACGGTATTGGCTGCATATGTGTTTTATCAGTATGTGTTTAATGCTGCTGAAGCTTATAACGCGACCATTTATACATGGATGGTTTCTGACGGTATCCGTTTTGAAGCGGGCTTCATGATTGATCGCTTGACGGCGACGATGATGCTTGTTGTGACCTTTGTTTCGTTAATGGTTCACGTTTACACCATTGGTTATATGGATCACGAGGAAGGCTACGAGCGTTTCTTTAGTTATATTTCACTGTTCACCTTCTCGATGTTGTCTTTGGTGATGGCAAATAACTTCTTACAGTTATTCTTTGGTTGGGAAGCTGTAGGTTTAGTGTCTTATTTGTTGATTGGCTTCTATTTTAAGCGCGAGTCGGCGAATCAGGCGAGCTTAAAGGCGTTCTTGGTAAACCGTGTTGGTGACTTTGGTTTCCTACTCGGCATTGCTTTGGTCTTGGGTTATTTTGGTACGCTGGATTATGCGAGCTTCTTTGATGGCTTGAATGCTCATAAAGATACGGTTATTGCTGTTGGTGACACGCAAGTACATATGTTGACCTTGTTAACCATGTTGTTATTTGTCGGTGCGATGGGTAAATCGGCACAGATGCCGTTGCATGTGTGGTTACCTGAATCAATGGAAGGTCCAACACCGATTTCTGCCTTAATTCATGCGGCAACGATGGTTACTGCTGGTATCTTTATGGTGGCGCGTTTGTCTCCAGCATATGAATTGGCTGAGGGTACACTGACCTTTATTTTATTAACAGGTGCATTTACAGGTCTGTTAATGGGTGTCTTGGGCATTGTACAAAACGATATTAAACGCGTGGTTGCTTACTCGACCTTGTCTCAGTTAGGTTACATGGTTGCTGCTTTGGGCGTATCGGCTTACGCGGCAGGTATGTTCCATGTCTTAACCCATGCTTTCTTTAAGGCGTTGCTGTTCTTGGCTGCGGGTTCGGTCATTATCGCCATGCACCACGATCAAGATATTCGCAATATGGGTGGTTTGGCGAAGAAAATGCCGATTACATATGGTGCGCTGCTTGTCGGTTCTTTAGCGTTAATTGGTTTCCCTGCTTTCTCTGGATTTTACTCTAAAGATGGTATTTTGTTAGCGATTGATGCAGCAAATGGTTGGGCACCAGCTTTGGCATATGGTATGTTGATGATTGGTGTTTTTGTCACCGCTTTCTATAGCTTCCGCATGTTTTTCATGGTTTTCCATGCACCAGCGAGTGATTATGTGCGCACGCATGAAATTCATGAGTCGCCTTGGGTTGTGACTGTACCCTTGATTATGTTAGCAATTCCTGCGGCTTTGTTTGGTGGTTTCTTCGTCGAAGATATTTTGTTCGGTTCGATGTTGTCGGATGCGATTAAAGTTCTGCCTGAACATAACGTATTAGCGCGTGTTGCTGAGCATGGTGCGTCGGCGGGTGCATTACTGCTGCATGGCTTGATGGCATTACCGACATGGTTAGCCTTGTCAGGTGTTGCTTTGGCTTGGTTCTTGTACATCAAACGTCCTGATTTGCCACCTGTATTAGCGCGTCGCTTTTCAGGTGTGCATGCAACCTTGCGTCATGGTTATGGCTTTGATCGCTTTAATGAGGTGGTTTTTGTTGATGGTACGCGTAAACTTGCTGGATTTTTTGCGCGTGTTACTGACGCACGGATCATTGACGGTTGGGTTGTTAATGGGACAGCGAATCTGATTGGGGCAGGTGCGAAGATGGCTCGCCATGCACAAACAGGTTATTTATATCACTATGCGTTTGTGATGATTTTCGGGCTGATGGGTCTTTTGGCCTGGGCGCTGTTGTAAACAACAGATGAATTTATAAGGAATGTTGGGAATGACGAGTTTTCCGCTACTCAGTGCGTTGATTTGGTTGCCGATTTTGTCGGGTGTTTTGGTTTTAATGATGAAAAACCGACCCGCTATGGCAAAGCAATTTTCGCTATGGTCGTCAATTGCTGTGTTTATCCTGTCGTTAGGTTTGTATACAGGTTTTGATACGACAACCGCACAAATGCAGTTTGTTGAACAAGCGAACTGGATTCCAGCTTTTAATATTCAATACTTTTTAGGTATTGACGGTCTTTCGATGCCGCTAATTATTCTGACAACCTTTACCACGGTATTGGCTGTTTGGTCGGCATTTGAGTGTATTGAAGACCGTGTTGAGCAATATATGGCTGCCTTTTTGATGATGAATGGCATTATGGTTGCAGTATTTGCGGCACTTGATGCGATTCTGTTCTATGTGTTCTGGGAAGCCTTATTAATTCCAATGTTCTTGGTCATCGGACAATGGGGTGGTCCGAAACGTGTTTATGCAACGATTAAGTTCTTCTTGTATACCTTCTTCGGTTCTGTCTTTATGTTGGTTGCCTTTTTGTACATGTACAGTCAAATTGGCAGTTTCTCGTTATTAGACTTCCAAGCGATGCCGCTGAGTTTCGTTGCTCAGTTCTGGATTTTCTTGGCATTTTTGATTGCCTTCGCGGTTAAAATTCCGATGTTCCCAGTTCATACATGGTTGCCTGATGCGCACGTTGAAGCGCCGACAGCAGGATCTGTGGTACTGGCTGCGATTATGCTTAAAATGGGTGGTTATGGCTTTGTTCGTTTCTCATTGCCAATGACACCAGATGCTGCGAATTATTTAGATTGGTTAGTGATTGGTTTGTCACTGATTGCGATTGTTTATATTGCGTTTGTTGCCTTGGCGCAAACCGATATGAAGAAGCTGATCGCTTATTCTTCGATTGCGCATATGGGATTTGTGACCTTGGGTATGTTCTTGTTGTACGGCATTTTGCGTAATACAGGCGAGATGCAGGGTGCGATTTTGGGCTTAGAAGGCGCAATGATTCAAATGATTTCGCATGGTCTGATTTCAGCAGCAATGTTCTTGGCAATTGGTGTCATGTACGATCGACTGCATACCCGAGAAATCAGTGCTTACGGTGGTGTGGTTAATACCATGCCTGTGTTTGCTGTCTTTATGCTGATTTTTGCGATGGCTAACGCGGGCTTACCAGGGACTTCAGGCTTCGTTGGTGAGTTCATGGTTATCCTTGCTGCCTTCAAAGCGAATTTCTGGATTGCTTTAGCTGCTGCGACAACTTTGATTTTTGGTGCTGCTTATACCTTATGGATGATTAAGCGCGTTATCTTTGGTGATGTGTCTAATCATCATGTTGCTGAAATGAAAGACTTAAGTCGTCGTGAGTTTATGATTATGTTGATTCTCGCGATTGGTATTATTGGCTTAGGTTTCTATCCAGCACCTGTGATGGATGTGATGCATGCTTCGGTTGAGCATTTGGTTCAACAAGCAATGACTTCTAAGCTGCCTTAGGTTTTTAGAAGCGTCCTGTAAATAGATAGAGAGTGATTTGACACGATGGATATGATGTTACATATATTAGCACCTGAGCTTTTGTTATTGGCAAGCAGCATGGCATTGCTGGTAGGTGATACCTTTTGGGAAAAACGTTATCCAGCACTAACCTTTCAGTTAGCACTGGTCTCTTTAGTGATGATTGTTGGTGTCATCTTAGCAACCTTTTCGACAGAATCGGTGCAGTTGTTCAATGGTGGCTTTATTCGTGATGGTGTTGCTGACGTTCTCAAAGTCTCGATGTTATTAATGACTGTTGTCGTCTTTGTTTTTGCGCGTGATTATTTACTGGTACGCGGTATTGAGCGTGGCGAATATTATGTTATGGGCATGATTAGCTTGCTGGGCATGATGGTGTTAGCTTCGGCATACGATATGGTCAGCTTGTTTATGGGCTTGGAGATCATGTCGTTGGCACTTTATGCCATGATTGCGATGCATAAAAACTCATCAACAGCGGTTGAGGCTGCGATTAAGTATTTTGTTTTGGGCGCGATGGCAACGGGTTTGTTGCTCTACGGTATGTCGTTAATCTATGGTGTTGTGGGTTCATTGCGCTTAGATCAAATTTATCAGGCGGTATCCATTGCAGAGCCGACGTTAGTCTTAAGCATGGGTTTGGTGTTTGTTATCGTTGGTTTGTCGTTTAAGTTTGGTATCGCACCTTTCCATATGTGGGTTCCTGATGTCTATCATGGTTCTCCAACAGGGATTACGATCTTTTTAGCAGCCGCACCGAAGATTGCTGCCTTTGCGCTGATGTTCCGCTTGTTGATTGAAGGCTTAGAGTCGACGATCGTTGAGTGGCAGAGCTTACTGATTATTTTGGCTGTTGTGTCGCTACTTGTTGGTAACATCGTTGCCATTGCGCAAACGAACTTAAAACGCATATTGGCTTATTCAGCAATCTCTCATATGGGTTTTGTGCTCATGGGTTTTATTGCAGGTAACATCGATGGTTATGCTGCAGCAATGTTTTATGTTGTGATTTATGGTTTGATGAGTATCGGTGCTTTCGGTGTGATCCTTGCCTTATCGCGTCATGGTTTTGAGGCAGATAATATTGCCGATTTGGCTGGTTTAGGTCGTCGTAATCCGTTAATGGCATTGATTATGTTGGTGTTGTTATTGTCGATGGCTGGCGTGCCACCGTTGGTTGGTTTCTATGCAAAATTGGTTATTCTGACGCAATTGGTTGAAGTCGGTATGGTGTCGTTAGCAGTCTTTGCTGTTGTGATGTCAATTATTGGTGCTTTCTATTATCTGCGTGTGATTAAAGCGATGTATTTTGATGAACCTGCTGCAGATATGATGGATGCTGGTTTTGCGACTGTTTCTTTACGCTACGGACTGATGATGGTTGGTGCTTTGGTTTTGGTCTTGGGTATTTTGCCAAATGGCATGTTGAGTCTGTTTGCTCAAGTGATGATGTATTAATGAACAATCAAAAAAAGGGCAAATCATGATTGCGCAAGGAACGATTTGGGCTTATTTGCTCTTGTGTTTGGTTTTGGCAAGTTTACCTTGGTTAAATAACCGTTTCTTTGCGATTAAAACTTTGACACGAAAATCCGCTTGGTTGCGATTGGTTGAGTGGTTTGTCTATGCCTTTATTGCTCTGGCCGCTGGTTGGGGTTTAGAGTGGCAATTAACGGGTACGCTCAAAGATCAAGATTGGGAGTTCTTCGCTTCGACCTTGTTTATGTTTGCTATTATGGCTTTCCCTGGTTTTATTTGGCATCAGCAACGTAAAAAACAACAGCCCGTTGCTGAGTAACCCATTTCTTATGTGGTTAAAAAGCCGATTGAACTGTCGGCTTTTTTATGTCTGTGTGTTTCTGTAAGTCACATTCTGTCGCACTGTGCGTTAAACGCATCTAATGATACAAAAAAGAGGTGAGCAATGAGAAATGATTACGCGCAGTCTTTGGTTCAGATTAACCCTAATCCTGCTCGGTATGCTGATATTTTTTAGCCGATGGTGCTTTAGTAGCCTTGCAAAAAATAGAATTTTATCGCCAAAACAGCAGTTAATTGCCATTGCGTGTGGATATGTGAATCATGGTGTGAGCTAAAAGCAAATAAGCGATTACAATGGTACGCTATTGTGTCTCTTTATTATCGATAAGGAAGGCTGATATCAATCAATTTGGAGTGCTTACGATGCGATTAACCAATTCTCAATTAAATTCATATACGGAAATTCTGACAAAACAGGAGTTACAAGTCATCAAAAAGCGTTTTGGTCTTGATGGCTTTGATGAAATGACACCAGATGAAATAAGCGAGCAATTAGAGATAGGGATTCAAGATGTACGTCAAATCGAAGCTAGCGCACTGGCGAAGTTAAGACGCTTACCCTTGGCACAACAATTACGCGATGATTATTTGCGTTAATGGTTTTACGCCTTGCTCAATCATTCAAAGAGTCGCCACTGACATCATTCCACGCATCTAGCATTGCGATGGCTACTTCTTGGGAATTAAGTTTGTCGAAGCATTAGCGGTATCGCACTCACGATAAACAAAAAGTCGTGCTTTTCGCTTTTTTTGGTTGGCATAAGTGTCATTTTTTCGTTTTTAATAGATTGTTTTTAATCGATATTTTATAAAATCAAAATTATTTTCATTTTTTTTGTAAAAACAGAAATCTTACAACGACCGTAGGGCAATCGCATTAAAAAAGCATTGTTTTTAGTAACTGCTCAGTCCCTTAAATCAATAAGTTAAGTGATTTTATGCATGTTTTGAGAGAAATTTTAGCATTTCTTGCTTAAAAATAGCCGTATTAAAAAAGCATAAAAACAACATATAGTGTTCTGGTAAGACATAAAACACTATATGTATAGACTGAGTAGTTACCTTAAGGCTTTGATTCAAGACCACCTCGCACAGCATTTGCGTGAAACACGGTTATCGAAAGATCAATGCATTGAACCAGACCCTAATCATGAAAATCAATTTTTGCTGACTGCCAGTGTCTTTGAAACATGGCAGCTCACGTGGTGGATTTTAGGGCAGGGAGCAGCCATCGAAGTGCTTGCCCCTCAGTCGCTGCGTGTGCAAATTGCTGATAGTTTAAAGGAAGCAGCAGCGCGGTATGCTTGAGTACGAATTATCTCAACAAGGTCATAACATTTTGTTCGTTATGATTTGATTGCGCTAACATGGCTACCCCAGCATGTTGCAAAATACCTTCTTGTGATAAAACGGATATCGCTCTGGCATAGTCAGTGTCTTGGATTTGGCTCATGTTGGCAGATAGGTTCACGCTATTATTACTGATATTATCGATAGTTGACGTTAAGCTATTTTGCGTTGCGCCAAAGTTTGCCCTTAGGTCGCTGATATTGCCAATGGCACTATCTATGCTGTTGAGGGCATTTGATGCATTGCTATCGCTGCTAATATCGGTTGTATTAAAGGGGCTATTGCCAAAAACACCACCTGTCGCGCTGGTACTAAAGTTGCCCAGTTGAATGCTGGTGTTGCCATTACCCGTATTAATGTTGACAGGTGCTGGATTGCCATTTTGCACAGCACCCGTACTCGATAGATTTGCCATGAGCGGTGCGTCATTAAAACTGGTACTGGTGGCAATATGGTCAATTTCTGCTGTCAGTTGCTGATATTGGGCATTCATCGCGCTTCGATCTTGCGCATTGTAAGTGCCGTTCATCGACTGTAATGCAAGTCCGCGCTGTTGTTGCAACAAATCGGTGACATCGCTAGAAGCACCATCGGCAGTTTGGAGCACAGAAATGCCATCATTGGCATTTTGCATACCCTGCGTACTGCTATTCAATTGTGCCATCATGCCATTAACAATCGCTGTGCCAGCGGGGTTGTCGGAGTTGCGCACCACACCAGAAGCAAGCTGGTTAATGAGTTTTTGTTGTATCTCACTGTTTTTATTTATATTGCTGGTGATGGGTGAGCTGTAGTTACTGTTGGTGTTAATGCTAATCATGATTGTGCTCCCATTGGTGTGTCTTTGGACGTTCAGTTGTTTTTATTGTGCGTTTATTCTACGCCCTTTTATGCTTTTTTGTTTGTGATTTATATTCGATCTTATGAAGTTATATGAGAAGATAGCCCCAGTGTTAGGGCTATTTTTGTTTAGTGATATTGAATGACCGAACGTACTTTCATATCATGCCACGTGAAGCTATTTAAGCTCGCCAAGTCAACCAAACACGCCATGCCAACAACCTGAAAACCAACGGTTGTACAGAGTTCTGCCGCTGCCCCCATCGAGCCGCCAGTAGCGATTAAATCATCCAAAATTAACACACGACTGCCGTCGCCTGCTTGCATATGTAGACTATCAGAACCGTATTCTAAGCCATAGTTAACACTCGCTGCGACATTGGGTAATTTACCAGGTTTACGGATTTTAACGAATCCTTTGCCGTTTTTATAAGCGAGGGCAGCGGCAAAAATAAAGCCGCGTGATTCAATACCTGCTACAACGTCAATTGTTGCCCACTCTTCAGTCGTGAATAAGTCGCTCATGGCATCAATTGTGGCAGTAAATTCTGCTTTGAGCAGGGGAGATACATCGCGAAACAAAATGCCAGCTTTGGGGAAATCGGGTACTTCTGCAATGAGGGATTTTAGGTCAGTCATGGTCTCTTCCTTTGTGATAGAGTAACGGCTATTCGCCTTAAAAACAGTTATGTGTTGTTACTGTATCTTGTTTTTTATTTACTGTAAATCGTTGGTTAGTCTTCGTTGGCTAGTAGGCGATAGAGCTGACATTCAGAGTGTTTAATTTCTAACTTAATCAATCGACTAATTTGTGTTGCTGTGTCATGTTGCAAAATACAGCTTGCGCAGCTATAGCGCACATAGCCTTTGACTTGCTCGATTAAGTTCAGCTGCTGTGCATCAATGCCATAGCGTTGGCAGTGCCAAAGATCAAAGACAGCGACATCGTTACTGAGCAGTAGCTCGATGAGTTTATGTTCCTCGTTGTGTGGACAGCGGATGTCCAGCCGAACGCGTTGCGTTGAATCAGGATTTGTCATGACGTGCAATGAACCGATAGTAAATAAGTGGTAATAAAATAAGCGTTAGCAAGGTGGAGGTGACCAAACCACCAATAACCACAACCGCTAAGGGACGTTGCAGCTCGGAGCCTGGGCCCGTGGCAAAGAGCAACGGCATTAAGCCAATTGCGGCAATGCTGGCAGTCATCAACACGGGGCGTAGACGATGCTTTGCGCCTGTTAATATCAAAGTTAGACCAAGCAAGCCTTCTTGGCGTAGTTTTTTCCAGGTATCAACCATCACTAAGCTATTTAAGACAGCAATACCCAACAAGGCGATAAAACCAACAGAAGCGGGGAGTGATAAATATTCGCCACTGGCATAAAGGGCGATAATGCCACCAATTAAGGCAAAGGGCACACTAAGCATGGTGATGAGGGTTAACTTAAACGATTCTAATAGCATGAGCAGTAAAAAGAAGATGATGAGTAAACCCAGTGGGACAACAATGCTGAGGCGTTCGCTGGCGCGTTGTTGGTTTTCAAATTGTCCGCCCCACGTTAGCCAATAGCCTGCAGGTAGCATTAGGTTTTGTTTGAGTTTTTGTCGCGCTTCTTCAACAAAGCCCACTAAGTCGCGTCCATTGACATTAACGAGTACCACCGCCATGCGCTGTCCATTTTCACGGGCGATAGAAACAGGTCCTTCGTTGCGCTCTAGGGTGGCAACATCGGATAAGCGTAAGCCCATCATGTTGCTGTGTGGAATCGGCAGTTGACCTAAATCAGGTAGGTTTTCGCTTGGCTGTGCGTCACCTCGTAACATAATGGGGGTGCGCCGATTGCCCTCGTACATTAAGCCAATCTGTTGCCCTTCAATTTGGCTACGAACCCATTGGCTCAGACTATCACTATCAAGTTCATAGCGACGTAGGGCATCGTGGTCAAAGCCTACTTGCAGATATTGCACCCCACGATTGGCAGGGGTAAAGACTTCGGCTGCACCAGTCATTGGTGTTAGCTCAGTTTGAATTTTTTCGGCGAGTTGCGTCAGCTCTTCGCTATTCTCACCATAAATTTTAATGGCAATATCACCACGTGTCCCTGTGAGCATTTCGGAAACACGCATTTCAATCGGTTGCGTTAGGGTATAGTTGATGCCAACAAATCCGTCGAGCACCTCACGGATTGTTGTCAGCAAGGCTTCCTTATCGTTGGGAATGCGCCATTCATTTGCAGGTTTTAGCGTTAAGAAACTATCGGTATCATTCAGTCCCATTGGGTCGAGTCCAATATCGTCAGAACCTGCACGGGCAATAATGCCCGTAATTTCTGGCACTTCAGCCATGAGCTGTTGTTGTACTTTACTATCCAATGCTAAGGATGCCGTTAAGCTAATAGAGGGTAGTTTTTCGAGTTGGACAATAATATCCCCTTCATCAAGCGTCGGGATAAAAATTTTACCAATGCGCGGATAAATCGCAGCGGCAGCGATTAAAGATAGGATGCTGATGATGGCAATGAGTTTTTGCGTTCTAATCGCAGTCTCTAACAAATGCTGATAATGATGTTGTAGTCTTGTCAACCATTGTGGTTCAGCAAAAGCATGACTACCCGAGAATAAGATGCTGGCAATGGCGGGGATGACTGTTAGCGCAAGAACTAAGGCACTGGCAAGGGCAAAGACAATGGTTAAGGCAACAGGAGAGAAGAGTTTGCCTTCGATGTCCTGTAAGGTGAGCAAAGGCAAGAAGATAATGATAATGATGCCAATACCAGCACTAACAGGCGTACTCACCTCGCCAACAGCGCGCGCAATGAGGTGTTGTTTGGGCAGACGATGATCTTTGCTTGCATGCAAGCGACTGACAATATTTTCAACCACGACCACGCCAGCATCGACCAACATACCAATGGCAATCACCAAACCACCTAAAGACATCAGATTGGCAGAGAGATGCGCTTGTTGCATCAAAATAAAGGTCGCTAACGCCGATAGCGGTAAAATGGTTGCAACAGTCAGTGCCGCACGCCAATTGCTCAGAAAAACAATCAGGAGCAATAACACCAGCACAATGGCTTCAATCAGTGACTTGGTAACCGTCCAAACGGCACGCTCGATCAAGTCGGCACGGTTATAAAACACCTTGATGTGCAAGTCTTTTGGTAGTGCGGTTTCGAGCATTGCCAGCCGTTCCTGAACGCCTTGCACAACCATGCGTGCGTTAGCACCCGTCATGGCAAGAACAATTGCTTCTACCGTTTCACCTTGACCGTTATGCGTTACGCCGCCATTGCGTGCCAGACTGCCCAAATGCACTTGTGCAATATCAGCCAAACGGATGGGGGTGTTGTCTTTGGTGGTGATGCGCAGGTGGGCAAGACTGTCTAGTCCTTGCAAATGACCATCGAGACGAACAACGATCGTTTCTTCGCTTTCGTCTAAGCGTCCAGCTCCCGTTATTTGATGGTTATTGCTAATGGTTTCTTTGATGTCATCAAGGGTAATGCCTAAAGCCGCCATGCGTTGTGGGTCGGGAGCGATTTCGTAGGTGCGTACTTCACCGCCCAAAGTATTGACATCGGCAACGCCTGCGATGGTGCGCAGGCTAGGGCGAATCACCCAGTCAAGCCATTGCCGACGCTCACTTAAAGAAAGGCTATTGCTTTCCAAGGTAAACATAAAAACATCAGACAAGGGCGTTGTCATTGGCGCAATACCACCATCTAAGTCAGCGGGTAAACGTTCAGTTAACGCGCTTAACCGTTCATTAACTTGTTGCCGTGCCCAATAAATATCAACCCCTTCTTCAAAATCAACGGTGATATCGGTAAGTCCGTATTTGGTTAACGAGCGTAAGCGTTTTTGTTTCGGGATACCCAGCATTTCGGTTTCGACAATCGCGGTAACCCGTGTTTCGATTTCACTGGGTGTCATCCCCGGAATTTTCAGAATCATCTTAACTTGCGGATGGGTGATGTCGGGAAAGGCATCAATGGGTGTGTTCATCATGCTATGCCAACCGAAAGTTGCTAACAGAGAAGTGAGCATCAGCACCAGCAAACGCTGCGATAATGCCAGCTGTATCAGTTTATTCACGCGCTTCACCGTCTAATAACGCCTTGACCGCAGCCGTGCCTTGCACAATCACCTGATCGCTTTCATTTAACGTGCTTGCGCGTACTTGCCAGCCCGAGCGCGTACTGCCTAAGCGTTCAACCCTAACCGTATCAATCTGGTCATGATGCACAACAAATAAGCAGGCTTGATGATTAATGTGAATTAGTGCTTGGCGTGGTATTTCAAAGGTTTTTAAGCTCGGGCTATTGAGTTGTAAACTCACCCACTGTCCCGGCATTAGGTCAGTAGCTTGTTCAACTTTAGCCAAAAACATGACTTTTTGTGCCGTATTACGCTCTGGTTGTTGACCGACTAAGGTTGCGCTGTAAGCGGTATCTTTAATGGTGAGCTTGTCGCCCGCAGAAATTTTTAACGCTTCGCTTGCGGGTAAAGCAAATTCAAGCCAGCGCGTATCGCCGCTTTGATAGCTTAATAGCGGTTCACCAGGGCTAATACTGTGTCCTTGTGTCGCTTCTAATTTGAGTACGCGCCCCGATACTTTGGCAAGCAAGGTAAACTCACCTATTGGCGTACCCTGTGCAATCATATTTTTCAGCTCTTTTTCTGTGAGTCCTAAATGCAAGCATTGTTGCGCCGCCATGCGGGTGGTGAGCTGTGCTTGTTGTGCTTCTGATTGGGCGACATCAAAGCGTTTTTTAGGAATTAATCCCTGTTCAAATAAAGATGCTTCGCGTTTTAGTTGTTGATCAACCAACTGCTCTCGATTGCGTGCAATGAGCCACGTATGCGAGGCTTCTAATAGCGTACTACTAAAAAGTTGCGCTAAAGCCTGTCCCGATTGAATGGCTTGATAGGGTTCAATACGCCAATTCAGCAGGGTAACGGTATGCGAGAGCGAAATGTTTTGCTGACTTTGTTGTGGCAAAACAACCTGTGCAGGATATTGCTGTGACGCAATCGGCAGCGGCAAGGGTATTTGTGATTGAATACCGAGCTTTTCTTGTGTTGCACGATCTAGCGTCAGCGCGTTTGCAGAGGCAGCCATGCTCAGATTAAACAATAACACGCTCAGTAATATAAAAGTTTTCATCGTCCTGCATCTTCCTGTAATGCCTTGAGTGCGAGCGCGCTAAAAATTTGCCCATACTTTAAAAGCTCTGCCGTATGCTGACCTTCAAGCCACGATGATTTTATACGTAGCAATTCGCGCAGGTCTAATTCGCCAGCCAGAAAAGCAGCTTGCGCCATCTGATATTGTTGGCTCACTGTTTTATTGAGTTTTTGTTGTTGCTGTAACTGTTGCTTGCTTTGCGTAAAGCGGGTATAAAATTTCAGCCATTGTATGCTCAGTTCGCGCTGTGTTTGTGCTAGCTCTGTACGAGCCTGAGCCAATTCATAGCCAAATCGGCTAGATTCCTGCGCTCGATGTGCTGTGATCCCCAAAGGGATGCTGATACTCATACGGGCAAGGGTATCTGTTGCTGAAAAACGATCTGGTTTTTCTTGCGTACTAGAAAGTGTCAGTTCTGGTTTATGGCTTGCAGCCTGTTCACTTTGTTTAAGTTGCGCCATGATAAATTCAGCTGTATTGCGTTTATTGAGAATGCTCGCACAAGATTCAGGATTAAATTGGCTCGCAAAGGCAACGGGTTGTTCACCAATATGCGGTAGCGCGGTTTGCCCTGTCAGTTGCGTAAAAGTAAGTTGGCTTTCGATAAAACTCTGCTCTGCCATGAACAAATTTTGCTGACGTTGTTGCCAGTCAGCATCAGCACTCACGCGATCAAATTCGGATAAGTCACCTGCTGCTTGTCTTGCTTTGACGTGTGTGAGCAAGCTCTGTGCATGTTCAACGGCAAGTTTGGCATGATGCAAGGTTTCCCTCGCCCCAACGTAGGCTTCACTAACACGATACAGATCAAGACGCAGTTGTTGGCGTTGTGCTGCTAATTCGCTCAGCTTCCAGCGTGCAAGTTGTTGTGCCGCTTGTATGGCAAGCGGACGCTCATTTGCCCACCATAGTGGCAAGGAGATGCCTAAGGTGATTTCCTGACTACCCGTATCTTTACCCAGTTGATCTGTTTTAATATCGCCGATTATTTTTGGCATTGCAGACAAAAAACTATTGGCAAGCTGTTGTTGATGATCAAGCCAGTATGCTTGACTGCTCATCAGTGCTTCTGGCTGATAAAGCGCAATGAGCTGTTGCTCTAGCAGCGGTAATGGGATTGCTTCTGGATCTTCATGCTCATCATCATGAGCAAAAGCAAACAGAGCAACAGACAACAGCAATAAAACTGACGCTAGGTGTCGCATGACAGGGTGTTATTCCAACCAATTAAAAGGTGTATTATGCGTGGCTTTTGGCTCCAAAGCTATAGGGCATTTGTATGGATTGAACCGTTCTATTTTGTATCAACAAGGTGTTAGCGATTCGTACTTGATCGATAGGAGATTATTCCAAGGTTCAAGGCTGCGTTAGTCTTTCTAATTCGTACAGATAACGCATGGCATCCTCGCGACAATTACCGCACATCTCGCACGAAGGCTGTAAGCTAGCACAGACTTTAGGTCTTTCTAGGCTAGCAAATAAGGCACAGCGCAAATCTTGATCTAAATGTGGGCAAGGAATACCAGCGGCTTTGCCGTGTGGCATTTTCGGCATTGGCGATGAAATTGATGGTGCAATACAGCAAGCAGCACAACCACTACGACAGTCCATGACTTGCCTGCAGATAGTTTTCTAAAATGTGTTGGCTATTCTGCGCGAGCCACGCTTGTCCTGCTTTTCCTTTTGCTGCGATTTTGTGCGGATGTTCGCGTTCTGTCTGTATTGCTTGTGCAAGTTCATTCATATCGTGGACTTGTATCAGCGCACCCGTTTTGCTTAAAACTTCTGTTTCAACGACAAAATCGCGCATATCTGTGCCACAAAATACCAGCTTGCCCAATCGAACTGCTTCTAAGGGGTTTTGCCCGCCTTTTGGCGCAAAGCTGCCACCCATAACGACCAGCTCAGCGTGTGCCATCCATGATTGCAACTCACCAAAGGTATCGGCAAGGATGATGCCGTCTATTTTTTCGGCATTTTTGCTGCGCTGGCTAACCATAACACCTAAATTATTTAACTGGGTAGCAATGTCATTTCCGCGTTTTGGATGACGTGGCACAATAACTAATTTTGACAGTTCGCAATGTTGTTGCCACAGTCGTGCCAATTCAATTTCTTCTGGCTGGTGTGTCGATGCAAAAACGATATAAGGTACGTCGAGTAAGCGCGGCAGCTCGGTAGGGATGGTGTCGCACCATTTCAGATTGCCTGCTACGCAGATGTGTTCTCCTGTCATACCGAGTTGTCTAAAATCTGCTAAATCTTGTTCATTACGGCATAAAATTCGACTTATTTTTTCATCGAGTAGCTGAACCAGTAATCGTCGCCACCAACGCGGTGCATCGAGGGTTTTATGGCTAATACGGGCGTTAATCAGGTTAATGGTGATGCCGCGTTGTCTTGCCTCAGTTATCAGTGTCGGCCAAAACTCAGTTTCGACCAACCACAACTGCGAGCAATCTAAGCGTGACATAAAACGACGCATTGTCCAACGCCAGTCAAGGGGCAATAAACGAATCTGAAGACTGGGCAAGCGAGCAAAGCGACGTTGAGCTTGTTGCTCTCCTGTGGGTGTAAAAGTGGTAATAAGTAGTTTTTTACCTTGCCGATGTAAGGATTCAACTAATGGCGCGGCGGCATTGACTTCACCAACAGAAGCGCAGTGCAGCCAAATATCTGCCGCAATTGGCTCTGTTTTACCTAAGCGTGCCCCTAGCCAATACCAGCTTTTTTGCTGCCAAGCCTCGCGCAATAGCCACAGCAATAACACTGGGCTAAGTAAGCAGAGAACTAGGCGGTAGATGATGGTTTCTTTCGTTTGTGTCATGGGGGAGGAT
>DYST01000057.1:10026-13537 GCA_020726325.1 Thiomicrospira cyclica | reverse complement strand
AGGCAACTGTATCAACGCTTGGGGAGAGTGTGTTAGACGTACAAGGGCAATGCCTAAGCACGCTGTACTCTGTGAACCAAGAAACCCCCACTTCAACCGTAGGTTAGGTGGCGGGAGGTTTCATTATAACCATCTGGAGCAAAAGAAATATGAAAGCAAAGACCTTCTTAAAAGGTGCTATTTTGGCAGCGGGCGTGGCAACATTGAGTGGCTGTGGCACGATTTATGCAATTGGACAATTAGAAGATGGTGCTGGTAGCACCTTCATGGACATTTGGAACAAATGGGTAAATGCTGAAGGTGATATTGCAGAAGCTGCAATGTGGGAAAAGAAAGTTGCCCCTGGTGTTAAACTGGAAGACGTTAAAGATGCCATTAATGGTGTGGCGACAAACCGTAACATCAAAAACGTTGGTGAATTGCCGCTTTCTGAAGAGTTGAAAGCGCGTGGCATTACTGGTGGTACAATTCACGTTATGTCTTTCTGCAACCCAGAAACAGCACGTAAAATGATTGACTTCTCTCCTGCAATGGGTGGTTTCTTGCCTTGCCGCGTCAACATCATTGAGAAAGCAGATGGTCTATACATCTACACAATGAACATGGATATGGCAATCAAAATGGGACGCAAAATGCCTCCAGAATTGAAAGAAGCAACCATGCAAGTACGTGATACCATGTGGGAAATGTTAGAAAAAGGCTCTAAAGGCGAATTCTAACCTCCTGTTCCTTACTTTATGCCCCATCATATCGGTGGGGCATAGTGTTTGCATCAATAATAGAAAATATTCAATAGATTAATCGAGGTTCCTCATGAAGACAACAAACCGCGTTTTGGCGACTGCCATCGCAACTTTATTTATTGCACCTGCTGCTTTTGCTACTAACGGTACAAACATGACAGGTATCAGTGCACCTTCTGCTGCACTCGGTGGCACTGGTACTGCTGCTTATTTTGGTCCGAGCAACGTCATCACTAACCCAGCGTTAATTGGTAAAAGCACTGGCACTAATTTTGGTTTTGGTGGCACTTTATTTAAACCAAGCGTTAGCAATGACGGCTTAATGGGCGATGGGACACACAAGGCAAGCAGTGCTGCTGATACTTTTATGATTCCAAGCGTATCATTGACAAGTCGTATTAATGATAACATGACCTTCGGTATCGGCATGTATGGCACATCTGGTATGGGTGTGGATTACAAAAATGCGACGGGTGCTAATGGCATGCTGCTCAATGCGCAAAGTACACTACAGATCATGCGCATCGTGCCAACAATCGCTTACAACAAAGATAACTACGGTGTCGGTTTTTCACCAATCATCCAGTACGGTGCTTTAGATATCAACTATAACAATGCACTGGCTCCTAACGCGCCTGCTGTTGGTTCTGGTATGTCATCTGATTTGGGCTACGGCTTCACATTGGGTGGTTTTTATGATGTCACTAAGCAATTAACCTTGGGTGCTGCTTACACATCAGCAATTGATATGAAGTATAAAAACCAATTATCGACTGCATCAGCGCCTTTTGTTGGTTTAATCCCAACTGCCTTTGGTGATAACTTAGCGCAACCTGCTGAAATCAAAGTTGGCGCGGCTTACACGATGGGCAACATCATGGTTACGGGTGACTTGAAGCAAATTCGTTGGAGCGAAGCAACAGGTTACAAAGAGTTTGGCTGGCAAGATCAAAACGTCATTGCTTTGGGTCTTAAATACTCTGGTAATGGTTACTGGTTAGGCGTTGGCTTTAATAAAGCAGACAATCCAATCAAAGCGCAAGATGCAAACTTAGCGACTGGTGGCACAACTGCTGGCGCGGTTACCAACATGTTTAATAATATGTTTTTCCCAGCAACAACAGAAAGCCACTTCTCTTTCGGTGGTGGTTACAACCTAACAAAAGCGGTTTCAATTAATGGTGCGGTTGTATATGCACCAGAAGTGACAACAACAGTAGATACTTCTGGTATCACGCAAGCAATGGCAATGGGTCAGGGTGCGCCAATGAATATGGCAATGGGTGCAACTTCTAGCAACACAACAAGCCATTCTCAACTTGGCTACACTGTCAGCGTTCAGTACAAATTTTAATTTGTAACTTGATTGTTTGACTCGAAACCGCGCCTCGCAAGAGTGCGCGGTTTTTTATTGTCTCTTTTTTCTGTCAATGCTACACTTGCCTACACTTGTAGGAGAGGAAGATCATCATGGCTAGCATCGCCGTTCGTATCAACGAAGACTTATATGAATTAGCAAAAACCGAGGCAAAACGCCAGCACCGAAGTATTACCAAGCAAATTGAACTCTGGCTTGCTAAAGGTGCGACGGCAAAAGTATCGGAAGAGGAAAGCCAAAAGCATTATTGGCAAGACAATGGCTTTATGGGTTGTTGTGAGGTAGAGTCTGATTTTGCTAGCAATTACAAAGCAAACCTTTTACAATCATGACCCTCTCTCAAACCCTAACATGGCTAACACAACAGCTACCGCCAGAAGAAGCACGCCTTGAAGCGGAACGGCTTCTACAACGTGCGCTTGGCGTCAATCGCACCTATCTGCGCAGTCATCCTGAAGCAGAGATAAGCCCAACACAAGAAAAACAACTGAATACTTGGCTTACTCGTCGCCTTGCAGGTGAACCGCTCGCTTATATTTTGGGTGATACCGAATTTTACGGGCTAAGATTAAGCGTATCGCCTGCGGTACTCATTCCACGCCAAGATACAGAATTATTGGTTGATGCTGCACTCGATTTAATCCCAGAAACTGAAGCCTATCGGGTACTTGATATGGGTACTGGCTCGGGTGCGATTGCTATCGCGATTGCAACACATCGCCCTAAAGCACAGGTTAGTGCCCTCGACAGCAGCCAAGCAGCATTAGCCATGGCGCAAGATAACGCTTGTATGCACAAACAAGCAGCAATTCGCTTTTATCACAGCGATTGGTTTGATGATTTACCGATACAACAGTTCGATATGATTGTCAGCAATCCACCCTATATTGCTAAAAATGACCCGCACTTAAGCCAAAGCAGTCTGCCATTCGAACCAATTCAAGCACTGGTTAGCGGTAATATCGGCTTAGATGCGATTGCCTATATCGTTACCAATGCACCGAATTGGCTTAACAATCATGCTTGGCTGATTATCGAACATGGTTACAATCAAGGCGAAATGGTACGCAATGTATTTAACAGCATTGGCTTCTCACATGTCGCGACACACCGCGATTATGGCAATAACGACAGAATAACGCTTGGACAATGGAATCCTACTCATGCTTAACGATACCTTAAAGGCGCGTTACGACCGCCAAATTCGTCTTTCTCAAATTGGAATTGAAGGGCAAGCAAAACTCGTCAATAGTCATGTCCTCATCATTGGTATGGGCGGACTCGGCTCTCCTGCTAGCTTATACCTCGCCGCTGCGGGAGTTGGCACGCTGACACTGGTCGATTTTGATGTCGTCGAGGAAAGTAATTTGCAACGTCAGATTATCCACCG
>DYST01000057.1:0-9926 GCA_020726325.1 Thiomicrospira cyclica | reverse complement strand
GATGTGAACGCCCCCTGCTACCTCTGCTTCGATCCACAGGCAAATCAAGGCGGTGAAACTTGCGATGCGCAAGGCATTGTTGCGCCACTTGTTGGAACAATGGGAGTCATGCAAGCCTTAGAAACCATTAAAGTCTTACTTGATAAACCCAGTTTAATTGGTGAGGTCTTATTATTCGACGGACTCACCATGACACAACGCAAGTTCAAACTCACACAAGATTTCGATTGCCCTGTATGTCGGGCAAGAAAGCAATAATATAACCAAGGGCTTAATCATAACTTAAGCCCCTACTGAACTACTTCGCTGTCTTTGTTGTTGCTTTAGCTGCTGGCTTCACTGGCTCTGGTGGGACTTCTTTTTTATCAATGCTCATGACCACGCGACGATTTTGCGCCCGTCCAATGTTCGTATCATTTGCCGATACAGACTCGGCATCTGCTCTACCTGCTACCGTCATAAACTCTTTTTCAACACCAAAATCTTCAAATAAACGTGCGACAGACGAGGCCCGTGCCGATGATAATTCCCAATTAGAAGGAAAAGAAACATTACGAATCGGTACATTATCGGTATGTCCAGTAATCGTTAAACGGTTACGTCTATCGGCAAATTTAAGTGCTACGGTTTCTAACTTTGCCTTAGCAGACTCTTGCAAGCTCGCACGACCACTCTCAAAAGCTTTATCGGAGCGCAAGGTAATAATAAACTGCTCTGGCGTTTCTTCAACACTGGCATCCAACTCTTTGATCATCACCTCAATATCAGACTTAGTTAGCGGCTTCAAATCTAATGGATTGAGCAACACATCGCCTTTCTGCTCTGGCAAAGGGTTACTTTCTGCCACACCATTATTCGACTTAACATCCTTAAAAACTTCCGCCAAGGCTTTACGATCAGCGGGATCCATAATCGCCGACAACCACATCACCAAAAAGAAAACCATTAACACCGTCATCAAATCAGCAAGTGCAATTTTCCACGAGCTGCTACCATGACCGCCACCTTCATCATCGTCGTCAGATGCACTCATTACTTATATTCCTCAACCATCGTTAGACGGCAACTTATCGCGATACTCTGGCGGCACGCGTTGACGACCAATCTCAATGGCTAAGTTTGGTGATACACCATCAGAATAAGCAGAAATTGCTGCTGCTGCCATCTCTAGCAGCATCTTATCTTGACGCAGCATAACTTCCATCGCATGCGTAAAAGGACCGACAATCGCAAAGGCAAATAAAATGCCATAAAAAGTACCTGTCAAGGCAGCACCAATAAATTTAGCAGTAATCTCAACTGGCCCACCAACAGTGGTCATGGTCAAAATAACGCCCATAATCGCCGCCATAATACCAAATCCAGGCAACCAGTCACCAACCTTACTTGTAATCTTTGGTACTTCTGATGCAGAACGAAACCAGATTGAAATACGTTTTTCTGCCATATGACTGAGCTCATGCCCCTTAGGCGGGTTCATTAATACATATGCAAAACACTCCGAAACAAAATCAAGCAACTCTTTATTTTTCATAACATAGATATAACGCGAAAAAATATTACTCGAATCTGGATCAGAAACATGTTTATCTAATGCTAAAACTCCTTGCGCCCGTGAAAGCTTAAATAGCTCTTCTAATAAACCGAGTAACTCAGCGTAGACGTTAACGTTTGCTTTGTCGCCCTGAAAATAGCGCAATGACATCACAAAGGTTCGTGTAACCACAGGGATCGGTGCAGCTAGTAGAAAAGCAGCGAAAGCAGCACCTAAAATAACAATTAATTCAGATGGATGCCAAAGCTCGCCTAATGGACCACGCATGATGGCAAAACCACCAACAATTGCACCAATTAGGATTAATAAACCAATCGGTTTTAACCACATAATATTTTGCCTAGTAATAAACTAATATACTTAACGGCAACGACTGCCTTTAACTTTAGCAAAGCAATGATTATGCCAGCACTACCTATTTGTTATTTTCTGTTTGCATGCGCCCAATTGCACAGGAAACAATCGAACGCACATCTGCTTCAAGAGAAGATAAAGCCGATGTCGTGCCTGTACGCGGATAACCTAAAGCAATCAACTGCTTTTCAATCACTGGGAAAAGATCATCCACTGCCTCAAAGTAAATCTGCCCTTGTGCAACATCTACCTTAACCGCGCTAACACCAGAAATGCTGTGTAATTTTTGTAGGATACGCTTAGCACATCCCGCACATTTTAGATTATCAACAGTCCAGATCATAGCAACACCTTAAACGACACCAGCTGTCGATGCCGTTTCCAAAGCACTCAAAGCAACAATGAGCTGCTCTGATACCTCTGTCAAGCGCTTGATTTCTTTTTCCACAACCAAAGCATCAGCACCTTGCTCACGCATATCTAAAATTTCGGCAGCAAGTTGGTGCATTTTAAGACGCAAATCATTAACTGCTTTATACTCAACAAGCATCGCATAGCGTGTTTTATGCTCACGCATCCACGTAGCTAAGTCTGTTGCATCTTCATCTAATAATAACGTTTTGTCTTGCTCTTTATCGGAAGAAGAAAGCAGATTTGTAGCGATCGCAATCCATACACGTTGCATACGACGCACACGCGCAACGGTAAAATCACCAGTAGCGACGGTTCGTGTCATATTTAATTGCTTTGCATCAACCTTGAATACATTGACCGACTCAGCAAGCGACTCTGTTGTTTCGCGTAATAGCTCAGCAGTGGATGCCAACTCTTCACTATGCGCTGCAGCTTGCTGTGTCGTGGCATCAATACTATTCATTGCTTTAGATACTTCAAATACCGCGCTACTTTGTTGTCCAGAAATGGCTGCAACCTTAGCCAAATAACCTTGCATACCGAGCACACCCTCAACCATAGTGCTCAGACGCGCATTTGTATTACTCACTAACTCGCTGGTAGAGCGAATGTCTTCTGTCGTATTTTCAATTAAGGTTTTAATGACCTGTGCCGCTTCTGTAGACTTCAGCGCCAAACCACGTACTTCGCTTGCAACCACAGCAAAACCGCGTCCATGCTCACCTGCTCTCGCCGCCTCTACCGCAGCATTCAGTGCCAATAAATTGGTTTGAAAAGCAATCCCTTCGATAAGACCGATAATCTCTTCAATTTTACTGCTATTTTGTTGCACATTCTCCATACTATTGATGCTGCGCTGCATGGCTTCTTTAACCTGCTCGGCATTATGTGCCGTACGTGTAACCACACTTTGCGCCAAACGAACTTCTGTATCGACTTCACGATTACTCGCTGTGATCTCTTGCATGGTACTGGTTGTCTGCTGCAAAGCGGCTGCTTGTTGCTGTGCCTGATCTGAAAGTTCACCAGAAGCATCTTTGAGTTGATCAACAATGGTTGACACTTTTTGCATCAGGCTTTGCACTTCAACCATAATACTGCCAAGGTTACCAAAAGAGGTATTCAGTGCAGACTGCAAACCACCAAGTTGCCCTGAGTAAGTACCTTCCATGTTTTGACCTAAATGCCCTTCAGTGGCACTCATGACCAACATATTAATGCGCATCATGGCAGTACCCAAGCTGTCAATCATGGTATTAAACCGTTCAGCAAAATTTTTATAGAAACCTTCTGAGCCCCCAATATCCAAACGCGTATCTAGGTAACCACGCTGCGCACGCTCGACAATGGACTCAATCGCACGTTGCATCACCAATTCTTCAGTAATATCTGTCCATTCAATAACCACACCCAACAAACGTCCTGCAGCATCGCGAATCGCGGTAGCGCGAACAACTAAATCTCGTCCCCCAAAACGCACCGTGGTAATTTGACGCTCCTGACCTGTCGCCTTTGCGACAACCTTACTAAAGAGCGGCAAAATACTTTCAATACCGTAATTAAGAACATGACTCGGATCAAACTGACGATTTGATTGTCGAATACGCTCTTGACGCAAGTTCAAGAAATCGCGCATGGCTTTATTAACAAATAAAATGATATTAAATTGATCAACAACGAGCATGGGTGACGGCGATGCTTCAAAAGCAGACTGAATGCGCCGCACACTAGACATGCTCGTTTTATTTTCGTCTTGCGCAACAGCCAGACGTGTTTGCATAATCGAAACTCGCGCCGCCAACTGGTTCAAAATATTATCACCGTAAAGTGGGATTTTATTTCTAAACTCTCCGCCTGCAATACCCGACAAAATTGCATTCAACCGTTCTAAGCGATTTTGGGCGAACTCAGCACCAAAATAAACCAACAGTGGCAATAAAATCGCGCTCACTTGCACCCATAAATCGTTAACGGTAACACCAAAAGTATTGAGCAAAGCAGGCATTGAGAAGAAAACCACCATCACGGACATAGCTGCCGATGGGTTTAAATTTTCTAATGGGCTCATTCGCGCGAAGACACCAGCCACTCGACCTTGATGCAACCTCATTTTTTTATTGGCAATCGCAACATAAATTTTTTCGGTTTGTGTGACTTGTTCTTGCGTCACAGGACGTCTGATCGACATATAACCAATATGTTCGCCATCACGAACAAAAGGAACTACCTGTGCATCCACCCAATAATGGCTACCATCTTTGCGTCGATTTTTAACAACCTGCGTCCACGGCAAACCTGCTTCAAGCGTATGCCACATGTCTTCAAAGACTTGTTCGGGTACATCTGGATGGCGCATCATATTATTTATGCGGCTGATTTAGTAACTCTTCTTGCGTATAACCACTTGCCTCAAGAAAAGACTCGTTCAAGTAAACAAGATTACCCATCAAGTCTGTTCTCGTTACCAGCAACGCATCGCTTGGCAATAAGTATTCAACTTGTGTCACTGGTTCATTACGTCGCATGAAATATCCCTATACTATTATTTATATTGATTTTATACTAATTGCTACTTGAGTTGCTGTCCGAGCAAGTCCTGCAAAGGCTGTGCACGATGGAAATGCCATCCCTGAGCATAATCCGCGCCAATATCACGTAAAACGTCAGCGACATCACCCGTTTCAACAAATTCTGCAATCGTAAGCATACCCAATGATTGAGCAATTTCATGCATACCACGCACTAAGGCTTCATTCATCTTGTCTTTTAACATATCTTGCACAAAACTACCATCAATCTTCAAATAATTAACAGGCAAATGCTTTAAATAACGAAAAGATGATTGACCTGAGCCAAAATCATCTAATGCAAACTGACAACCAAACGCGCTCATCTCACGGATAAAGTCTGCTACCTGCGATAATTGCGATACCGCTGCGGTTTCTGTTACTTCAAAACACAACTTATGCCCTAGCACACCTGTTTTGAGCATGTTTTCACGAATGAAGGCAACCAAATCTGGCTGTGCAAAAGACTGCCCTGATAGGTTAATGGCGCAGACAGATATCGCTGCCAACATATCGGCATGATCACCTAATAACTTTAATGTCTGCTCAATTACCCAACGATCAATACGATAAATTAAGCCATAATTTTCAGCAGCTGGAATAAATACAGCAGGAGATACTAACTTACCATCGACATCACGTAAACGCAATAATATTTCAAAATGCAAGCCTTCATCGGCTGTTGATGCTTGTAAACCAACAATTTTTTGCGCATACAATTCAAAACGATTATGTTCCAAGGCGGCATATAAATCACTAACCAATGCCATTTCAGCCTGCTGTCCCATAAGATAAGCATCACTATCTTGATAAAGCCGCACTTGATTACGTCCCGCATTTTTAGCCGCATAGCAAGCAGCGTCGGCCATTGCCATTAACATATGGGTATCTGTTTGACCACTAATGTTAGGGACAACACCAATGCTCACGGTGATCTGGTAAGTGCGCCCAAGGTGTTGATAACGATAGTCCGTTAATACCGCACGCAAGGACTCAGCAACCTGCATCGCAATATCAACATTACCCGCAACCAGAACGGCAAACTCATCGCCGCCCATACGAGCAAGGCAATGTATTTCAGCAATGGTTAGGCGAAATAAATCGGCAACTTGACACAGAAGCGTATCGCCTGCTAAGTGACCAGCGGTATCGTTTACCAATTTAAACTGATCTAAATCCAGATAAATCAGGGTATGTTCATCCGTTTTGGCTTGCGTTTGATGCAATAAATACTCAAACTCTTGTCTGCCAATGAGGTGAGTCAAGCTATCATGCGTGGCTTGCCAGCGTAGCTCCTGCTCAAGTGCATACTTATCCGATACATCATAAAACACCAAAACACTACCAATAACACGCCCTAATCGGTCTAAAATCGGGGCAACAGAATCTTCTATTGGTGTACGTTTGTTCAGTATTTTATGACTTAACAAAGTATGATTCGATAATTCTACTTTTTCCCCTGTCGCCAATACCTGCGCCACAGGATCGAGCCAGATATCATCGGCACCTTCATGTACTGCCTTGAATACTTCTGTTATCGCACGTCCCATTGCTTGCTCAGGCAACCAACCTGTTACACGAACCGCTTCTGCATTAATAAAGGTCACAATGCCTTGCATATTAGTGGTAATCACACCATCACCAATAGAAGAGAGGGTCACCTGTGCTAAATCGCGTTCATCAGCAAGCGTTTGACGTAATAAATGCGTATCGGTAACATCTTGATACATCCAAAAATGTCCATTAACATGACCGCGCTCATCGACAATCGGCACAAAGTCACGCAATAACCAACGCCCATCTTGCATTGAAAGTAACTGCTGGTTGACTGCTTTTCCTGCCGAAATCAGCCCCTCACGTTGTGACATTACCGCTTGAGTATCGAAAAATAGCAACATCGTTTCTTGTGCTAAACGTTCACCTGGATAACCTTTTAAGGCTTGAGGTTCAATCGCGATACGGAAAAAATCACAATACAGTTGATTGGCAAAGACAACACATTGATCGTGATCTTCTAGCAAGACAGCAACGCGCATGTTATTAAGCAAACTTTTTAACCACTGATGGCGCTGTTCATTTTCAAAACTCAGATCTTTTAATACTTGCCGTTGATGTTCATTTTGATTGACGCGCATTAAAAAGGATGCACGCATATCTTCCATTGCTTGTGCCAATAAAACAAACTCCGCGGCTCCCACCATTGCAATGGGTGTTTCTAGTTTTCCTCTCGCCAAACGCCTTGCTTCTGTTGCCAATAACTTTGCCACTTTCATATTCGGCTGAATAAACAGCTCTATTACCAACAGCCACACCAGTAACAACACCAAGGTTAGCCATAAGCCGTAACGCACCAACACCCAAAGATGATTGACCTCGTCAGAAATTTCGCTTGTTAATACAATTTCTCCGTAAGACTTACCAAACCAGACAACCTGTTGACGCAATACTTGTGGTTGAAAGTCTGTGAGTTTAACGAACCAGTCTGGAGCAATTAATAAAGACTGTGTCTGCGCATTCAAGGTCATGTTATCTGGACTCGTCCAGCGTACTTCACGCAAGAAAATTTGTCGCGCATAAAGATGTAAACGCTGATCGAGCCTTGCTAGATCATCAGTAATATTGGCAAAAATAACATCCTGCACAATCAACTCGGCGATATTCGATAACCGCTGTTGCGTTTCATCAGCAGACTGATCACGCATCAATGTTGTTAATAGCGTTAAACCAGCAATAACAAAAACCAGCATCACACCAAACAATAGCGCGTACAGACGTTGTTTTAATCCCATCATTCAACCTTACTTATCATGGTTAATCTTATTTTCTAGCAAATAATGATAACTATCGATTGCAAACTGATATTCTTTGTCCGATGCTATTTCCCAACCTGCCAATTTTAATCCCATACGCTGATTAATTGTTTGTAAAATCAGCTTACCTTCAGGGTCGTCTATCATGGCGACAAACGCAGCCTGCACGCGCTCAACAACACCTAAAGGAACCGACTCCTGTGCACCGATAGGGAGAGAGAGTAATGGCGGCGAACGCCATAATACCCGATAACTTTGCACGTGATCTTTCATTAATTTTTCGAATATGCGCATATTAACACTTACCGCCTGAATTTGACCCAATTTAAAGGCACTAATGACAGACTCTTGGTTTGCTACCAATTGCGGTTGGACATGGATACCTTGTGCCAACAAAGTAGCCATAGGAAGGCTATGAGCAATAAACGCACTGGGATAAGGCATCCATAATCGTTTGTTATTTAAATCTTTTAATGCAAAGTACGAACTATTTGACTGTACCACAATAGCTGAAGTATTAATCACACTCTTGTTTTTAAGCAGTACATGAAAGTTAAGCTTGTCTCGCACTTGTGGTTGCAATAAAGGGTAACCATAAAAAAAATCATATTCACCGCGCATTAAACGCGCTTGCGTTTCTTCCGCTGTTATGCCCATTTGCAGAACCAAGCTGACACCTGTTTGCTTTTCAATCCACGCTAAAATAGGATTCCAATAGGCTGCCGTCGTCATAATGGTTTCAATATTTGTCACACCAAAACGATAGCTTACTGCCGAAAAAGCAGCACTCTGCCATATCATTAACGTAGCAAAGAGAGCAAAGAAAACATGAGGTTTTTTGAAAAAGTGAGTATGATTACGCATGAGTAAAGTGTACCATGTTCAGGTGATATTTTAACATTAGGAAAAGGTAATTATGCCCAATCGTGATTTTGCCAGTATTCGTAGCCAATATCAACGAGCAGCCTTGGATTGGTCTCACTTAGAGAAAAATCCGTTGACCGCATTACAAAATTGGATCAATGAAGCGATTCACAGCAACCATAATGAACCAACGGCAATGGTTGTTGCTACAACCGATGTAAATCAGCAGGCACACGCACGCGTGGTGTTACTGAAAGCACTGGATTCGGGTCTCGTTTTTTATACAAACTATGATAGCCCAAAGGGTGAGGAGCTTGCTCAAAACCCCAAGGCTGCCTGTACCTTTTTCTGGGCAGAATTAGAGCGTCAGGTTCGGGTTGAGGGTGCTATCGAAAAAGTAAGTGCTACCGAATCTGATGCTTATTTTGCTTCACGCCCCAGAGATAGCCAGTTAGCAGCCTGTGCTTCGCGACAAGGACAAGTGATTAACAGTCGCGCCGACTTAGAAACAAGCTTTGATCAGATTCGTGCACAATTTGATGGTTTACCCATTCCTCGTCCAGCAAATTGGGGTGGCTATCGTCTTGTACCGACCAGCTTTGAGTTTTGGCAAGGTCGCCCGAATCGATTACATGATCGCTTACGCTTCCGTTTAGCAGACAATGATTGGGCATGTGAGCGTCTTTCGCCGTGAAGCCCATCGCCTTAGAAGCCAGTTGGCTTGCTCACTTGGCAAGCGAATTTGACCAGCCCTATATGCAGCAACTCAAAGCTTTTTTGCTGGCAGAAAAGGCTGCGAGTAAACGTATTTTGCCTGAAAGTTGCCATTGGTTTGCGGCTTTTAATGCGACACCATTTTCGAGCGTGAAGGTGGTTATTCTGGGGCAAGACCCCTACCCTACCATTGGTCATGCGCATGGTCTGTGCTTTTCGGTACAAGCCGACGTTAAACCTTTGCCGAAATCGCTGCTTAATATCAATAAAGAACTGTTCGATGACTGTGGTATTGATAACGGACATACAGGGTATTTAATGCCGTGGGCAACGCAGGGGGTGCTTTTACTCAATGCGGTATTAACTGTCGAAGCAGGACAAGCCAATAGTCATCAAGGCAAAGGCTGGGAACAGTTTACTGATGCTGCGATTGCAGCACTCAATGCGCAGCATGAGCATCTGGTTTTTGTGCTGTGGGGCAGTTATGCACAAAAAAAAGGGGCAATGATCGACCCGCAAAAACATACAATTATTCGTAATGTTCATCCGTCACCGTTATCGGCTTATCGTGGCTTTTTTGGCAGCAAACCTTTTTCACAGATTAATGCTGACTTAATGGCGCATGGACAAACACCAATTGATTGGCAG
>DYST01000056.1 GCA_020726325.1 Thiomicrospira cyclica | reverse complement strand
CTCGCGCTTTTAGCGGTTTAATCGCTGTTTGATGAAAGTCTAGGATGCGCTGCTTAAACAATTCTTTCATAAAAAATCCAATTTCCATAAAATTGTATTCATATAAAATATAATTTATATAAAATAATCGTTTTTGTCAATAAAAACTTTGCACCTTATTTGCTCGTTATCATCGTGTGTTCTGATAAAAAATCTGGGATAATACCGTTTTAAAGTTTACGTGAATGATTGCTATGTCTCCTGTTGTCGGTATTATTATGGGTTCTCAGTCGGATTGGCCGACCATGCAACAAGCTGCGATGATGCTTGAACAGTTTGGCGTGCCTTACGAAACCAAAGTGGTTTCGGCGCATCGTACCCCAGATTTGCTGGTAAGCTATGCTAAGTCGGCTGCGGATCGTGGTTTAAAAGTCATTATTGCTGGTGCTGGCGGGGCTGCGCATCTGCCAGGTATGGTTGCCAGTATGACGCGCTTACCTGTCTTGGGTGTGCCTGTTCAATCTAAAGCCTTATCGGGGCTTGATTCTTTGTTGTCGATTGTGCAAATGCCAGGCGGTATTCCTGTGGCAACCCTTGCAATTGGTGAAGCGGGTGCTAAAAATTCAGGTATTTTAGCAGCGCAAATTTTAGCAACGACAGATGCAGCATTGGCACAAAAAGTTGATAATTTTCGTGCTGCACAAACCAATGCCGTTTTAGAACAAGCGGATCCTGTGCTATGAGTGTCGGTTCTGTCATTGGTGTGATTGGCGCAGGGCAACTTGGTCGTATGTTGGCATTGGCAGGGACGCGCTTAGGGGCGCGTTTTGCTTTTTATGAAGATGTGCCAAGTTCAACCAGCCAGACGCTGGGTGCTTTGTACCATCAGGATCAGCTCGATGCCTTTATTGATGCAGTCGATGTCGTGACTTTTGAGTCTGAAAATACGCCTGTCGCCTTAGTGGACTATATCAGTGCGCGTAAGCCTGTGATGCCCAATGCCAAGGCATTGTTTACTGCGCAACATCGTGGACGTGAAAAAACCTTATTTCGTCGTCTTGGTATCGAAACAGCCCCTTTTATGATTGTGAACAGCCTTGCTGAATTACAAGACGCAGTTAAAACAATCGGTTTACCAGCCGTGCTTAAAACCACAACCGAAGGCTATGATGGCAAGGGTCAGGCAGTATTGCGTACCGTGGATGATATTGAATCGGCGTGGGTGCGTATTGGCAATCGAGAACTGATTTTAGAAGGATTTGTTACTTTTGCTCGTGAGCTGTCGATTATTGCCGCGCGTCGTGTTGCGGGTGATGTTGTTTTTTATCCTTTGGTTGAAAATACGCATGTTGATGGTATTTTGCGCCTCACCATTGCACCAGCAGTAAACTTAACCGATGCCCTGACACAACAAGCACAGGCAGCGATACAGTCGATTATGACTGAGTTAGATTATGTTGGTATTTTGGCGTTGGAGCTATTCGACACCCCTAATGGCTTGGTTGCCAATGAAATGGCGCCGCGCGTGCATAATTCGGGGCATTGGAGTCAGGATGGGGCTTGGACAGATCAGTTCGAGAATCACTGTCGTGCTTTGTTAGGCTTGCCGCTCGGGGACGCTGGCATGGAAGTGCCAGTCGCTGCCATGATTAATCTCATCGGTGATTTGGGTGATTGGCAGTCGGTATTAAAAATCCCGCATGCGGCAGTGCATTTGTATGACAAAGCACCACGTGCTGGGCGTAAATTAGGGCATATTAATTTAACAGCGAATGACAGAGAAACGCTGCAGTCACGAATTAAACAGATTGTGCAATAGGAATAACTTGGTGCAAGTTCATTCCGTCGAAGTTGTCGCTTTGACTGCTTGCGCTAAGTTGGACTCTGTTAAAAAAGAAAAACTAGATATCTTTTCGAATTTTTTTAACTCATTCAGTGATATCATCCATTTTTTTATGTGCGATTTTTAAAGAGGTGCTCACATCCCTGTCAGTGTGCTTTGATTGCTGGCAATAGAAATAGCTTCAATTACATTGCTTAATGATTGATTAAGTGTGTTTAAATCCTGCTCTAGTCGTGCGAGTTTTGCTCGTGGCATGGGGGTTATACTTCTATTATTTAGATTGATTAGTATCCATATTCAGTCATTCCCATGTATATGAGAATGACTGAAGGCTTGTTAATAAATAATCAACAAATCATTCACTATCCAATTAACAATCGTTTTTTCTGTTGTGGTTGACGATTAGCGTTGATCTGTTTAGTGGATGCGTCACCCGTGTTAAAGAAAGCCATGTTCTGTTGTAGGTTATAAGCTTCGCTACGTAAGCTTTCAGCCGCAGCACTTGTTTGTTCTACTAACGCGGAGTTTTGTTGTGTCACGGCATCAATTTGTGTAATGCCCAAGTGTACCTGATTGATGCCAGTGCTTTGTTCATGAGATGAGTTAGCAATTTCTTCGATCATCCCTGCAACCTGCTCGATAGAGTGTGAAATGCCATCCAGCATTTCACCAGATTTGTTTGCAAGGCGAGTACCGTTCTCAATGCGATTTGTACTATTTTCGATCAGAACTTTAATGTCTTTTGCAGCATCGGCAGATTTTCCAGCCAAAGCTCTGACCTCGCTGGCAACGACTGCAAAACCACGACCATGTTCACCAGCTCTGGCTGCTTCAACAGCGGCATTAAGCGCAAGTAGATTGGTTTGGAAAGCAATGCTATCAATTAAAGTAACAATCTCACTAATTTGATTGCTCGAGTCTTGAATGGCTTGCATGGCATTAATTGTTTGTTGCATAACCTGCATACCTTCGGCTGATTGATTTTGAACTTGATGCGCTAAATCTGCCACTTTTCTAGCATTGGCAGTATTCGCTTGTACTGCTGCTGCCATTTGATGCATGGTTGCGCTGGTTTCTTCCAGTGCTGACGCTTGCTCTTGTACACGACTAGATAAGTCGGCAGAGCCTGCTGATACTTGCTCTGCAGCGAGATTAACAATAGCAGAGGTATTTGTGGCGAGAATAATGCTTTCTTTTACCTTGCTGCTAGAATAGTTAATGGCATTTTTAAGATCATGAATCTGTCCTTTAAAAGTACTACTCGGTAAGCTTTTCGTTAAGTCACCTGTTGCTTGTGCTTCTAAAACTTCACTTATGGACATAATGACGTGTTGAATATTATCAATCGCTTCGTTAAGCCCCGTTTTGATTTGTAAGAAAGCACCTTCCGCTTCGGTGTTAATGCGTTGACTAAAGTCACCATTTTTCATTGATTGAGACACTTCCACCACATCATGGACAATCGCAGCCTCAATCGTTCGGTCTAGCCATTCGACAACATAGCCTAGGCGGTTATTGTTTAGGTCGATTGGCGTAACAGTAAGGCGAATGACCAAGCCAGCAAGTTTGAGATCAGTCTGGAAGTTTGTTGTGAGTTTTTCGACCATCATTCGTTGGTGTGCAGGGTTTTTATGGAAAATATCCATATTCGAACCAACAAGGCTATTCACAGAAAAGTTGGGTAAAACAGATTTAAGTTTTGCTTCGTTATGGAGGAACATCTCGCGTAGTGATGTATTCATACTGCTAATATTAAAGCGTACATCGGCAATCATGATATTGGTTGTCGCGGCATTGAGTGCAGTGGTCATGACTTGTGCAGAGCGCATGGCATCGTAGTTTTTGGCATCTGTTTCAGCAAGACGTGAACGAACCATATTAAGCGCGAAGCCTAGTGTCGTATTGTCTTCTATTTTAGCTCTCAGACGACCATTGGCAAGGGATTCGATACCTTTTTGCAACATTGGTTGTATGCGCTTGCTAGACTGTAAGTGATAAGCCATATAAGCAATGCCTAATATGCCAACCGTACCGCTAATGAGCATATCAACCAAAGATAAATTTCCTAAAATCATTGGTAATACAATGGCTAGTGTGCTGCTAGCGACAGCAATGGGAAGTAGCGTATTATTCGATTTGAGTTTGGTGTAGGGAAATGGAACACGTCCCATTTTGACATCGGCGTAAAGACGTTCTGCTGCGATAACTTGCTCGCGTGTTGCAGGATAACGTACCGATAAGTATCCCGTTGTGCGTCCATTGTCGGTAATTGGGCTGACATTGGCTGCTACCCAGTAATGATCACCATTTTTACGCTTGTTCTTAACGATACCAAACCATGGGAGACCTGTTTGGATGGTTTGCCAAAAGTCACTAAATGCTTCTTTAGGCATATCGGGATGGCGTAAAATATTATGAGGTTTTTCTTTAAGTTCCGAGTCTGTATAGCCAGAAGCATCACGAAAACCTGCGTTATAGTCGATGATATTTCCGTGTAAATCGGCTGTGGATAAAATGACTGTGTCAGCAGATAGGTGATACTCTTGTTGGGTGGTCATGTTACTTTCCTCGGTTAAGTTGTTAGGTTGGGATAAATAAATAAGTACTGACGCAAGAATAAATATCGTAGTTCTTTAGGCAGATATTATAGTTTTATTGTCAGTGAATAGACAACCATAAACAAGATGTCATTGGTTTGTTTTTTATATGGGTAATAAATTAATTTAATGAGATTGAATCGTTTTTTCATTTTTATTTGTAACTGCTCAGTCCCTTAAATCAATAAGTTAAGTGATTTTATGCATGTTTTGAGAGAAATTTTAGCATTTCTTGCTTAAAAATAGCCGTATTAAAAAAGCATAAAAACAACATATAGTGTTCTGGTAAGACATAAAACACTATATGTATAGACTGAGTAGTTACTTTTATTTATGATTATCAATATTGAATTTTTATGCAACTTGTTGTATAATAACTGAAAACTGAAAACTGAAAACTGAAAACTGAAAACTGAAAACTGAAAACTGAATTAAAAAAATTTGTGCAAAAGTTTTATTTTTTTATCGTGAGTGAATCGTATAAATACTTCTTTTTAGTGCGTAATTTTTTTGCCATTCTTTAGATTGTACGTAGTCTTTATATCTTATTTATCATGTTACTTTATGGTGAAAATGAAAGCCTGTCCAGACTGTGATTTACTGCTAGAAGTTGGGCATTTGCGTGAGGGTGAGCGTGCTCTTTGTCCGCGTTGTGATGCTGTTTTAGTCCGTGGTGGTCGCTCGATAGACGCGATGTTTGCGCTGACAGTCTCTGGGCTAATTCTGTGGTTGGCGAGTCTTATTTTACCCGTATTAGTAATTGACTTTAATGGCACACAGCAGGCATTATCATTATGGCAAACGGCATTTGCCATGCTCGACCAAGACGAGTGGTTATTGGCTTTATTGGTGGCAATGACCACCATTGTTGCGCCACTGATTTATTTGGGGGCGATGTTGTGGCTATTGTTGCCTTTGCGCTTTGGTCGAGTGCCAGTGCTGGTAGGCTGGGTTTTTCGTTTGTTTTATGCCAATCAGGGCTGGGTGATGCTAGAAGTCTTTTTCTTGAGTTTATTGGTGACTGCTGTTAAGTTGACCGATATGGCACAGCTATTGCCCGATTGGTCATTACTGGCGTTCATTGCTTTTATGTTGGTGATGAGTGCCATGCGTTTATTATTTGATGCCGATGTCTATTGGCGAGCGGTGCATCAATGTCGATAACAGCCTTATCACAAGGACTGGTTGCTTGTGAGCATTGTTCGCAACTCAATTATGTTCATACGGATGATGTTGTTGCCTGTGGTCGCTGTGGTAGTGCGGTGCAACGTCGGAGCTTGCCACGCTTGGGACGGGTATGGGCATTATTATTTTCTGCTGTTGTTTTATATATTCCTGCAAATTTATTGCCTGTTATGACGGTTGTTTCTTTAGGAAAAGAAAGCAGTAATACCTTGATTGGTGGTGTGGTGCATTTTGTGCAAACCGATGCTTGGCTGTTGGCACTGGTGGTTTTTGTTGCCAGTATCTTAGTGCCTTTGTTGAAAATGCTGGTTTTATCAAGTTTGTTATTCAGTGTACACTTTCGCTGGTGCGCTAGATTGCGTGATAAAACACGGTTGTATCGATTGGTTGAATTTATTGGTAAGTGGTCAATGGTCGATATTTTTGTCATCGCTTTATTGGTTGCCTTGGTTCAGTTTGGTGAGTTTGCTTCGGTTCAGGTTGGGGCGGGCAGTTTATCCTTTGCCGCAGTGGTATTGCTGACGCTGTGGGCAACAGCAGATTTTGATATGCGTTGGTTATGGGATGTGTGTGAGGAGAAAGAGGGTGATGCTAATGTCTGAGCCAATTGTACATGCAAAGATTGTTCGACGCTCACGACAATGGTCGCTGGTGTGGTTAGTGCCCTTAGTTGCCTTAGGTATCGCCAGTTATATTGGTTATGAGGCTTGGCGTAGTCAGGGTCAAAGTGTCGAGGTCGAGTTTGCGACAGCGACTGGGATAGAAGCTGGTAAAACACGGGTTCGTTATAAAGATGTGGATGTCGGGAAAGTAACGCAAGTGCGTTTAAGCGATAGCCTAGATCGGGTTAAAGTACGCATTGCAATGGATCGTGATATTGCTAAGAAACTTCATGCCGATGCGCGTTTTTGGGTGGTGCGTCCACGTGTGACAACGCGAACCATTAGTGGATTGAGTACCTTGTTATCGGGTGCTTATATTGCTCTAATGCCTGGGGAGCTGGGTGAAATGCCTACAATCATTACAGGATTAGATGAACCGCCGACATTGAGTGGGGCTTCCGATGGTCGTCAGTTCTGGCTCAGTGCCGATCGTTTAGGCTCGATGGATGTTGGCTCGCCTGTTTTTTATCGAGGTATTGCGGTGGGTGAAGTGGTGTCTTATACCCTTGGTAAAGACGATCGTATGCGCATTCAGGTATTCATTCGCAGTCCATATGATCGCTTGGTGCGTAGCGAAACGAGATTTTGGAATGTAAATGGTATTGACATTAAAATGAGCAGCGAAGGTGTGCGAGCGCAAATGGAGTCCTTGCTTTCTTTTATGCAAGGTGGCTTGGCATTTGAAAATATTTTGCAACTCGATGCCGAACATCCTGTTCAGGAGGGGCATTTATTTGCCCTTTATCCAGATAAAGATAGTATTACCCAAGACAAGCCTAGTGTTAGGTTAAGCTATTTAATGCTATTTACAGGCAGTGTTGCTGGGCTAAGTAATGGAGCACGGATTGAGCATAAGGGCTTAGAAATCGGGCATGTGTTGGATGTGCGAGCACGTTTTGATGCGCGTCAGCTCACGGTAGAGCTACCAGTATTGGTCGAATTATGGCCAGAACGCTTGGCATTGGGGAGTGATGCAGAACAAGGGCGATCACTCTTAAAGGCAATGATTGAAAAAGGGCTAAGGGCGCAGCTCAAGCCCGCCAATCTGTTGACAGGGCAAATGTTGATTGATATTGATTATCAAAGCAAACCTGAAGCGGTCACCGTGCGACTGGATAGTGGACATCTTGTTTTTCCGACTGTGCAAACCGATATGGAACAGATTATGCACCGTGTCGGCGGCGTTATGGCACAGCTCGAAAAAGCACCCATTCAAGATACCATTCAAGAGTTGCATCAGACAGCGAAGGGACTACATCGTATGTTGGATGGCAAGCAAGATGCTTCCGTCTTACGTCAAACGGAGCAACTATTGAAGCAGGTAAATCAAACCTTGGCAAATATGCAAACCTTACCCGTGCAAGTCAACGATACCTTAGTGCAAACTCAAACGACACTACAAACCTTGAATAAAACCCTATCAGAAGACTCCTTGCTGCAATATGATGTGCGAACCTTAATGCAAGAAGTCGCACGTTCAGCAGGGGCGATTGAAACGCTCGCTGATACCTTACAACGTCAACCAAATGCCGTGATTTTTGGCAAGGAATAATATGAAAACCTTTATTATTGCTATCGTTATGAGTGTGTTACTGACTGGTTGTTTTTCATCGCCTGTTCGTTATTATGCGTTGCAAGATGGGCAGGCGTTTCCTGTCACAACGCGACAGGATGTATCTGCTACATCAGTCGGGGTGAGTGTGGTTGGTTTGCCAAAACTTCTCAATCGACCACAGTTAGTGGTTAGGGTTTCAAATAGCGAACTTAAGTTTGAAGAGTCACATCAGTGGGGCGGACGGCTACAGGAAGAAGTCAGCCAATTATTAGTGTCAGAGCTACAGGTTTTACATCCACAGCAAGCCGTGTATCTTTATCCTGCTGAGAATCGTGTTGTGCCCAGTCAGCAATGGTCGGCAGACATTGTTCAGCTTGATGGTATGCTCGGTGGGGTGGTGACCCTTCAGGCAAATTGTCGTTTATTCGATAAAAGCAATCGCTTGCCTATTTTTGAGCGTAGTGTTCAGAAAACAATTCAGGCACAAGGAGCGCAAATGACTGATTATGTTAATGCGCAACGTGAACTGATAAAACAGTTAGCAGTCGTTTGTAGTTGGTAGGTTTTAACTGGCTACAAAAAAGCCCAACTTGCTGAGTTGGGCTTTTTATAATCAAAGACAAAAATTATGCAGCAGTCAACATGGCATAAATCTGATCTTTTAAATGTAGGCGTTGTTTTTTGATTGTTTCTAAATCAAAATCACCCGCATGCTCTGCACCGCTTTCGATACGTAAAATTTCTGTATCAGCAGTATTATACTCATCAAATAGTTTTGCAAAATGAGCATTTTCCATTTTTAGGGTATGAATTTTATCTTTAAACTCTGGGAACTCGTTTGCTAACGATAGGTGATTTTCAACTTGCATTGTGCTTTCCTTTCTTTCTTCATTAATTGGTCTGTTGGTTCATTTTACGCGTATTGTATGACGCAAGTATTACTTAAAGTCAATTTTGTACGAATTATTTGTTATTTTGTTCACGCTCAACCGCACGATAGCCAATATCAGTACGGAAAAAAGCACCATCAAAGCTCACTTTGTTTAGTGCAGTGTAGGCAGCTTGTTGTGCTTGCGCTGTTGTATTGCCTAAGGCAGTGACGCATAACACGCGTCCGCCATTGGTGATAATATTGCCTTGCGCATCGCAGCTTGTTCCTGCTTGAAACACTTTGGCGCCAGTTGCTTCTGCCTCGCTCATACCTGTGATGACATCACCCTTTCTAGGCTCATCTGGGTAGTGTGCCGCAGCCATCACCACACCTAGGGCAACACGGCTATCCCATTGCGTTGTCGTGACATCGAGTTTTTCTGCTAAGGCTGCTTCAACAAGGTCAACTAAATCAGATTGTAAACGCATCATAATCGGTTGCGTTTCTGGATCACCAAAGCGGCAGTTAAATTCAAGTGTTTTTGGATTGCCTTGTGGATCGATCATACAACCTGCATACAAAAATCCAGTGTAAGGATTGCCTTCATTTGCCATACCAGCTAAGACTGGCTTAATAACGCGCTCGATAATTTTTGCTTCTACATCTGATGTTACCACTGGGGCAGGAGAATAAGCACCCATACCACCTGTATTCGGTCCTTTGTCGCCATTGTCGCGTGCTTTATGATCTTGGCTACTTGCCATAGAGATGCTATTTTTACCGTCACACATCACAATAAAGCTGGCTTCTTCACCTGTTAAAAACGCTTCGACAACTAAACGTGCGCCAGCACTACCAAATTTGCCGCCTAAAATATCATTAACCGCTTCTTCGGCTTCTGCGAGTGTCATGGCAACAATAACGCCTTTACCAGCAGCTAAACCGTCCGCTTTGAGCACAATGGGTGCGCCTTGCTCGCGCACGTAGGCAAGTGCTTGCGCTTGTTCTTCGCCATTAAAGACGCGGTAAAAAGCAGTGGGGATATTGTGACGTGCCATAAAATCTTTGGCAAAGGCTTTAGAGCTTTCAAGCTGTGCGGCAGCTTTTGTCGGGCCAAAAATTGCTAAACCAGCAGCACGAAAAGCATCAACCACACCAACAGCCAATGGTGCTTCTGGTCCGACCACGGTTAAGTCAACAGCATTTTTTTGTGCAAAAGCAACTAACGCAGGCACATCGGTGGCAGAAATATCCACATTTTGGCATTTCGCTTCGTTGCCACTACCAGGATTACCAGGCGCGACAAAGACCGTATTAACTTTAGCCGATTGGGCTAATTTCCAAGCAAGTGCGTGTTCACGACCGCCATTGCCGATAACGAGAATATTCATGTTAAGATTTTTTCCGAGTATAACGATATGTGTTTAATTAATGACGGAAGTGACGCATCCCTGTAAAGACCATCGCCATACCGTGTTCGTTGGCAGCATCAATGACTTCCTGATCACGCATCGAGCCACCAGGTTGAATGATGCACGAAATGCCGGATGCTGCTGCATTGTCGATACCGTCACGGAAAGGGAAAAACGCATCCGATGCCATTACCGCACCTTGTACTTGCAAGCCTGCATGCTCGGCTTTAATGGCGGCAATACGCGCCGAGTTAACACGGCTCATCTGACCAGCACCGACACCAATGGTTTGACGGTTTTTAGCGTAGACAATGGCGTTAGACTTAACGTATTTTGCCACCTTCCATGCGAATACCAAATCGTGTACTTCTGCTTCTGTTGGGATGCGTTGGGTAACGATTTTTAGGTCGTCACTGCTAATCATGCCCATGTCGGCAGATTGCACTAATAAGCCACCATTAACGCGCTTGTAATCCAAGAAGGCTGTGCGTGTTTCTGGTAGTGCGCCACACGACATGACGCGCACATTCGGTTTGCTAGCAGCAATGTTTAAAGCTTCTTGCGATACTTCTGGCGCAATAATCACTTCGACAAACTGACGGCTGATAATCGCTTGCATGGTATCAGAATCGAGTGGGCGGTTGAAGGCAATAATGCCACCAAATGCCGATTCTGGGTCTGTCGCGTAAGCCAAATCGTAAGCAGCACGAATACCGTCTAAACTCACAGCTACACCACAAGGATTGGCATGTTTCACAATAACACAGGCTGGCTTCACAAAGGACTTAACGCATTCTAGCGCAGCATCGGTATCGGCGATATTGTTGTAAGATAATTCTTTGCCTTGTAACTGACGTGCGGTTGAAATAGATGCCTCGGTGTTGTTGCGTTCTGTGTAAAAAGCTGCTTTCTGATGTGGGTTTTCGCCATAACGCAAGCCTTGTGCCTTCACAAATTGACTGCTAAACGTGCGCGGGAAGTCGGCAGGCTGTTCGAAGGTTGCGTCCCCTAAACGTGCGCCGAAGTAGTTAGCAATCGCACCATCATAACGCGATGTGGTTTCGTAAGTTTTAATGGCTAGATCGAAGCGAGTGGCATGTGATAGCTGACCATTATTAGTCGTCATTTCTTCCACGATGCGACCGTAATCAGCAATGTCAGTGATAACGGCAACATCAGCATGATTTTTAGCGGCTGCACGTAGCATCGCAGGACCACCGATATCGATATTTTCGATGGCATCTTCTAGGCTGCAATTTGCTTTTGCAACGGTTGCTTCGAATGGGTATAGGTTGACGACTAATAAATCAATCGGCTTGATACCATGTTCTGCCATAATGGCATCGTCTGTACCACGACGACCTAACAAGCCACCGTGTACTTTCGGATGTAGGGTTTTAACACGTCCATCCATCATTTCGGGAAAGCCCGTGTAGCTAGAAACCTCGGTTACAGGAATGCCAGCATCTTGAATGCTTTTAAATGTACCACCTGTCGATAGTAAATCAACGCCCATGCTGTTAAGCGTGCGAGCAAAATCAATAAGACCTGTTTTATCAGAAACGCTTAGTAAGGCGCGTTTAACGGGTTTGAGCATGGTTTTCTCCTTGAGTGGAATCCGAGCTATTGGGGTGTAGCCCATATTGTGTTAATTTTTTATGCAGCGTGTTACGATTAACACCAAGCCATTTGGCGGTCATACTTTGGTTTTGACCTGTACGACGCATGACAAATTCAACCAATGCCTGCTCAACTTCTTGCATCACAATAGCGTGTAAGTTAATGGGTATTTGACCATCAAGCGTGGCAAAATAGTGTTCAAGCGATTGACGTGTCGCTTCATGTAACGCGCTGGGTGGGTGCATGATAGATTATTTATTGTTAGGGGTTAGTTTCTAATTCTAAACGAAATACGCCTTAATGTTAAGAGAGCTTTTATTTGAGCGCGTTCACTCACCCATCAGCCTCGTCATTTTATTAGTGCTAGCTTGCGTATAATGGCATTAAAAATCAATAAGATATTTTTTTATGTGCAAGATTATGTTTTACTTATTCTCATGAGTTTGTTCCGTGTTGACTGTTGTTCTTCTTGCTCGATGCTATGTTCTAGTGCTTCTAAAATAGAAACAACTTGAGCTGATAGTGCCTCCACTTCCAACATCTTACCATTAGCGCAATGACAATCTTTTTTATTCGCTGCCTCTACTGCATCGCCAACCAATTCGTGGAAGCGGGCGTGAGCATCATCGAGTTGTTTTATTTGTGGTAAATGTTCAAATGTCTTTCCTGTGCTATCGCGCCATTTACCAAGACCACACAAGTGATGATTACGTACCGTTGCAACATCGGTAATGGTTTCATAACCATTAACCACATTAGACATGCGAATCAACCAATTAAGATGTGCTTGCTTCATGTCTGCCAATAATGAACGTCCTGTATGGGTAATTTCTTTGCCCGCATCAGAAAGTTGGAATTGTGTAACCAGTTGTGATAAGACGTGCATTTTTTGCGCTACGGCAACGGATGCATCACCTGTTTGCACGACGAGTTCTGTTGTTTGTTTCGCTACGTGATCCATGGTATGAATTTCGTGATTAATTTCGTCGATTGCTTGTTGCTGATGCGTTGTGGTAATCGCAATATGCGACACCACTTCTGTCATCTCATTCACAGAACTGCTAATCTTTTTGAGTGCTTCGTGTGTTTTATCAACAAGTTTGGTACCTTCATCAATTTGTAGCACTGAAGTAGCAATTAACGCTTGAATATCTTTTGCAGCCGTTGCCGATTTTTGTGCCAGATTACGCACTTCAGAGGCAACAACGGCAAAGCCGCGACCATGTTCACCCGCCCGCGCCGCTTCAACAGCAGCATTGAGTGCCAGTAGGTTTGTTTGGAAAGCAATCGTATCGATTAGGGTTACAATTTCGCCAATTTTACTACCAGATGTATGAATTGCTCGCATGGCTTCGGTTGTTTGTTCCATAACCTGCTCACCTGCAGCAACCTGTTGGTTAACGCCTTTTGCTAAGGTATTGGCATGGTTCACATTGGTTGTATTTTCTTGCACGCCTTTAAGCATGCTGCTGATGGTTAGTGATGTGCTGTTAATCGCATGTGCTTGCTGATGCGTTTGTTCGGTAAAGAGTTCAATATCACGGGTTAACTGTTTGGTTGATTCGGTGACACCTTTTGTTGTGAACTGAACCTGTGCAATCACTTCGTTGAGATTGCGCTGCGATAAGTTAATCGCGTGTTGAATGGTTCTAAATGCACCATGATACTCACCAGTCATTTCACTGTGTAAGCGACTAAAGGCAAGTTCGCCAGTGCTACGTCCAATGTTGGCAAGTGTAACGGTGAGTGCCTCTAATAAGTCGTTGAGATGTCCACCTGTTTTTTGATAATCACTAGGTAAGTTTTTTGTTGTCACACGCCTACTTAAAATACCTTGTTTTGCCTCGTCAATGGTGAACGTTAATTCTTCCATGAACTGAATTTGGGCTGTTTTGTCTTCCCACTCAATTACGGTTCCCAAGCGATGTTTTTTTCTAAAAAT
>DYST01000055.1 GCA_020726325.1 Thiomicrospira cyclica | reverse complement strand
GATTGTACCGACGTTAACGTGTGGTTTGCTACGTTGAAACTTTTCCTTAGCCATGATCTTATTCCTTAACTAAAAATTTTGAAAATAAAATAGAGCAAGTATCCAGTATTACTGGACACTTGCAGTCAAATTAACTCACGTCTTTACGACGTCCAGCGTTTTTCGCAATAACATCTTCTGTTACGTTACGAGGTGCTTCGCCATACTTCTTGAATTCCATCGAGTAGCTTGCACGACCTTGTGACATAGAACGCATTGCAGTCGCATAACCAAACATTTCTGCTAAAGGCACTTCTGCCGTGATTTCTTTCGAACCAGCAGGACCTTCTTCCATGTTTTGAATGCTACCACGACGACGGTTTAAGTCGCCAACGATGTCACCCATGTAGTCTTCAGGTGTTGCCACTTCGACTTTCATGATTGGCTCAAGCAACACAGGTGTCGCTTTCATAACAGCAGCTTTTAGACCCATAGAACCAGCGATTTTGAACGCCATTTCATTCGAGTCAACGTCATGGTAAGAACCGAAGGTTAAGGCAACTTTAACGTCTACCAGTGGGTAGCCAGCTAAAACGCCGTTCTTCATCTGCTCTTCGATACCCTTCTGAACCGCTGGGATGTATTCACGAGGAACAGTACCACCAACGATTTCGTTTAGGAATACGAAACCTGCACCTTCTTCGTTTGGCTCAACACGCAATACAACGTGACCGTACTGACCACGACCACCAGACTGACGCACAAACTTACCATCAACATCTTTAACCATAGAACGAATCGTTTCACGGTAAGATACTTGAGGCGCACCGACGTTTGCTTCGACGTTAAATTCACGCTTCATACGGTCAACCAAAATCTCAAGGTGTAATTCACCCATACCAGAGATAATGGTTTGACCTGTTTCTTCATCAGAAGAAACGCGGAATGAAGGATCTTCTTTCGCCAAACGACCTAAAGCAAGACCCATTTTTTCTTGGTCGCCTTTTGTCTTAGGTTCAATCGCAATCGAGATCACAGGTTCAGGGAAAATCATACGCTCAAGGACAACGACGTTGTCCTGAGAACATAATGTATCACCTGTTGTTGTGTCTTTTAGACCAATCGCCGCTGCGATATCGCCCGCACGAACTTCTGTCAATTCTTCACGGTTGTTCGCATGCATCTGTACGATACGACCGATACGCTCGCGCTTACCTTTGACCGAGTTTAATACAGCACTACCTGATTCGATAACACCTGAATAGACACGGAAGAAGGTCAATGAACCAACATATGGGTCAGTCATGATCTTGAACGCTAACGCAGAGAAAGGTGCTTCATCCGTATGTGGCATTGTCGATGGTGTACCATCTTCTTTTTCACAAGGCGTTTCTGGAATATCAGTCGGTGCAGGAAGGAATTCAATCACCGCGTCAAGCATCGCTTGAACACCTTTGTTTTTGAATGCAGAACCACAAACCATCGGAATAATTTCGCCAGCCAAAGTACGCGCACGAATTGCCGCTTTAACTTCAGCTTCGCTTAACTCTTCGCCGCCTAGGTATTTATCCATTAGCTCTTCTGAAAACTCAGCAGCCGCTTCGATCATTTTAATACGATATTCTTCCGCTTTGTCTTGCAAGTCAGCAGGAATTGGATCGTAAGTAAATGTCATGCCTTGGTCAGCTTCGTTCCAGTTAATCGCTTTCATTTTGATTAAGTCGATCACACCAACGAATTTTTCTTCGGCACCGATTGGGATCTGTAAGGGTACTGGATTAGCACCTAAACGCGAGCGCATCTGTTCTTCTACTTTGTAGAAATCAGCACCAGCACGATCCATCTTGTTGACGAATGCTAAACGAGGCACTTTATATTTGTTTGCCTGACGCCATACGGTTTCAGACTGTGGCTGAACGCCACCTACCGCACAGTACACCATACATGCACCGTCGAGTACGCGCATAGAACGCTCTACTTCGATGGTGAAATCTACGTGGCCTGGGGTATCAATAATGTTAATGCGGTGGTCTGGCATAGAACGATCCATACCTTTCCAGAAACAAGTTGTCGCAGCAGACGTGATGGTAATACCACGTTCTTGCTCTTGCGCCATCCAGTCCATAGTTGCCGCGCCGTCATGTACTTCACCGATTTTATGTGAAATACCCGTGTAGAACAAAATACGTTCTGTCGTGGTGGTTTTACCCGCATCGATGTGAGCCGAAATACCGATATTACGGTAACGACCAATAGGAGTTGTACGTGCCACAGTCTCAAACCTTTTAAGTTTTATTGGTTAAGCCAACACACTTTGCATCAGCTTAACCCTGTTAAATTACCAACGGAAATGTGCGAATGCCTTGTTAGCTTCCGCCATACGATGTGTTTCTTCGCGTTTCTTGATCGCCGCGCCACGGTTTTCAAGCGCATCATTCATTTCGCCAGCAAGACGCAACATCATACCTTTTTCACCACGCTTACGCGCAGCATCACGCAACCAGCGCATTGCCAAACCAATTCGACGATCTTCACGCACTTCAACTGGCACTTGATAAGTAGCACCACCAACGCGACGCGCTTTAAGCTCCACTACGGGACCCACTTTTTCCAATACTTCTTGGAACTTAACAGCTGCGTTCGCGCCCGTTTTTAGTGCCATCTTGTCTAAGGCACCATAAACGATGTTTTCAGCTACTGCTTTTTTACCACTTTCCATGATGATATTCATGAATTTGGCGATCAGAACGTCGTTAAACTTCGGATCAGGTAGGATTTCGCGTTTCGCGACTTCTCTTCTTCTCGGCATGATACTAACCTGTAATAATTACAATCAAATTAAAAATAATGTTCTCAGTCTAATTATTTAGACTTAGGACGCTTCGCACCGTACTTAGAACGACCTTGGCGACGTTTTGCAACACCAGCACAGTCCAAAGCACCACGAATGGTATGGTAACGCACACCTGGTAAGTCTTTGACACGACCACCACGAATGAGAATTACGCTGTGTTCCTGCAGGTTATGACCTTCACCACCAATATAGGATGTCACTTCCATTTTGTTCGTTAAGCGCACACGAGCAACTTTACGTAACGCAGAGTTAGGTTTTTTAGGGGTTGTTGTGTACACACGTGTACACACACCACGTTTTTGTGGGCAAGATTCTAAGGCTGGAACCTTAGACTTGAACACCGGCGAAGTACGACCTTTGCGTACCAGCTGGTTGGTAGTTGCCATGAGAGTGGGTCTCCGTAAAATAACAAACCTTAAAAACTGCTAGCAGTTTTAATGCTTGTCATGAGTCAAACAAAAGTAAACGCCCGATTATAAGTAATCAGGCGTTCATTAGTCAACAAAATTGCGATAAAGAGCGATTAATCGTTGCTATCATCATCAATAATGGTGCCTGCGAACAAGGGCGCGGGGGTTTGAGGCGGCTTAGGCATCGGTGGACGATACTGTCCTGATTTACGAGCCTTGTGGTACGCAAACCCTGTGCCAGCTGGAATCAAACGACCCACAATAACGTTCTCTTTCAAGCCCGCTAGAATATCGCGCTTGCCGCTAACAGCCGCTTCCGTCAAGACACGGGTTGTTTCTTGGAAAGAAGCTGCCGAAATAAAGGATTCCGTAGACAATGATGCTTTGGTAATACCCATCAGCACACGGTCATATTGAATCGGTAATTTGTTGTCTGCATGTAGCTTCTGGTTTTCGATCAATACACGGTTGTAATCAATCTGTTCACCTTTCACTAAGCGGCTATCACCTGGATCGCGCACTTCAACTTTACGCAACATCTGACGTACGATGACTTCGATGTGCTTGTCGTTGATCTTAACGCCTTGCAGACGGTAAACCGCTTGCACTTCGTCAATCACGTAACGCGCCAAGGCTTCAACCCCTAACACACGCAAGATGTCATGCGGATTAGGTGCGCCATCAACCACAATGTCACCACGGTCAACGTGTTCGTTTTCGAATACGTTAATATGACGCCACTTAGGAATCAAAATTTCCTGCTGTTCGTTTTGCTCGTTCGTTACGATCAGGCGATGCTTGCCTTTCGTTTCTTTACCGAACTTAACGATACCTGAAATTTCTGCCATGATCGCAGGATCTTTTGGTACACGCGCTTCGAACAAGTCGGCAACGCGAGGCAAACCACCAGTAATGTCACGCGTCTTAGACGTTTCCTGTGGTACACGTGCCAAAATATCACCCTGAGCAATGGGATGACCATGCTTGACCAATACCACTGTATTTTTTGGTAAAGTCAACGAAACAAGTTCGTTACCTGCACCGCGAATATTCAGTTTGGGAATAAAGTCACGCGAACTACTTGGTTTACCAGCAGCCCCTGCAATACCCGTCACACCAATAATGGTGTAGCCTTCTTCACTGGTGCTTTCGACAACCTTTTGACCTGGCTTAAGTGCTTCGCGATAGTCGGCACTCTTAATGACCAAGTTAGTAATACCTGTGATTTCATCTGTTTTGGTTTCGACCGTTTTACCAACCACAAAGTCAGCAAACTCGATACCACCAGAACTCTCAGCAATAATGGGGTGAGTATGGGGATCCCATTGCACCACTATTTTACCAGCTTCTGTCATGTCACCATCAGCGACCAATACGTTACAACCATATGGTAGCTTATAACGCTCACGCTCACGACCTTGAGAGTCATGCACCGTCAACTCACTCGAACGAGAAACGATCAATGTCTTGTTTTCAGAGTTGGTAATTAAGCGCGCGTTATGCAGCTTGACCACACCACCACGTTTCACTTCGATACTGCTTTGTGCCGCAGATTTTGAAGCAGCACCACCGATGTGGAAGGTACGCATGGTTAACTGAGTACCTGGTTCACCGATTGACTGTGCAGCAATAACACCAACAGCCTCACCCAGGTTAACTACCTTACCTGTTGCTAAATCACGACCGTAACACTTGCGCTCTAAGCCATGCGGGTTCATACAGGTTAGAACCGAGTGAACGTAAGCATGGTCGACACCGTGATCATCCAGCAATTTAACTTCTTTCTCGGCAAGTAACGTACCGTCTGCAATCAACAGCTCACCTGTTTCTGGGTGGAAAACGTCCTGAGCAATACAACGTCCTAACACGCGCTCACCCAATGACTCTACAATTTCACCACCTTCTACACGAGAACTAAGCAGAATACCAGTGCCCAACAAGGTCTTGTCACTGTTATCTTGAACAATAACCACGTCTTGCGCCACGTCGACCAAACGACGGGTTAGGTAACCTGAGTTCGCTGTTTTTAATGCGGTATCCGCCAAACCTTTACGCGCACCGTGTGTCGAGATGAAGTACTGTAGTACGTTCAAGCCTTCACGGAAGTTCGCCGTAATCGGTGTTTCAATAATCGAGCCATCTGGTTTTGCCATCAAGCCACGCATACCACCCAGCTGACGCATCTGTGCAACGCTACCACGAGCACCCGAATCCGCCATCATGTAAACCGAGTTGAATGAGGTTTGCATTAACAAATTACCATTCGCATCATTTTCAGTTTCGCCTGCTGTATTGCGTACTGGCTCTACTTGCAAACGATCCATCATCGACTTAGTTACTAACTCGTTGGCATGTGACCAGATGTCAATAACCTTGTTGTAACGTTCGCCATGGGTTACCAAGCCACGCTCATACTGGTTCTGAATGGTTTTAACCTTGTCTTCCGCTTCTGCCAAAATACCGACTTTTTCGTCAGGAATTAACATGTCATCTGAACAGAAAGATAAACCTGCCAAGGTTGAATGACGGAACCCTGTATACATGAGTTGGTCAGCAAAAATAACCGTTTCTTTTGGACCTAGACCACGATAACAAGCGTCTAACAAGCGTGCAACACGTTTCTTGGTTTGCGCTTGGTTAATCAAGGCAAAGTCTAAGCCTTTTGGCATAATGCTGAACAACAAAGTACGACCTACTGTTGTATCGACAATGTGCGTAAATGGCTGCAATTCGCCCGCTTCGTCTTTACGGTATTCGGTAATGCGAACTTTAATGATCGCTTGTAAATCGACCGCTTTGTTAGCAAACGCACGCTCAACTTCTTGCCAATTAGCGAAGACCATACCCTCACCCTTAGCACGCAAACGATCACGAGTCATGTAGTACAGACCCAAGACAACGTCCTGAGACGGAACGATCACAGGATCACCGTTAGCAGGCGATAACAAGTTGTTCGTTGACATCATTAAGGTGCGACATTCGAGCTGTGCTTCTAACGACAAAGGTACGTGAACCGCCATTTGGTCACCGTCAAAGTCGGCGTTGAAGGCAGAACACACCAATGGATGCAAGTTAATTGCCTTACCTTCGACTAACACAGGCTCAAACGCTTGGATACCCAAACGGTGAAGGGTTGGCGCACGGTTGAGCATCACAGGATGCTGACGAATGACTTCTTCTAGCACGTCCCAAACTTCTGGCAGCTCCATCTCGACCATCTTCTTCGCGCCCTTAATCGTAGAGGTTAAGCCACGCTTTTGTAGACGAGAGAAAATAAACGGCTTGAACAATTCCAATGCCATTTTCTTAGGCAGACCACACTGGTGTAAACGCAATGTAGGACCCACCACGATGACCGAACGACCTGAATAGTCGACACGTTTACCAAGCAAGTTCTGACGAAAACGTCCTTGCTTACCTTTAATCATGTCGGCAAGCGACTTCAGCTGACGCTTGTTTGTACCTGTCACTGCACGACCACGACGACCATTATCGAGCAATGAGTCAACAGACTCTTGCAACATACGTTTTTCGTTACGCACGATAATATCTGGCGCGTTCAACTCTAACAAACGCTTTAAGCGATTGTTACGGTTAATCACACGACGGTATAAATCGTTTAAGTCAGAAGTTGCAAAACGACCACCATCTAAGGGCACTAACGGACGTAATTCTGGCGGCAGAACTGGCAACACTTCTAGCACCATCCAACCCGGTTTATTACCAGAGTCGATGAAAGACTCAATTAAGCGCAAACGCTTAGAAATTTTCTTTGATTTGGTTTCTGACGTGGTACTGTCGAGCTCTTCACGCAAACGCGTTGCTTCCGCCAACAAATCCATGCCATCGAGCAAACCTTTAACTGCTTCTGCACCCATTTTGGCATCAAATTCATCACGGTACTGCTCGTAGGCTTGCTCGTATTCTTCAACGCTGAGTAACTGACCTTTTTCTAAAGGTGTCATACCGGGGTGAATCACGATGTAAGATTCGTAGTACAAAACAGATTCTAATTCTTTGAGCGTCGTATCTAAAATCAGCCCCAAACGGCTTGGTAACGATTTTAAGAACCAAATGTGTGTGACAGGCGCTGCAAGGTCGATATGACCCATACGCTCACGACGCACTTTAGTCTGCGTGACTTCAACACCACACTTCTCACAGATCACACCACGGTGCTTCATGCGCTTGTATTTGCCACATAAGCATTCGTAGTCTTTAATTGGTCCGAAGATTTTGGCACAGAACAGACCGTCACGTTCAGGCTTGAACGTGCGGTAGTTAATGGTTTCTGGCTTTTTAACCTCACCAAACGACCAAGAGCGGATGCGCTCAGGTGATGCCAAGCCGACACGGATGGCATCAAATTCGCTGACAATGTTCTGACGTCGAATCAGATTTAAGATGTCTTTCATTCGTCTTGCTCCAGTTCAATATCGATACCTAAGGCGCGAACTTCTTTCATCAATACGCTGAAAGATTCTGGCATACCTGGGTTCATGTACTCATCACCGTCAACGACGTTTTTGTACATTTGCGTACGACCAGCTAAGTCATCCGACTTAACCGTTAGCATTTCTTGCAAGGTGAAGGCTGCACCGTAAGCTTCTAGTGCCCATACCTCCATCTCCCCAAAACGCTGTCCACCGAACTGCGCCTTACCACCCAACGGCTGTTGGGTAACTAAGCTGTATGGACCTGTCGAACGGGCGTGCATCTTGTCGTCAACCAAGTGATTTAGCTTGAGATAGTACATATAACCAACCGTGACCTTACGGTCGAATGGTTCACCTGTACGACCATCAAACAACGTCATTTGACCTGATTCTGGCTGATTCGACAAACGCAATAAACGTTTAATTTCGGCCTCAGAAACACCATCGAAGACTGGTGAAGATAATGGCACACCACCACGCAAGTTACCTGTCATTTCAGTAAACTCTGCATCCGTTAAGACGCTAAAATCAACCGACTGACCTTCCGACTGGTTGTAAATCTGATCTAAGAAACCACGCATTTCTTCACGGTTACGCTGTTCACGCATCATCACTTCGATCTGACGACCCAAGCCCCAAGCCGCTAAGCCTAAGTGAACCTCAAGAATCTGACCAACGTTCATACGCGATGGTACACCTAATGGGTTCAAACAGATGTCTACAGGCATACCATTTTCATCAAACGGCATATCTTCGATTGGGCAAATACGCGAGATAACACCCTTGTTACCGTGACGACCCGCCATTTTATCACCTGGTTGGATACGACGCTTAACCGCAACGTACACCTTAACCATTTTGATCACACCTGCAGGTAAGTCATCACCTTGTGTTAACTTTTTACGTTTCGCTTCAAACAAATCATCCAGTTCTTGATGCTTCGCTTTGAGCTGGGCAGCAAGCTGTTCCAACTGCAAGTTAACCGCTTCATCAGCAACAGTGATTTCTAACCACTTATTGCTTTCGACTTCTGCCAGGTTATCAACACTAATGATCTGCTTAACTAATGTCTTAACGAGGCTAGATTTACATACTTGTCCAATCAATAAAGTCTGGGCACGACGATATACGTCTTGCGCCATGATCTTTTTCTGATCTTGTAAATCTTTGCGAACCGAACGCAACTCAAACTCTTCAATATCACGCGTACGCTTATCTTTTTCAGCGCCATCACGAACGAATACCTGAACATCAATAACCGTACCTTCGATACCAGCAGGCACACGTAAAGAAGTATCTTTAACGTCTGATGCTTTCTCACCGAAAATCGCACGCAAGAGTTTTTCTTCTGGCGTTAATTGTGTTTCACCTTTCGGTGTCACTTTACCAACCAGAATATCACCTGGTTTGACGTTTGCACCAACATATGCCATACCACAATCATCAAGCAAGCTTAACGCAGATTCACCAACGTTAGGAATATCAGCAGAAATTTCTTCTGGTCCTAACTTGGTATCACGTGCTAAACAAGACAACTCTTCGATGTGAATGGTGGTATAACGGTCTTCTTGCACCACGCGCTCAGAAATTAAAATCGAGTCTTCGTAGTTGTAACCGTTCCATGGCATAAAGGCGATACGCATATTCTGACCCAGAGCCAACTCACCTAAGTCAGTTGATGGACCGTCTGCTAACACATCACCGACCGCAATCTTGTCGCCAGTTTTGACAATCACGCGCTGGTTAATACAGGTATTCTGGTTAGAACGCATGTATTTCGTCAGATTGTAAATATCAACACCCGTTTCTGCAGCGGTAATTTCGTCTTCATTAACACGCACAACGATACGACCAGCATCTGAAGAAACCACCACACCGCCACGTTTCGCAATAACCGTTACACCTGAGTCAATCGCAACCGTTGACTCCATCCCCGTACCCACCAATGGCTTTTGTGCACGTAGTGTTGGTACTGCCTGACGTTGCATGTTCGAGCCCATCAAGGCACGGTTCGCATCATCATGCTCCAAGAACGGAATGAGCGACGCCGCAACCGATACGATTTGCTTGGGTGAAATATCCATATACTGGACTTCACTGGCTGGCTTTAGTGTAAATTCGTTTTGGAAACGTGCAGGCACGAAATCATCTGATAACTTACCTTCGCTATTGGTTTTCGCATTCGCCTGCGCAATCACCACTTCCGCTTCATCAATCGCTGACACATAATCAACAATATCCGTCACCAAGCCATCAATAACACGACGGTATGGTGTTTCAATAAAACCATAGTCATTCGTACGCGCATAAACCGCTAACGAGTTAATCAAACCAATGTTTGGACCTTCAGGCGTTTCAATCGGACAAACACGACCGTAATGGGTAGGATGTACGTCACGTACCTCAAAGCCTGCACGCTCGCGCGTTAAACCACCTGGGCCTAAAGCCGAAACACGACGCTTATGCGTAATTTCTGATAACGGGTTAACCTGATCCATGAACTGCGACAATTGGCTCGAACCGAAGAACTCTTTTACTGCGGCCGAAATTGGCTTGGCGTTAATCAAGTCCTGCGGCATTAAGCCTTCTGATTCAGCAACGTTCAAACGTTCACGAACAGCGCGCTCAACACGAACCAAGCCGACACGGAACGCATTTTCAGCCATTTCACCAACAGCACGAACACGACGGTTAGCAAGCGTATCAATATCATCGACAACACTTTTACCATTACGGATATTAATTAACTCTTTGATAACGTCAATAATATCTTCATTCTTTAAGACTAAACCACCTTCGTTATGTTCGCGGTGTAAACGGCGATTAAGCTTCATACGACCGACATCAGACAAATCATAACGATCATGACTGAAGAACAAGCTGTTGAATAAGTTTGCTGATGATTCCGCTGTTGGCGGCTCACCTGGACGCATCATACGGTAGATTTCAACCCACGCATCGAGTGCTGTTTTGGTTGTATCCGAACGCATGGTTTCAGAAATGAATGCACCCTGATCTAAATCATTGGTATAAACCAACGCTAAATCAACCGCTGACATGAGCTTAATCTTATCAAGACGTTCTTGGTTAATGACATCGTTAGCCAAGGCAATGACTTCACCCGTATCACCATCGATCAAGTCCGCCATCAAAGTCTTACCAAATAAGAACTCTTCAGGAACAACAAGTTCTGATACATTTTCAGCTTTTAAATCACGCATGGTCTTAGCGGTAATTTTCTTACCAAGCTCAACGATCGTCTTGTCACCAACAACAATGTCGAAACTGGCTACTTCACCTTTCAACTGAGATTCAATCACTTTAAGCATGAACTTACCGTCTGCGTAGCGAACTTGCGTACGCTCGAAGAAAGTTGATAAAATTTCACTGTTGCTAAAGCCCATCGCACGTAACAATACCGTTACAGGCAACTTACGACGACGGTCGATACGAACAAAGAGCGTATCATGGTGATCGAATTCAAAATCTAACCATGAACCACGATAAGGAATAATGCGTGCATTAAATAAGACCTTGCCAGACGAATGCGTCTTACCCTTGTCGCTATCAAAAATAACACCAGGAGATCGGTGCAACTGACTTACAATAACACGTTCCGTACCATTGATAATAAAGGTGCCGTTTTCGGTCATTAAAGGCACATCGCCTAAATAAACTTCCTGCTCTTTAACCGACTTAATTTGGCGGTTATTCTCGGGCGATTCACGATCGAAAAGCACCAAACGCAATTTAGCACGCAATGGCGCAGCATATGTTGCACCGCGCTGTTTACACTCACGCACATCAAATTCGGGTAAACCAACACGATAATTAACATAATCTAATTCGGCAATACCAGAGACGGCACGAATGGGAAATATAGAGCGCATGGACGCATGGAGACCAACGTTAGAGCGTTTGTCTGCTGCAATATCCAATTGCAAAAAGTCAAGATAAGACTCCTTCTGCAAACTAAGCAGATAAGGAACGGGAAGCACCGAAGCGCGTTTTGCAAAATCTTTACGGATTCGCTTTTTCTCTGTAAAAGAGTAGGTCATCGATAACCTCATCGGTTAAAACAATGCAATAGAAATTCTTTGGGACATAACCCTTCCCATTAACGGGTGCAAGATATTAAATGACAAAAGCTGGAGGAAAACTCCTCCAGCTATTGCCATTGTTACGCTTGCGTGCGAATCGGTGAAATTACTTAATTTCAGCCTTAGCACCAGCATCTTCAAGCTCTTTCTTCGCTTTTTCAGCGTCGTCTTTAGAAACACCTGCTTTAACAACAGTTGGTGCACTTTCAACGGCGTCTTTCGCTTCTTTCAAGCCTAAGCCTGTCAAAGCACGAACGATTTTAATACAAGAAACTTTATTCGCGCCTGCATCTAATAATACAACGTCAAACTCAGTCTTCTCTTCCACAACTTCTGCTACAGCAGCAGGACCTGCCATTGCAACAGCAGCAGTAACGCCGAATTTTTCTTCCATTGCAGAAATCAATTCAACGATTTCCATAACAGACATATTGGCAACCGCGTCTAAAATGTCTTCTTTAGTAATAGCCATGATTTATCTCCTAAAAACAGGTATCGAGTAACGAAAATTGGGAATTATGCTGCTTCTTTTGCATCGCGAACAGCAGCCAAAGTGCGAGCAAGTTTGCCCACTGGTGCTTTCATGACGCTCATGAGCATTGCAATTGCTTGGTCGCGGTTTGGTAGAGATGCAATTGCATCTAAACGATCGCTACCCAGTAAGCCAGAACCGATAGACAAAGAACGTGCAACGAGCTTGTCATTTTTCTTAGCGAACTCTTTGGTAACTTTAGCCGCAGAACCATGGTCAGCTGTTGAAAACAGCAATACCAAAGGTCCAGTTAGTGTTTCTGCCATTGACTCATGCGCAGAACCTGCCAATGCACGACGTGCCAACGTGTTTTTAACAACACGTACCGTCACGTTCGCATCACGAGCAGCATCACGCAGCTTATCCATCTGAACAGCCGATAAACCACGGTATTCCGCAGCAACGACTGCTAAGGCAGATTGCGCCAAAGCAGACACTTCCTCGACGACCTGTTTCTTGTCTTCAAGATTAAGTGCCATTGATTTCTCCTAACGAGTTAACCATCTCAAGATGGTGGCTTCCCTTCTACGCAGGACATTAAGCTAACATTGTTAGCGCCTGCGGTCTGAGATGAGCAGCCTTGCATGCAAGGACAGCCATCTCGTGTTCCCAAACGCAATTAAGCGTTTAGATTCACACTGGTCATATCAACCGTAACCCCAGCACCCTGAGTCGTTGATATGGTAACTTTTTTCATGTATTGACCCTTAGCAGCAGCTGGCTTGGCTTTCATCAAGTCAGATAGTAATGCTTCTAAGTTGCCTTTAAGTGCCGCTGTTTCAAATGCAGCCTTACCGATGGTACAGTGAATCACACCGCCTTTATCAGCACGGAAACGCACCTGACCTGCTTTCGCATTTTTGACAGCTTGCGCGACGTTCGGTGTTACTGTACCCACTTTTGGGTTAGGCATTAAACCACGTGGACCCAACACAGTACCTAAAGCACCAACAACGCGCATCGCGTCTGGGCTAGCGATAACCACATCAAAATCCATCATGCCGCCCTTAACTTGTTCAGCTAAGTCTTCCATACCAACGAACTCTGCACCAGCAGCTTTTGCCGCTTCTGCATTAGCACCCTGGGTGAACACAGCCACGCGAACGCTTTTACCTGTACCATTTGGTAATACAGTCGCGCCACGCACAACCTGATCCGATTTACGTGGGTCAATACCCAAGTTAACCGCAACATCCATTGATTCTGAAAATTTAGCAGAAGTAAATTCTTTTAATAACGCAGCAGCATCTTCAAATGAGTAAGTCTTAGTTGAAGAAATCTTTGCGTGCATCGCCTTTTGGCGTTTTGTTAACTTTGCCATGATATTAACCCTCTACCACTAAGCCCATGCTACGCGCAGTACCAGCAATGGTACGCTTTGCAGCATCGATGTCATTTGCATTCAAATC
>DYST01000004.1:11127-41381 GCA_020726325.1 Thiomicrospira cyclica | reverse complement strand
TTAATAACTTGGCCGATTTTTTGATTTGGACCTCTAAAATCAATAATCAGAATTGCCCACCAAACGTTAAAGGATAATGACGATGAAATATGCTTCTCAAGCGGTTGCCAAACCGTATTTTATCTTTGCACTGTTATTATTAGCAGGCGAAATTTTGTTTGGCTTGAGTATGGGTGCGCAGTACCTATATGGAGACTTTTTGTTTCCAGTCATTCCCTTTAACGTCTTGCGTATGGTGCATACTAACCTATTGATCGTACTTATTCTATTTGGATTTATGGGGGCAACCTATTATCTGATCCCAGAAGAAAGTGAGCGTGAATTGTGGAGTCCGAAACTGGCGCTTGCTACTTTTTGGGTGTTTGCAGCAGCGGGCGTTGCTACTATTTTAGGCTATTTATTTGTGCCTTACGCCACGCTGGCAGAGCTGACCTATAACAACCTATTTCCGACTATGGGACGAGAGTTCTTAGAACAACCAACCATCGTCAAAATTGGTATTGTCTTTGTTGTCTTGTCTTATATTTTGAATGTCACCATGACCGTTCTTAAAGGTCGTACAACAACGATTTCAATTGTTCTATTAACTGGTTTATTTGGCTTAGCCTTTTTCTTCCTGTTTGCTTTCTATGTGCCAGATAACCTAGCAATGGATAAGTTTTTCTGGTGGTTTGTGGTTCACCTATGGGTAGAAGCAACGTGGGAACTTATTTTGGGGGCATTGTTGGCGTTCGTGTTGATTAAAACCACAGGCGTAGACCGCGAGCATATCGACAAGTGGTTGTATTTGATTATTGCCATGACCTTGATTGCAGGGTTAGCAGGTACAGGGCATCATTTCTTCTATATCGGTACACCAGAGTATTGGTTATGGATTGGCTCGATTGCTTCCGCTGCAGAACCTATTCCGTTCTTGATGATGGTGTTATTCGCTTACAGCATGGTCAAGAATCGTCGTATTCAGCATGACAATAAAATGGCATTAACTTGGGCTAAAGGCACAGCGGTCATGGGCTTTTTAGGTGCTGGTGTGTGGGGTTTTATACATACCCTTGCGCCAGTTAACTTTTATACGCATGGTACACAGCTGACGGCAGCGCATGGTCATTTGTCTTTCTTTGGTGCATATGTGATGATTATCTTCACGCTGGTGGCTTATGCTATGCCCATTTTACGCGGTCGTCCACATGGCAATGGACCAGAGTCTCAGAGAATTGAATTGATCAGTTTCTGGTTGATGGTCATTGGTATGATTGGTTTGACGCTTGCCTTAACGGTTGCAGGTGTGATGCAAATTAGTTTGCAGCGTATTCCAGAAGCAGCGAGCGCATTAAGCTTTATGGATGCACAAGATCAAATGTCGGTTGTCTATGGTGTTCGTTTGATGTTTGGTTTTGTTGTGTTTGCAGGTTTGCTGACTTACTTATATAGCTTCTTTGTCAAAGATGCACAAACGGTCACGGAACCTGTCTAAGTGGAGCTCGACGAGAAGGTTGGTGAATGGTGGCATCGTTATGTCACCAAGAAGGCTTCTCGTCAGTTTGCCACACAGGCTGTTTTCTTTAATGATCATGCCAACGCCTTAAAGCTCTTTTTTCACCTCCTCGGTGGCGAACAAGGCAAGGCTTTGCATATTACCGATAAGCGTTCTATTAACACCTCGCGAACCTTAATGGAACGTTTTTCTGGCACAGGTAAATCTTTTCATCTGGCTTGGCAAGATGACAAAGGGATTTACCTGCCCTCCTCTTTAGCCTATTTTCCGCAACAACAGCATAACGAAATGCACTATTACTGGCTTGTCGCACTTTTGGCACAAGGTACCAGTATAGGGCAGCATCAGGTGCAGGCAGATAATGATCGCTTAATCCAAATGCTGCTCGAAAAGTATGCAGGCTTTCGTGATTTTTACGCAACAGCACATTCATTTTTAATAGAGAACTATCCCGAGTTAGCTTGTCTTAATGTTGACAACACAACCTTAAGCCAAGTTTCCTTACAGGCTGATTATCCACATCCCTTGTGGATTTACCCTGCACAACACAGCTCGAATCAGCGACTAGCTGATGAAGACGATGAGGCAGAAGCACAACGCCAGCGCGAGTCGGATAAAACCGATACCTTACAGATGAAAAAGAAGTCGGAACAGCGCGATGATCGCAAAAAAACAGATGGCCTGCTGCTGTTTTTACCAGAAGCCATTATGACCTTTATGGAACAAGTCAATGTTGATCGTCAGGAAAACGACAGTTTCAATGAAAATGCCATTTACGATGCGCAAGAACTCGATGAAATTATCGAAGCCCGTAAGGATACGACCGTTATTTTGCACTCATTAGCCGATTATCGTCGCGTGTTGCCGATTGATCGTACAGGCGAGGTGATTGAAGCCCATCCCGATTTTATGCTGGTGGTGTCATACAATCCTGGTTATCAGAATGTCATGAAGGGCATGAAGCCCAGTACCAAACAACGCTTTATCTCGCTCAGTTTTAATTACCCCAAAGCCGACATTGAACAGGCAGTGATTATCAAAGAAAGTGGTATCGATCAGGCAACAGCACAAAAGCTTGTGGCGATTGCAGCCGAAATTCGTCAGTTAAGCGATACCGATATTCAAGAAGCCGTTTCGACACGCCTGCTGATTTATGCAGCAAAACTCATGACCAAAGGCTTCGACCCTTATCAGGCGTGTATGCACTCGATTGTTGAATCGCTAAGCGATGACGCTGATGTGTTGGCAGTACTCGAAAAATTGATCAGTTTGCATTTTGCGAAAAGTCGCTAGCTCAAATGAATAACCTCAAAAAACAGCCTTATCCACCTGGTGATTTTGCCATCTGGATGATTATTTACATCGAACTGCTGACGTTTGGGCTGTTTTTTATCGGTTATGCTTTTTCTCGTCGTCAGGATGTCGGCTTGTTTAACGAGTCGCAGTTGCTGCTTAATCAAATCTCGGGCATGATCGATATGATTTTACTGCTGACCAGCAGTTATTTTATGGTGAAAGCCGTTCATGCGATTAAACAGACGCTTGATAATGAGCTTGCTAATCGGGTAGCGGCGCGTTGGTTATTGGCTGCTTTGATATTTGGTGTGTTGTTTTTAGTCAATAAAACTACAGAGTTGTCTGCTTTGTTCGATCAGGGAATTGGCTTAAGCAGCAATCGTTTTTTATGTTTTATTTGTTGCTCAGTGTCTTTCATTTAATGCATGTCGGCTTAGGGGTGGTGATTGTGTTTAACACTCGTCAGGCGGCTTTGCAGAGAGCTTACAGCCACACAGAATATCGTGGTATCGAAACTGCCGCTGTGTATTGGCATTTGATCGATTTGTTATGGATTGTGCTGTTTGCTTTGTTTTATGTGCTGCACTGAAGGCTTGTTATGAATAATAGAACGGTTGAGTGGGTGTGGTTAACACTGATTACCTTGTCGTTTGTGCTATTAGCATTACGCTCTGCTGCGCTAGAACCAACCACTTTTTTGCTGCTGTTGTTAGGCATTACCCTGATTAAAGGGCAGTTGGTAATTGATTATTTTATGGAACTCAAATCAACACGATGGCTGTACAGGCTAATTCCAACAATTTGGCTTGTTTTTGTATTGTTTTTAGTTGCTTTAGCCTATTATCTGCCAGTAAGATAAGTCATTTAAATAATGCGGATTTTGCATCATGATGAGTGTAAGTAGTTTCGCTGCTGTCGCTATTGGCGGTGCGCTAGGGTCAGTAGGGCGTTATTGGTTAGCACATCAGGTCAATTTATTAATGGGTTTTAGTAGTATTGCATGGGGTACTTTTTCTGTCAATCTAATCGGTAGCTTTGTCATTGGCTTTATTTTAATTGCGTTGCAAGAATGGCTACATGCAGCAGCTGAATGGCGTTTACTTTTGGTTGTTGGGTTTTTGGGCGGCTTTACCACTTTTTCGAGCTTTTCATGGGATACATACACCATGTTAATCACTGGAAAAATAGGATTGGCACTGTTAAATGTATTGGCTAATGTTGTTTTTTCATTGGCAGGAACTGCCTTAGGCGTTGTATTCGCACGTTGGCTACTGCCAATTAATCATTGATTTTTAACGAAATTAAAAGATTGATTTGAATAAGAAATGCGCGTTTAAGCTTTTGATGAATGATGCTTAATTTGATAACAAAAATGCTAACCATAATTTAATTATGGAGCGGGATAAGAGACTCGAACTCTCGACCCTAACCTTGGCAAGGTTATGCTCTACCAACTGAGCTAATCCCGCAAATTTGATTCGTTAATTATAGGTTATTACTGTTATCTGTGTCAACTGCGGTTCAACATAAAAATGAGCTATGAGTTCGAGTGATGATTAAGCACTTGCTTTTTTAAGTTCGAGAGAATATAATAAGCGGATGTTGAAATGTTGTTTAGCCTTTAAGTTATTTTGATTCTTGACAATCAAAATAAAAAAAGTGATAATTAGCAAATCTCATTGCCTGAGTGGCGGAATCGGTAGACGCAGTGGATTCAAAATCCACCGTTGGTGACAACGTGGGAGTTCGAGTCTCCCCTCAGGCACCACTTACTTAGTGTAAGTAGAATTAACAGTCGCGTAGCTCAGTTGGTTAGAGCACCACCTTGACATGGTGGGGGTCGGTGGTTCGAGTCCACTCGCGACTACCAGAATAAAGTTAAACGGGTCTGATTTATTCAGACCCGTTTTTATATCTAAAAATAAGGTTCACACACACGTGAATGTGATACCCCGCATAATTTCTCGTTCAGAACATAGCATCAGTCGTAGCAATATCGATAAGGGTGTTCTTGATATTCTCTATACGCTCTCTCGCAGTGGCTATGAAGCCTACCTTGTTGGCGGTGGCTTGCGTGATATGTTACTTGGGCTAGAACCTAAGGACTTTGATGTTGTTACTAATGCCACACCAGAGCAAATTAAAACCGTTTTCCGCAGTCGTTGTCGTATTATTGGGCGACGTTTTCGTTTGGCACATATTCATGTTGGCGATAAAGTCATTGAAGTAGCAACCTTTCGTGCGCAAAGTGATGAGCGTGGTGATCGTCTGATTGATGCGCAAGGCATGGTTCGTCGTGATAATATTTATGGCACACGTGATGAGGATGTGTGGCGACGTGATTTCACAATCAACGCGCTTTACTACAATATCGACGACTTTAGTCTTGTTGACTATGTTGGTGCGATCGATGATCTTAATGCAGGTCAAATTCGTTTAATTGGTGATCCATCGCTGCGTTATCGTGAAGATCCTGTACGCATGATTCGGGCGATTCGTTTTGCCTGTAAATTAGGGTTAGAATTACCCAAGGAAACAGCAACTCCCTTGCCATTGTTAGCGCATTTATTAGCAGAAACAGCACCAGCGCGTTTGTATGAAGAAGTGTTAAAGCTCTTTCATGGTGGTCAGGCTGCTTGCGTATTTGAAAAGTTACGTCAACATGGTCTGTTGGCTGGCTTGTTTGAACAAACAGAGTATTGTTTACAACAAGCGAGTTCTTGGTCAGCGGCAGTGCTTCCTAAAGCGTTAAGTCAGACTGATGCGCGTATTGCGAATGGTAAAGGTGTTAATCCTGCCTTCTTATTTGCTTTGATGATGTGGGAGCCTTTGTGGACTGCATTAGACTGTGATGAACAGACACTTGTCCATATTGATGACTTGCTTAAAGCGGCAGCGACGGTATTAAATGAGCAAAGTGAGCGCACCAGCTTGCCGCGTCCCGTCATTCAGCAAGTGAAAGAAATTTGGGCGACGCAGTTGCCATTAATTCATAAAAAAGAAAAAGCAGAGCGAATCTTGGCATTACCACGCTTCAGAGCGGGATATGACTTTTTAGCATTGCGTGCCATTGCTGCCCCTAACTTGCAAGCAGATGTTGATTTTTGGACGCAAGTACAAATTGAACATCCTGAGTGGCTGCAAGTTGCTGTTTCTTATCCTGAGTCTGGTGAGTCATCAAGACATGATTTTGACGACACTCAGCAGCGCGATGGACATCATAAACGTCGCCGTCGTTATCGTCATCGTTAAGGTTATGTGATGCGTGCTTTTTTGGGATTGGGTGCTAATTTAGCACAACCTGAACAACAGATACTGTCTGCCATAGCATCTTTGCGCATTAGCTCATTGATTATGCTGGTTGCTTGTTCGCGTTTATATGCATCTTTGCCCATGGGACCTCAAGATCAGCCCGATTATATTAATGCTGTTGTTGAAATTGAAACAGAATTATCTCCTTTCGCATTGCTCGATTTTTGTCAGCAACTCGAACACAATCACCAGCGTGAGCGCGAAGCGCACTGGGGTGCTCGCACCTTAGATGTCGATATTTTGTCTATTGATGATATTGTCATGAATAGCGAACGCCTTGTTTTGCCACATCCAGGTATTGCCATGCGTGATTTTGTTGTTTTGCCGTGGCGCGATATTGCACCAAATTATCTTATTCCCGCACTGGGTTATGTCGATCAGATTCAGATTAAAGATGATTTTTCTGCACGCCCTTTATCATCCTTATCTTATGGGGTTTCGTCGCTATGAATAAATTGGCGAAGCTTTTGTCGCAAAAGTCGCAAGGAAAAAAATTAACCTGCCTGACCGCTTATGATGCGAGCTTTGCTCGTGTATTAGATGATTGCGGCGTTGATCTGTTGCTTGTCGGTGACTCTTTGGGGATGGTTGTGCAAGGGCATAACAGTACCGTGCCCGTTACGTTAGACGATATGATTTACCATTCGATATTGGTGAGACGTGGTGCGCCTCAGGCGTGGATGATTGCCGACTTACCTTTTATGACGGCAAGTTCATTAACGCTCGCGCTTGATTCTGCGCAGCAGTTAATGCAAAAAGCAGGCGTGCAAATGATTAAAATCGAGGGTGATCAGTCGGTTGTACCGATTGTTGCCGCTTTAACACAGCAAGGTGTTCCTGTCTGTGCGCATTTAGGGTTATTGCCACAGCAAGCATTACGATTGGGCTATAAAACAGCAGGAAAAACATCGCAGGCAGCAGAAAAACTACTTGCCGATGCTTTGGCTTTAGAGGCTGCAGGTGCTTCGATGTTGGTTTTAGAATGCGTCATGCCTGATGTTGCAGCAAAAATCACTCAAGCTTTAAGCATTCCAACCATTGGTATTGGCTCTGGTAATCAGACTGATGGTCAGGTATTGGTATTGCACGATGTCTTAGGATTGTCTGCTTATCCGCCTTCTTTCGCGCCTTCATTTTTAGTGAATGGTCGTACCATTCGTGATGCAATTTGTGCTTTTGTACATGATGTTCGTGCTGGTCAATTTCCAAGCGCGTCTTAACAGTGATAACATCATGTGTTTTTCTGGATAGATAGCAATATGCCAAGCCATTTAACGGTTATTCGTGATTTAGATGATATGTATCATCAGCGTGCACGTTGGAAAAGAGAAGGGTTGGTCGTTGCCCTTGTGCCAACCATGGGGAATTTGCACGAAGGGCATTTTTCTTTGGTTAAATTAGCACGAAAAAAAGCAGATCGGGTGGTGGTGAGTATTTTTGTTAACCCATTACAGTTCGCTCGTGGTGAGGATTTTGAGCATTATCCCAGAACCCTAAAGCAAGATATTCAAGCCTTAACTTTGCTTGGTGTTGATCTGGTCTTTGCACCTGAAGCAACACAGGTTTATCCAGAGCAGATTGATATGGCAAATGAGGCAGCAAGAGCGACAACCATTGTCCCACCTGCTTTTTTAACCAATATGTTATGTGGCGCAAATCGTCTAGGGCATTTTACGGGTGTGACAACCATTGTTGGTAAATTGTTTCATTTGGTCGCGCCTGATATTGCTGTTTTTGGTCAAAAAGATTATCAACAGGTGGCGATTATCCGCCAGATGATTTACGATTTAAATTGGTCAATCAAATTGATTACTGCACCGACAAGTCGTACTGAAGACGGTTTAGCTTTGTCATCGCGTAATCAATATTTGACTATTGAACAGCGCGTTATCGCACCACGTATTTATCGCACGTTACTGACGTTAGCAGAACGTTTGCGTGATGGCGATCGTCAGTATGAAAAGTTATCAAGACAAATGACCACCACTTTCAAAACGATCGGTTTTGATGAAGTTGATTATGTTGAAATTCGTCACCCCAATACCTTAATGCCATCGTTAGAAACGGATCGTTGTTGGGTATTATTAGTTGCTGTCCGTCTTGGAAAAACAAGGTTGATTGATAATATCGTGGTAGAAGCCGCGTTCTTGTCGTAAAATAGAAAAAAATTGAAAAGGAAGTATAAGTATGCAAGCAATGGCAGATCGTGATGGATTAATTTGGTTAGACGGAACAATGGTGCCTTGGCGTGATGCTAAAGTTCACGTTTTAACACATACCCTACACTATGGTATGGGTGTATTTGAAGGCGTTCGCGCTTACGAAACAGCAGAAGGTGCGGCAATTTTCCGTTTACAAGCACATACAGACCGCCTTTTTAACTCTGCTAAAATCATGAACATGGCAATGCCATTCAGTAAAGAAGAGATTAATGAAGCGCAACGTGCTGCGGTGCGTGAAAATGATTTGGCATCGGCTTATATTCGTCCGATGGCGTTTTATGGTGCTGAAGGCATGGGGTTGCGTGCTGATAACCTTAAAGTTCATGTGATGGTTGCGGCTTGGACATGGGGTGCTTATATGGGCGCTGAAAATCTAGAAAAAGGCATTAAAGTTGCTACTTCTTCATTTACACGTCATCATCCAAATATTTCAATGACCAAAGCGAAAGCGAATGGTGCTTATATGAACTCAATGTTGGCATTGCAAGAAGCGATTCGTCATGACTGTGATGAGGCGTTGTTACTTGATAAAGAAGGCTATGTATCGGAAGGTTCGGGCGAAAACTTCTTTATGGTGCGCGATGGTGTGATTGTTACCCCATTGTTAACCTCTGCATTAGATGGTATCACGCGTAAAACCATTATGCAGTTGGCAGCAGAAATGGGTATTCAAGTGATTGAACGCAATATTACGCGTGATGAAGTTTATATTTGTGATGAGGCCTTCTTTACAGGTACGGCAGCAGAAGTAACACCGATTCGTGAGTTGGATGGTCGTGCTATTGGTGCAGGTTCTCGTGGTCCAATCACGACAGCTTTGCAAGCTAAGTATTTTGCTTTGGTGCAAGGTAAGGATGCTGATCATGCTGATTGGCGTACTTTAGCTTAGAACGAGGTTGATTTAATGAATAACCATCATGAAACAGTAACAAAAAAAGAACATAATCTGGTTGAGGTCACATCGAAAGATGTGCCTTTATCTTGTCCAATGCAAGGTGCTGATGTTTGGTCATCGCACCCAAAAGTATTCTTGCCGATTGCAGATACAGGCAGTGCAGTCTGTCCTTATTGCGCTACACATTATGTTATGACAGATTGGCATGAAGGTGGTGGGCATCATCATTAAAATTGTGTTATGCTTGCATCTATCGTCTTGTATTAAGGGAAACAGATGCGTCAATATCGAGAAAACTACCTAGATTCGAGAAGTTTAGCTGAGCGCGTTTTGGAAGAGACCGCCAAGCGAAGTATTCGTCCTAATCCAATTAACTTTACCGTTTGGTATGAGTATTTGCTCAAGCGCGATCCTCATGTTTTGGATATGATTTCGCAGATGGTTGATGGTGAGCATGACGATGTGGCGCGAGAGTTGTTCAACCATATCGTGAATCGCATTTGCTTCATGGCTGAGGTTGAAAATGTGGTTCTTAAGCTGGTTAACGAAATTATCGGCGATATTGATGGTTGGGAAAATAATCTGGATTCGCATGCGCAGCTTTTAGAAACTGGGCTGAATTCTTTAATTGAGAAAACATCGGATCCAGCTTCTGCGGCGGTTGTGGTTCAAGAAGTTATTGCTTGTATTAAAGACCTTACGCTTGGTGCTGAGGGTATTAAGCATAAAATGGAAGATGTGCGTGCTGAAGTTGATAGTTTAAAAAAACAATTAGAATTAAGCTATAAAGAAGCGCACAGTGATGCCTTAACAGGATTAGCTAATCGTCGTGCGATGGATAAATTTATCGTTGAAAATTTTGATTTATCAACGAATGCTGAAAATTATCAGTTGTCTTGCGTTATATTAGACATTGATCATTTTAAGAAAATTAATGATCAGTATGGTCATTTAGTTGGTGATAGTGTGTTGCGTTTTATTGCTAAAATTCTTAAAAATCTCACCAAAGGGCAAGACTTAGTGGCGCGTTTTGGGGGGGAAGAGTTTATTCTTTTACTGCCAAATAGCAGTTGTCGCGATGCCTTTGCTCTGGCTAACAAATTGAGAGAAAAATTTCAATCAACAGAATTAACCATTCGTGATAGCAAGAAAACACTCAAAGTTACGGTTTCTTTTGGTGTTGCTATGTACCGACAGGGTGAGCCTGTTGCTGATTTTATTGCCCGTGCTGATCGAGCGCTGTATTTAGCAAAAACATCGGGAAGAAATCGAGTTATCGGTGAAATCGAGTTGGGCACTGTTGCTTAGTCGTGATGGTTGTTAACGCCTGACTTTGCGTTGTGATGAAGAGGCAATGCCGAGTGATTCACGGTATTTAGCAACGGTTCTGCGAGCGACAGAGATCTTCAGTGCTTCTAATTTATCGACAAGTTCTTGATCGCTGATTGGCTTTTTAGGATTCTCTGCTTCGATTAGGCTTTTAATGCGTGATTTAATGGCAACAGCAGATTGGTCTTGTGGACCATATTGGCTAACACTACTCGAGAAAAAGTATTTTAATTCAAATGTGCCACGTGGCGTTTGAATGTACTTTTGTGTGGTAGCACGAGAAATGGTTGATTCATGTAAGCCCAAGGCATCGGCAACAACGCGCAACACCATAGGTTTCATGGCAATGTCACCTTCATCTAAGAATTGTGACTGTTCGGCAACCAAATAAGCAGCAACTTTCAGCAGAGTCTCACCACGACTTTGAATACTTTTTAGTAACCCACGAGCTTCAAGCAGTTTTTCTTTCATAATTTCTACTTGAGCATTCTGTTGTGTTGATTTGTCACTGTGTTTTAATAAATCAACATATTCGCTATTAACCCTTACTTTAGGGTAGGCGCTGCTATTCAATTCTATTTTCCAGCCTTTTTTATCACGTTTAATGATTAGGTCTGGCACAATAATTTCACTTTCGCTATTACTGTAGCGTAATCCAGGTTTTGGGCTACAAGCACGAACGCGCTCTAAAATGGCTTGCCAGTGCGTTTCATCGTTGGCATAAAGACGTTTAAGACGGGTAAAATCACCATGTACAAACCAATCAAATCGTTCTGTTAGCATGCGTATCGCGCTATCGGTCACTGCTGTTTTGGGAATGATGCCATTGAGTTGAATCAGTAAACATTCTTGAATATCTCTTGCTGCAACGCCCGAAGGTTCAAAGTTGGCTTGAATAATGGTGAGTACACGTTCGATATCTGCTAGACTTGGAATAAAGTGCTCATGGTTAGTAATGTCTTGTGCAAGATCATTGAGCGTTGCGCCTAAGTAACCTTGAACATTAACTGCATCAATGAGATAGTAGGCAATGACTTGGTCTGTATCTTTTTGAAAAGAAAAAGTATCAACTTGCCATTTTAGGTGTTCGTATAAGTCTTCAGTTGCTGCAGTATAATTTTCTGGTGAAATGTAGTCTTCATCATCACGGTAGGATGATACCGAAAAATCATCGAATTCATTGTTAACCTTATCGCTACCGTTATGGTCATCATCAAACAGATCATCCCAACGACAATCGAGTGTTTCCGTTAAGTTGCCTGTATGATCTGTCTCATTTTGATTTTCTGTAAGCTCTAGCTGGGTGAATGATTCTGCCCAGTCGTCAGTTTCACCTTCTGATTGGTTCTTGTCGTAGATTTTATCGTCAACTTGCTCGACAGGATCATCGTTTTCTGTTTCGAGCATGATATTGCTATCCAGAGCTTCTTCAATGGCTTGTTGTAGCTCTAATGCAGAATATTGCAATATTTTAATGGATTGTTGCAACTGCGGTGTTAGCTTAAGTTGTTGACTAATATTGAGTTGTAATCCTGGCAACATTGCCATGCTGATTGTTTCCTTACGATTTAACGATGCAACTGTTTATTTTAAGGGCTCTTAACTGAGTTTTGTGCTGCTCTTTTTACACTAGGCACATTATAATGCCTAAGTTAGCATTGGGTAAAATATGTTTGAGCTATTTTGAGGAGACAAATGAATGAATAATATGAAAGATGAAATGATTGCATTAGTTGACCGTTTGCCTGCAGATGCAAATTGGAATGATTTGGTTTATCAACTTTATGCTGAAGGTAAAGTAAATTTAGGCTTGGCAGAGAATGAGCGTGATGGTGTGATGTCTCGCGAAGTTTTCGATAACCTATTTATTCGTGCCGAATCAGCACATGATATGCCAGATGACATGCGTAATACGCTTATTTATCATCCTGGTAATACAACGACCGTTGCCATGATCGCTGGTGTGGTTGCTGCAGCATTTGCTTTTGTCTTTCCACCAATCGCGTGGATGGCAGCACCTGTGGCATTTATCGCTGGTTTTATGGGGGTTCTGGGCGGTCAACCAAGAGCATGGGTAGCGATGATGTTGTCTTTGGTTACCCTTGTGCCATTTATCCCCATGATTTTGAAGTAATCATTTTCAGAGGGGGCAACAACAAACGTTGCCCCTAAGCGTTTAATGGATTAAATCACCACCACTTCTTTTTCAAGCGCGATTGAAAATTGGTTGATCACATCATCACGAATTTTATCGGCTAACTCAAGTAAGTTTTTTCCTGTTGCACTGCCATAATTCACTAAAATTAATGCATGATTGACGTGTACGCCAGCATCAGAGATGCGTTTTCCTTTCCATTGTGCTTGTTCGATGAGCCAAGCTGCTGGAATTTTAATCTGTCCATCAGGTGTTTTATGGCTTGGCATATTGGGATGCTGTGCTATTAACGTCTGATAGTGTGTACTAGAAATGCTTGGATTTTTAAAGAAGCTACCAGCACTGCCTAAAATTTTGGGGTCGGGGATGCGCTGATTACGCAAAATAATGACTTCATCATAAATTTGGCGCGGTGTGATTTGCTCGATCGTATCGTATTTTTTAATCAGTGCTTCATGTAAGGGTTCGTGCATTAAGTTTGGTGTTGCATGCTTGCGTAAACGAAATGTAACACGATGAATAAGAACGCGATTGGCGAGTGATTGCTTGAAGATGCTATTGCGATAGCTAAAACCACATTCACTTTTTCGTAATTCTACGCGTCTACCATCACGCAAATCAAAACTTTGCACACGTGTAATGGTGTCTTGTACTTCAGCGCCGTAAGCACCAATATTTTGTACAGGTGCAGCGCCAACCGTTCCTGGTATCAGAGCAAGATTTTCAAGACCCCACCAACCATGATCAACTGTGTAGGTAACAAGATTGTGCCAAGGACAACCTGCACCAACGGATAACCATACAGACCCATGATCTTCTTTGAGCAGTTTTATTTCATCGTAAATGCAATGAATCACAACCGCATCTAAATCTTGAGTTAAAACAAGGTTGCTGCCACCCCCAATGACTTGCCAAGGCAAAGATGAGATAACAGGGTCTTGTCTTAGCGTTGGTATGGCACTCGCATGACGGACTTCAATGAAAAAACGTGCGCTAACAGGAAAGTGAAAGGTGTTATGTTGCAGCAAATTGTAATTCGCGTAGATATTCATGGTTAAGCACCACCTTCTCGAATGATCAGTAGAATACCGAACATAGGATGATCAAAATACTGTAGCTCTCCTAATTTAACTTTGCGCGATTCTTGTAAACGGAAACGCCATGTTTCACCAACATCAGTGACAGATAAGCTGTGTTTTTGTGCAAACTCAGGAATAACGCCTTTGGGCATTTTGCGTTCAAGCTGAACCTCAATATCAATATGTTCAAATTTTTGTTTGTAGAGCTTTATTTTTGCCTGTAGTGGCAACCCCGAGCTGCTGATACCTTCCGCTAGTTCTGTGGTATAAGCGCGTTGACGATCTGCTGTTGGTTGCGACCAAGCCGTATGTGCCAAGATACGATATTCACCTGTACTGGTAAGTCGTTTTGCGGTTTCTTTGAGTGATAGTTGTTCTGCACCGAGTAGATGATGTAGACTTGTGCTACTACCTAGCACCGTTTCTTTTTCTTGTGCGTCTAATTTGGCTGGTAAAAGTTGCCAATATTCATCGAGCCAGCCTTGCGTGCTTGTCGGTTCAAAGACAATAATTTCCGCTACATAGCCTGCAGTTGCCGTGTTTGCCGTTAAAAACAGAAAGCTGGTTAGTAATAACCCATAAAAAGAAAGTCGATTATGCACAAAAATATCCTTTATGCCTGTGAAAGTATCGTGATTAAGGTGTGAGTAGCATCTAATCGTTGCTCTGCGTTCGTCAGATCACTCGTGTATTTTAACCTGTTTGGCCCATCAAGTTTATAGATTGTCGGCTTGCTTTGAATCAATTTAATGAGTGTTAGTGGCTCTATCTTGGGGTTTGCATCAAAGGTCAACCGTAAATAGGCGTTATTTGCCTCAATTTTTTTGATACCAAGTTCGTTGGCAAGGTGTTTGAGCGTCATAATTTGGAATAAATTTTTGGTCGCTATTGGTAATAATCCAAAGCGATCAATCATTTCAACTTGCAGTTGGTGTAGGTCGTTTTCTGTTTCGGCGGCATTAATGCGCTTGTATAAAACAAGGCGTGTTTGTACATCGCCTAAATAGTCTTCTGGAATCAGTGCCGCAATACCTAAATCAATGTCACAACCGTCATTTGTTGTTTCCAGTGAGGGGATCTCACCACGGCGGTAAGCGCGTACAGCTCGATCAAGCAGTTGCGAATAGAGATCAAAGCCAATTTCTTGCATTTGACCACTTTGATCGTGACCTAACAACTCACCAGCACCCCGAATTTCTAAATCTTGACTGGCAAGGGCAAAACCAGAGCCTAATTGATCATGACGACTAATGGCTTCGAGGCGTTTAACGGCATCGGCACTAAGTGCTTCTTTTGGCGGTGTGAATAGATAAGCGTAGGCTTTATGGTGCGAACGTCCGACTCGACCACGGAGCTGATGCAATTGCGCTAAGCCAAACTTATCAGCACGAATCATTAAAATGGTGTTAGCGTTAGGAATATCAATCCCTGTCTCAATAATGGTAGTACAGACCAAAATATTGTAGCGTTGATGATAAAAGTCGCGCATAACACGTTCTAACTCGCGCTCGGGCAGTTGACCATGTGCCATACCGATGCGGGCATCGGGTAGCAGTGCTTGCATTTGGCTGATAAAAGCTGGCATATTATCGACATCATTAAACAAGGCATACACCTGTCCGCCACGACGTAGCTCACGCATACAGGCTTCTTTAGCGAGGGCAGGGTTCCAGTCTTGGACAAAGGTTTGAATGGATTGCCGTTTAGCGGGCGGGGTAGCGATAATCGACATATCACGTAATTCGGTAAATGCCATCGATAGGGTGCGTGGAATGGGGGTGGCAGTCATGGCTAAAATATCGACTTGAGTGCGGATGCTTTTCAAAAATTCTTTTTGTTTCACACCAAAACGATGTTCTTCGTCAATAATGATTAACCCTAAGTCGTGATAGCGCATATCACTTTGTAAGAGTTTATGTGTGCCGATAACAATATCAACTTTGCCTGTACTCAGGTCTTCCATAATGCGCGTATGTTCGCCTGTTGAGCCGAAACGTGACAAGGCTTCAATGCGGATTGGCCATTGTGCAAAACGGTCACGAAAGTTTTGTAAATGTTGGTTAGCAAGTAAGGTTGTTGGTACAAGAACAACCACTTGTTTGCCACCATGTACCGCCATAAAAGCAGCACGCATGGCAACTTCCGTTTTACCAAAGCCGACATCGCCACAAATCAGTCTATCCATCGGACGCGGTGATTGCATATCTGCTAATACAGCTTCAATAGCTGATTTTTGATCGGGCGTTTCTTCAAAAGCAAAACCTGCAGCAAAACGGATGTAATCAGTTCCTGCATCGGCAAAAGCATGACCTTTGCGCGCAGCACGTGCCGCATAGAGATCGAGTAACTCGGCTGCGACATCACGTACTTTTTCGATGGCTTGTTTGCGTGCTTTTTGCCATTTATCAGTGCCAAGTCTATGCCACGGAGCATGTTCTGGGTCAGTGCCAGAATAGCGGCTAATTAAGTGTAAGTTTGTAATCGGAACATAGAGCTTATCGCCCCCAGCATATTCAAGGGCAACAAATTCTCGCGCTAAGTTATCCATTGTTAAGGTTTCTAACCCTAAAAAACGTCCAACACCATGTTCAAGATGGACAACAGGCGAACCTAGCGATAGTTCCGCTAACGAGCGAATGCCGTCGGTAAAGTCGCTATGAGCACATTTACTGCGTCGACGTTGTTGTACGAGCTGCGTGCCAAACAATGCTTGTTCGCTTAGCAGAATGATGTTTTCTAGCCACATACTTTCTGGCAGTGCGGCAACGGTTAGATGCAAGCCATCTGTCGTACTGGTTAAAAAATCCGTCCAGTTTTCACAGCGGGTAACCTGAATGGCTGATTTTTTGAGTAGTTCAAGTAGAACTTCTCTGCGACCTAAAGATTCAGCACTGAGCAATACTTTGGTTTTTGTTGCTTCTAATGTTTTGAGCCAGTCGGCGAGTCGCCATAATGCATCAGGGCGGCTGGCATCGAGGGTAATATTGGGTATGGATTGATTTTGCCAGTAGCATTCGCCTTTAGCATCAGCGTTGGCTGATAATTGAATGCGTGTAAAGGCTTTCATTTGAGCGAAAAGGGTATCAGGGCGGATAAATATCCGTTCTGGCGGTAGAATTGGATGCTCTGGATTTAAACGTCCGATTTGCCAACGCTCGTCAATGTCTTGCCAAAATTGCTCGGCAGCAGACACAACTCCGTCTGTTAAAACAATGTTTGTGTTAGAGCTGAGGTAGTCAGTAATTGTGCTTAATTGCTCAAAAAATAAGGGTAAATAATATTCTAGCCCACCCGAATTTTCGCCCTTACTAACCGCTTGATAGAGCCAGTTATTGCGCGTATTCGCTTCGGGAAAAGCTTCACGCCATGCTTGACGAAAGTGGTGCACAGCATCGGTATCGAGAGGGTATTCTTTGGCAGGGAGTAGGGTTATTTCATTAATTTTAGATGCGGTTCTTTGCGTTGCTGTGTCAAAAGTTCGCATAGAGTCAATCTCATTATCGAGCCAGTCAATGCGTAGCGCATCCTGTCCGCCCATGGGAAATACATCTAATAAAGCGCCACGAACAGCATACTCGCCATGTTCCATAACTTGACTAACACGTTGATAGCCAGCCGCTTCTAAACGCAATAAAAATGATTGCATATCAATTGATTGACCGATACGCAGAACAAAACTATTTCGTAATAGGTGACTGGCAGGGATTAACCAGTGCATGAGTGTTGAGACTTGGGCAATCAAAAAACTAGGTGGCGTTTGTGATTGAGCATACAGAGCTTGTAAACGCGCCGAAATAATATCTTGATGCGGTGAAAAGCGGTCGTAGGGCAAGGTTTCCCAGTCGGGTAGAATCAAGGCTTGTGTTTGATTGAAAAACTGAATTTCGTATGCCAGTTGCTGCGCTTGTTGTGCACTTGACGTGATAATTAAAAAAGGGCATCCTTGTTGTTTTTGTAATTGGGTTATTGCTAAACCAAGACTTGAACCCATTAATCCAGACCAAAAAAGTGTTTGATTGCTTGTTGGTTTTAATCTGGGAAGTTGCATCATTTGGAAAGCCTTTATAAAACGAAAAATCATCTAAGATAGGCAGATTATTTTAACGCATAATGCATTTACTTATCACCCCATTGAATTTTTATAGTGTTCGTTTAATCGTAACTACTCAGTCTATACATATAGTGGTTTATAGATTTCAAAAACACCATGTGTTGATTTTTCTATTTTTTGACACGGTTCTTTTAAGTGAAAAACGCTAAAATTTCTCTCAAAATACCAAAAAAATCACTTAACTTATTGATTTAAGGGACTGAGTAGTTACGTTTAATCTTGCTTTCTGTTAAACTAAGGGGCGTTAGTGATAACTACCCACATTTTTACATAAGGATTTCCCATGGCAACTATCGTAGTCGTTGGTGCTGGTATTGGCGGTCTGCCAATGGCATATGACATTAATAATTATTTAGGCAAGAATCATACCATTAAAGTGGTTTCTGCCTTGGATGAGTTTCAGTTTACACCTTCGAACCCTTGGGTTGGTGTCGGTTGGCGTAAGGCTGAAGATATTAGTTTTAAGTTAGAAGAGCCATTAAAGCGTAAGGGTATTGAGTTTATTCACGCGACGGTGACTGAAATCAAGCCAACAGAAAATAAGTTGATTTTAGCCGACGGTGGCGTTATTGATTATGATTACGTTATTTTAGCGACAGGTCCTTATTTAGCATTCGAAGAAGTTCAAGGTTTTGGTCCAATCAGTCATGGTGGTCAGACTGTATCTGTCTGTAGTACTGCTCACTCAGTTGAAGCCTACGATGAATGGGAAAAACTATGTGCTGCACCTGGTCCTATCGTTGTCGGAGCGGTTCAAGGTGCATCTTGCTTTGGTCCTGCTTATGAATATGCGATGATTATGGATACAGATTTGCGCAAGCGCAAAATTCGTAAAGATGTCAAAATGACATTTGTTACCTCTGAGCCTTACATCGGTCATTTAGGTTTGGGTGGCGTTGGTGATTCTAAAGGTATGATGGAAGGCATTATGCGTCAACGTCATATCAATTGGATCTGTAATGCTAAAGTAACTAAAATGGAAAACAATACCATGTTTGTTGATGAACATGATATGAATGGTAACGTGATTAAATCACATGAAGTACCATTTAAGTATTCTATGATGTTACCCGCATTTAAAGGTCCTAAGTTTTTACAGCAAGCTGAAGAAGCCTTGGTTAATCCGCGTGGCATGGTAAAAATCGATAAGTTTAATCGTAATCCTACTTATAAGAACGTGTATGCTTTAGGCGTTGTTGTTGCCATTCCACCAGTAGAAGCGACCCCAGTTCCTGTTGGCACGCCAAAAACTGGCTTGATGATCGAAGGCATGGTGACGGCTATTTGTCACAACATCGAAAATGTATTGGACGGCAAAGAAGTTGATGAAGAAGCGAGTTGGAATACCATTTGTTTGGCCGATTTAGGTGACACAGGCGCGGCATTCATCGCATTGCCGCAAATTCCACCACGTAACTTAACTTGGGCAAAACAAGGTAAGTGGGTTCATTATGCAAAAATTGCTTTTGAAAAATATTTCATCCGTAATATGAAAAACGGTAATTCAGAGCCAATTTATCAGAAGTATGTGATGAAAATGCTGGGTATTGTGCGTCTAAAATCACAAGAGTAATTAATCTATTACGCAGCCGTTTTGTGCTGTGCCTTTCAAAAAAGTCTCATTCCCGTGATGGCAATGCTGATCACCTAAACAGTGCAGCATTGCCATTCTTTAGATGAAGATTTTTTATTTTGTTTCTTGTTGTCTCGAGGGCTGGGGGGTGAAGATTAATGCGCTTTTGTCATGGTCGTTTTTTCTTCAAGACGGATAATGATAAGCTATCTTTCTTTCAGAGATTATGAGACCATCACAAGCGAATTAAGCACGCTTTTTAGCTTTGGTTCGGGTTAGTAAATGTTGGGCGTGATGCTGTGTTTCGATGCTATCATCGGTAGTGCCGAGCATCCGTGCCAATTCATCGGTACGACCAGCGTCATCGAGGACTTGAATACTGGTTAGGGTATTGTTTCCTGTCGTGAGTTTGGCGATGCGCCAATGCTGGTCGCCCCATGCCGCTACTTGTGGCTGATGGGTGATACACAGCACCTGCTTATGTTGCGCAATATTTGCCAGTTTTTGTCCAATGCTGTCAGCGACACCGCCGCCAACACCCACATCAACTTCATCGAATACCAAAACAGGCAGATGAATTTGGTCGGCAACACAAACTTCAATCGCTAAACTAATACGCGCGAGTTCACCCCCAGACGCAACTTTACTCATCGGATAAAGCACTTGCCCAGGATTGGCAGAGAAAAGAATTTCTGCACTATCCCAACCCGTTTCTTGTGGTTGTGCTTGTTGTGTCAGTTGCCATTCTAAACGGCTATGCGTCATGCCCAATGCTTGTAATTGTTGAATAATGAGCTGTGCAATTTGAGGTGCTGCTTTTTGACGCTGCGCACTTAGCTTATCGGCTACCTTTTTATAATCGAACAGTGCTTGTTCAATCTCTTTATCGAGACTTTCTAAGACCTCGTTTTGATCTTGCAAGCTATCCAGTTCTTCATTAATGTTTTGTATTTTGTGCCAGAGCTCGTTCGGCATGACAAAGTATTTTTTAGCCAGACGATGCATATTACTCAATTGAGCATCAAGGGTATTTAAGCGGTAATCATCGACAATGGTATGACGGGCACGTTGTTCCAATTGTTCGCTAACGTCTTCCAGTTCGGTGAGCGCGTTGCGGTATTGATTCATGGTGTTATGTAAGGCTTCATCTTGCCCATCCATATTTTCTAGTAAGCGCAAGCCTTGTCTTAATTGCATTAAGCTACCGCTGCGTTCATCATCAAAAAGTGTTTGTGTTTGTGCTAAGGTGCTTAAAATATCTTGTGCATGGCTTAGGCGCGAATGTTCGTTAGACAATTCTTCATAGTCACCTTCGGTAAGTTGAATTGTGGACAGTTCTTCTTGCTGAAAGGAGAGTAATGCCACGCGTTCTTGTCTGTTTTTAGCATCGGCTTGTAACTGTTGTCGTGTTTGATTGAGTTTGTGCCAGCTTGTATAGGCTTGACTCACCTTATTTTTGAGCTGTTGATGCTGTCCCCACGTATCCAAAAGATTGAGCTGTACTCTGGGTTGTAGCAGCGCGTGGTGTTCGTGTTGACTGTGCATCTCGACCAATTGCTCTGCAAACTGGCGTAGTTGGCTTAGGGGAACACTATGACCATTAATATATGCCTTGCTACGACCGTCTGGATTAATGGTGCGACGCAGTAAACAGGTTGTCGTATTTTCATCTAACTCATTATCGCTTAACCACTGGCGAGCGATATCGAGCTGGCTAACATCAAACTCAGCTGTGACTTCTGCTTTATGACAATTAGGACGCACCCAAAACGGTTGTGTTTTATCACCTAAAACAGCACCAAGCGCGTCCAGTAAGAGCGATTTACCTGCTCCTGTTTCCCCTGTCAGCACCGTTAAGTTGGGCGAAACACTGAGTTTAGCCATTTCTACTAAAACAAAGTTACGAATCGTTAATTCGAGTAGCATTTAGAGTTTTTCTCCCCAGTGCAATTTTTGACGCAGCATTAAAAAATGGTCGTGTGGTTTAGGATGAATCATAGAAACAACGTGACTATGACGTTCAATGAAGATGCGGTCTGCCGATTCTAAATCAAATTTGACATGACCATCACAGGTAATCTGAGCAGGTTGATTGCGTTGTTCGCTGGAATGTATTTCGATGCGACTGGTACTGGCAATCACGATTGGGCGGTTGCTCATCGAATGTGGGTTAATCGAAACTAAGGTCAGCGCTTCTAAAGAAGGCTGCAAAATAGGACCACCTGCCGATAAAGCGTATGCAGTAGAACCTGTCGGGGTAGCAATAATCAATCCATCCGAACGCTGTGATAAGACAAAACGATTGTCAACCAGCACTTCAAACTCAATCATATGCGCCATTTGTACTTTATGGAGCACGACATCGTTTAGCGCGAGCTGATCATAGCAGATTTCACCATTGCGCTCGATGCGCACACGCAACATTAAACGTTGTTCTGTTTCGTACTTCCCTTGTAAGACATCGGTAACCAGACTTTCCATTTGTGCTGCAGGAATATCGGTTAAAAAACCAAGTCTACCAAGATTAATCCCTAAAATAGGACGTTGCCAGTTAACGATACTACGTGCTGCTTCTAAAAAAGTACCATCACCACCTAAGACAATGATTAGATCAACAGCTTGAGCGAGTAAGTGTTGTGGTAAACAAGCGGGTTGCTCTGGCATAGCAGGATAGGTCGCAGCGGCTGTTTCATCGATTAGCACGCTACAGCCTTGTTCGCGTAGCAAATTGATTAATAGAACAACCATCTGCCAAGCGGCTGGGGAATTTCGCTTCACAATGATACCAATACGAGAAAAGTGCATGACTTCCTAACTATGACAAAATTTATCTGTGCTTAGATTACCATGCAAGGCATAAAAATAATAGATAGAACGAATGTTCTTTTTGTTCCATTCTGGCTAAAATAGTGAATTTTACTTATTTTTATTTTAAAAAATCGGTATGATTACTGTAAATATTCACTTTTTTGGAAAAATAATGTCCTTTAGTACACTCGGCTTATCAGAAGCTATTGTTCGCGCTGTTTCTGAGCGCGGTTATACAGAACCAACACCCATTCAGGCACAAGCAATTCCTGTTGTCCTTAAAGGCGGCGATTTATTAGGGGGTGCTCAGACTGGCACAGGTAAAACAGCAGGTTTTGTCTTACCCATTTTGCATCGTTTAATGACAACACAAGCTAAAGGTGCTGGTAAGAATCCAATTCGTGCCCTGATTCTAACACCAACACGCGAACTTGCTGCTCAAGTAGAAGAAAGTGTGCAGGCTTATGGTAAATATGTCCCAATCACCTCAATGATGATGTTTGGCGGCGTGAATATTAACGGTCAAATTAAACAATTACGTGGACGTATTGATATTTTAGTCGCAACACCTGGGCGTTTGCTTGACCATGTACAACAAAAAACCGTTGATTTATCGCAAGTCGAAATTTTGGTATTAGACGAAGCAGATCGTATGCTCGATATGGGCTTTATCCGTGATATTAAAAAAGTCATGGCATTGATTCCGAAAAAGCGTCAGACCCTGTTTTTCTCTGCGACCTTCTCTAACGAAATTAAAGCCCTTGCTGATAGTTTGCTGGTTAATCCTGCATTAGTCGAAGTAGCACGTCGCAATGCTGCGAACACCCTCATTACGCAAAAAGCATATGCTGTTGATCGTGAACGTAAACGTGAATTATTAACGCATTTAATTAAAGAGAATAATTGGTTTCAGGTGTTGGTCTTTACCCGTACGAAGCATTCTGCTAATCGCTTATCAGAAGCCTTGGAAAAAGATGGCATCCCGAGTATGGCGATTCATGGTAATAAAAGCCAGTCAGCACGCACACTTGCATTAAAAACTTTCAAAGATGGTAGTTTGCGTGTTCTTGTTGCAACGGATATTGCCGCGCGTGGTATCGACATTAGCGAATTGCCGCATGTGGTTAACTTTGAGTTGCCTAATGTTGCTGAAGATTATGTGCATCGTATTGGTCGTACAGGTCGAGCGGGTAGTGAAGGTGAGGCAAGCTCATTAGTTTGTATTGACGAGTTAAAACTATTAGCAGGTATCGAAAAACTCATTAAACAAGAATTGCCGTTACAGGTGGTTGCTGGTTTTGAAGTTGATCCAAGTATTGCCGCAAAACCAATTGTGAATGGTGGTACTAATGGTACTCGTGCTCAAGGGGGTAGAAACCAGCCTGCAGCAGCGAAAAAACCAGCTGCTTCTGGTGCTGCTACGCCACATCCGCATGGTAAAGCACCGAGCGGCGCTCGTCCGAGTAATAAACCTGCAGGGCGAGCACCTGCAAGTACACATCGTAGCGGTGGACGTAACCGTTAACCATTAGCCTTAAGCATTAAAAAAGGGAGCAACTCAAGCTCCCTTTTTTATCGTGCATCTGGTGCGTTTATTTGGCTTGAGCTTGGTAGCGTGCAATACCGTCGAGCAATTCTTGCTTCGCAGCATCAACACCTTCCCAGCCGTCAATACGGGCCCACTTACCAGGTTCTAAATCCTTGTAACGCTCGAAGAAGTGTTGGATTTGTGCTTTCAGCAGCTCTGGTACATCGGCTAAATCACGCATCTCTTTGTAGATGGGGGTGAGCTTATCGACAGGAACAGCCAATACTTTAGAATCCTGACCGCCATCATCCGTCATTTTTAAAACAGCAACAGGACGGCAACGAATCGCACAACCAGGTTGTAATGGATAAGGCGTGACGACTAACACGTCAACAGGATCACCATCTAAGCCGAGCGTCTGGTTCACAAAACCGTAGTTTGCAGGGTAGAACATGGCTGTTGCCATGAAACGGTCAACCCATAATGCGTCGGTTTCTTTATCGATTTCGTATTTGATTGGACTTGAATTGGCAGCGATTTCGATAATCACGTTCATTTCATCAGGTACTTTACCCGCTGTAATATCTGCAAAACTCATTTGAATTCCTTTCGTCATTTGTTATCAAAAAAACCCCCGCATAGCGGGGATATTCTTTAGCATATTTTTTGCTGAAGCCGTTATGAACAGCCAAAATTGCTAGGCGCAAGACGCGCAACACAAGGAGTGTACTTTTGTACATGACGCTGTGTGAGCACCGCAGCAACAACGCAAGATGGCTGCGCAGTAGACTTAAATTACATGCCGTAGTATTTCTGAACTGTCTTAACTTCTTCCTTCGAACCCAAAACCACACCACAACGTTGGTGGATTTTTTCTGGATTAATATCCATGATATTTTCACGTGGTGTAGTCGATAGACCACCAGCCTGTTCGATTAAGAAGCTCATTGGATTGCCTTCGTACATCAAACGCAATTTACCAGCCTTACCAACTTCACGGTTATCCCAAGGATACATGAAGATACCACCGCGGGTTAAAATACGGTGCACTTCGGCAACCATAGATGCAACCCAACGCATGTTGTAACGCTTGCCCAAAGGACCTGTTTCACCAGCGATACAGTCGCTAATGTACTGTTGCATTGGTTCTTCCCAGAAACGTTGAACAGACATGTTAATGGCAAATTCTTTTGTTGTTTCGGGTACTTTGATTTGTTCGCGTGTTAATACGAATTCACCAATTTTAGTGTCTAAAGTGAATACATCAACACCTTTACCTAATGTCATGACCAACAAAGTAGAAGGGCCATAAAGTACATAACCTGCCGCTACTTGCTTGCGACCAGCTTGTAAGTAAGTCGCTTCTGCGCCACCGTCAGCGCCATCGGCAGCTAACAATACAGAGAAGATTGTACCAACAGATAAGTTAACATCAATGTTAGAAGAACCATCTAGTGGGTCAAACAACACCAAGAATTTGCCGTCAGCAGAACCAGCAACGGGCAAATCTTCTTCTTCAGAAGCGATACCACGAACCACACCAGAAGATAATAGCGTATCTTTTAGGAGGTCATTAGAGATAACGTCTAACGCTTTCTGATCTTCTCCTTGAATGTTTTCAGTGCCAGCAGCACCCAAAATGCCAGCTAGTGCACCTTGGTTCAGACGGAAGGCAATGTCTTTGCAGGCAATCATGACGTTATCTAATAAATAAGACAGGTCAGCATCTGCATTTTGCTTGAGGTATGTGCTTAGCAGCATCGTGGGTGACTCCTATGTGGATAAACAAAAAACTTTTGCAATTATAACAGAATTGACCCAGTTGGTGCTATTGCAAGATGGTCTGTTAAAAAGAGAGCGCGTGCCTAGTCGTAAAAAAGTCGATTGGATGCGTTATGATAAGCAGTATGAAAATTGGATTGAGTACATAAAATAACATGATGAATCAGCGCACCTATCTTAGTGTTCCTTTTGCGGAAAAAGACGCAGCCAAAAAGCTCGGCGCACGTTGGGATATGATCGCGCGTGCTTGGTATGTTCCAGATGGCATTGCAAGCGATTCGTTTATGCGTTGGTTGCCGAGTCAACAATCTCTTCTAGCCCCCCTTTTACAAAGTGGGGAAGAGACAATCAGCGAAAAAGGAATTAGCCTATCGGCACTTATGCTTAAGGCACATGAGAGTGTGGTTGCTACCTTTACGAACCGAGTTTGGGTTAAAGCAGAAATCACGGAACTCAATCAACGCTCAGGGCATTTTTATTTAACCTTAGCTGAATCGGTATCTGGTCAGCAAGTCGCGCAAGCAAGAGCAACGCTCTGGGCAAGTCAAGCACCACGATTACTTGCTCAGTTCGAGTCGGTAACAGGGCAGGGGTTACAAGTAGGCTGTGCGGTATTGTTGGCGGTCGAAGTTGGTATTCATGCCCGCTTTGGTTTATCGCTGACCATTATGGATATTGATCCCAGTTTTACATTAGGCGATCAACAAGCTAAGTTGCAAGCAATTCGAGCAGAACTACAAAAAAAAGGCATTTATACCCGTAATAAGCAGCGTATTGTCGCCAAAGATTTGCAACGTATTGCTGTTTTATCGCCTGCGCAAGCGGCAGGATTGGGCGATTTTCAGGCAGACGCTCAGTTATTAACAGCAAATCATCTGTGCCAGTTTGCGTATTTTTATGCCAGCTTTCAAGGGCAGCAAACGCAGCAAGAAATGCTCGCAGCATTAAAAAACATCGAGCAAGCACATCAAAAAACGCCCTTTGATGTGCTGGTTATCATTCGTGGTGGTGGTGCTAAACAAGATTTAATGTTCTTAAATAATTTTGAGTTGGCAAAGCGTGTTTGTTTGTTTCCGATTGCCGTGTTAACAGGAATTGGGCATGAACGCGATGACACAATTTTGGATGAAGTGGCACATCGTCGTTTTGACACCCCCAGTAAAGTCATTGCTTATATTCGTGACCAGATTGTGCAAAGCACGCAACAAGCAAAAGCCAGTTGGCAGCGAATTGTTCAATTAAGTCAGCTGGCATTACTTGCGCAAAAAGAAGCCATTACAGCCCATCGCTATGCACTGCAAAAACAGGCACAGCAAATGCTATGGACACAGCGGCAAATGACACAACAACTGCAAACACAGTTAGCACAAGCGGCACATCGTCGTTGTTTGAGTCAAACAGAGCGTGTCAATTATGCTTATCGTCAAGTTGAATGGGTTGCACACTATCAATTACATCAAGCAAGGTTAGGGTTAACGCAGTTACAAGCGAGCATTTTTCCCAACGCTCAAGCTAAAATTGGCAAGGCACATCAACAACTAACGCATTATCAAACACTGGTTGCTAGCCATCATCCTAAGCGTTTGCTTTCTTTAGGCTATCTGATTGTACGTGACGATCAAGGCAAGTTAATTACCAGTCGTAGTCAAGCCTTAGCACAAGCACGATTGACCTTAGAATTTAAGGATGGGACAATGCACGTCATGCCCGAACCTAATCAAGAAGAGACTGCCCTTTAATGCCAGAAGAAGATAAAACAAGCAACTACAGCGAACACTATGCCCGCTTAGAGCAAATTGCTAACCAACTCAGTCGTCAAGATCAAGTTGATATTGACCAGCTTTTGCCAATGGTAGATGAGGCGATGGCATCCTATCAGTTTTGCAAAGATCGGATTGATGCCGTCGAAAAGTTGCTCGAGGCGAAACTGCAAACCAATCGCATTCCGTCCGAAACTGAAGAGAATTAATGTTGTGAACCTTGCTAATCCAGCTGCAGCCTATCAAGCAGAAAGTCCGTATATTTATGCTTATTTTCGTCAACAACATCCGTTGTTAATGCGCTGGACGGCTTTGCTGGCAGGTTTTGCCTCGCCAAGCAAAGAAACGCAAGCCTTGCCACATTGTGAACTTGGTTTTGGGCAAGGGTTAGGATTGGCAATCACCGCTGCAAGTTGTTCTGATCTTCAAGTTGGTGTTGATTTTATGCCAGAACAGGTTGCACAGTTATCGTCACGATTAGCTAATGCAAAAATTGATAATACGCAGCTATATTCAACCGATTTTGCTGGTTTTTTAGCTGAAAATACACAAAAATTTCAAACGATTACCCTGCATGGTGTTTGGAGTTGGGTCGCGCCTGAAATACGTGGTCAGATTATTGACATTATCCGTCTGTTTTTAGCTGATGATGGCTTTGTTTATCTGTCGCATAACACCTTGCCTGGGCGTGCGCCATTAATTCCCATGCAACGCTTGATTGTACAAACAGCAGCACAGTTTAAGCATCACGAAGACCACGGTTTAATGGCAGCCTTAACGGTTATCAATAGCATGATGCCGATGAGTAACTATGTACAACATACACCAGCATTAATTGACTGGTGGCAGTCTTTAGCCAATGAGCATCCGACCTATTTGGCGCATGAGTACCTAGGCAATGCATGGATGCCGATGCTTTTTAGTGATACAGCCGATTTATTAGCACAGGCGGGGGTGTCTTTTGTCTGTCCTGCTGATGCCTTGGAATTATTACCCGAACTTCACTTAACACCCGAGCAACAAAATTGGCTGGCTGGCATTGATGATACGAATCTGCGCCAAAGCTATAGTGACACCTTGCGTAATGTTGGTTTTAGACGTGATATTTGGAGTAAGCAGGTTAATCGGTTATCGTTGGAAGAACAGCAAACGCGATTATGGCAAACGCAATTGGTATTGCTGCATCCTGTCGGTACGCTCGAATTAGAGCTGATGGGTGATTTAGGTAAGTTTGACTTGCCAGAAGCACCTGTGTCACTCATTATCGGCGTTTTAGCGCGTGACAACTATCAGCCGAAGCGGGTTGCTCATTTGTGGGGAGAGTTGATTAATCAAGGCATTGAGATCAATTTTTCTACGTTAGTATCTTTGTTGACCAGTTTAACAGCCGTAGGTTATATTCATCCTGCACAATCGTTAGATGCGTTTGAAAAAAATAGGCTTTCGGCACAAGCTTTAAATATGGCGTTATGTCAATCTGCGTGGCATGATGGCAGTGTTGCCTATCTTGCCAGTCCGCTTGCTGGTTGTGGTTTGCAGGTTTCTCGTTTGCAACAGTTACTTTTATTGGCTCGTTATCATACTGAAAGTCAAGACGCGGCTGATTGGGCTCAATGGTTGTTTGAGCATTATGAACAACAACAAACGCCTTTTATGTCTGATGCAGCAGAGTCGGAGCAAATCGCACAACTTACCGCTGTCGCTGCACAGTTTAAAAAAGTGCGTTTGCCTCTATTATTAGCGCATGGGGTCATCCCGTTTCAAGATATTTTTGTTTGGTAATATCTCGACCGCTACCAATTGTACCAATGAGTACTCCAGTAACAGACAATAATAATGACATTAGATATGTTCATGCTGCAAGATGCGACAACCATCGATTAAGAGTCGATATCTTGTGCATAAGTAAAAACGCGTAATCTCGGCAACAAAACATCGTAACTGAGCGATTGTTTACCTGACTTTGGTTTTTCTTGATCAATAGACCAAGGGTTCAATGGTTTAATTTCAGGTTGAACATCTTGAGCCATAAAAAATGGGAGTGGGGCTTGATTCATCACATCGGCAACGCCAGTTTTCTGTTGACTATTGCAATAAAATGCGAGTAAACGCGGACTTGGTGCATATAATTTTCTTTCAATTAATCGGATGTTGTCAGAAAGGCTCGAAATCAGTTCAATTTCTTTAGCGCGAATGCTTGCTGTTGTCGCATCCTCATGATCGATGGCTGTTTGCTGTTCTTGCAAAAGTTGCTCAATTAATTTTTGTTTAAGAATGGGGTTGTTTTTAGGTACTTTTCCTTGCCACGTAAAGGCAAGGGTGCGTACATCCTGTGTTGCTGTGTGAATATGACGATAAGCGGCAAGAATGTGTTCACCTGGAAAGGTTTTTTTAAGCACGACTGGTCGCGAGCCATCAGGAATCACACTTAAAATATCCATAAGCTCTGTTTTTAAGATATTAATTTGCTCAATATAGTGGAGCATCTCAGCACGGAATTGTGCGCCCAGCAGAACAAATCCCGCCCAGCGACGAATATTTAATGCAGGATCTTCAGGATAGCGATAAAAATTAATCAGTGCTAAAGCTGTTTCTTCAATCGCTTTTTGTCCTGTTAAGGTTTCAAACTCAATATGTTCTAATGCAGGCATCCAAGGTACATTTTCTGCACTTGGTTTTGCGGCAACAGGAAGTGGCCATACCTTTGCTTCAAGTACTTTTGGTTGCCACCAGACATTAAACGCTCGAATATGCTCCTTAATTGCAGCCATTTTTTGTTTGGCTGCAAATAGTGTTGCATAATGTTTCAAGTCTTCTTCTTTTTGTTTTTTCAAAGCCATAACACCTAAATATTTTTATATCTACTCATCTTAACCGAGCACAATGCTAAAAAAGAAAAAACGGCTAAA
>DYST01000004.1:0-11027 GCA_020726325.1 Thiomicrospira cyclica | reverse complement strand
TTTATATCTACTCATCTTAACCGAGCACAATGCTAAAAAAGAAAAAACGGCTAAAAAAACACCTTACAAACACCATTCAATACTAGGATCACAATGACGTTCAACAACATTAATTTTTTCTGGTTCGCTCCCTAAATGAGCACTTAATCGTGTTTGTTGAATGTTTGTCGATAAACGCTCAAAAACCAGCATATACTCCATAACTGCTTTCACATAATCACGTGTTTCTTTAAAGGGAATCAGCTCAATCCACTGATCGGTAGCAATCTGAGGGTTTTGTTTTAACCACTGACGCACACGAAAACCACCTGCATTATAGGCCGCGCTCGCTAACACAAGATTATCACCAAAGTCATTTTTAAGTTGAGATAGTAGTTTTGTGCCTAACTGAACATTCAGTTCGGGTTGATAAACATCGTTGATGTTTTTAATAGGCTCTAAAGATTTTGCTGTTTTGGGCATCAATTGCATTAAACCCATTGCGCCAGAACGAGATTTAGCATCAACGGAATAAACACTTTCCCGACGCATAATGCCATATGCCCAAGCTAAGGAAATATTATGTTGTTGTGTTTTATTTTGTAATAATGCTTGATAGGGCATAGAGAAACGTAAATCAATATAGTTCCAATGTGCTGGTGTTCCTAGTGATAAAGCTGAAAAGGTGTTCCATCCCCAACCTAATGCAGCTTGCGAAAATCCCGGTATTTCAGATAAAGTCAATTTGCCATTATTACGGGCAAAATTCCATTCCTTCCATGCTAGCTCTTTCAGTCCAGCATCATATAGCCCTTTTAAGCGTTGTCCTAACGCGGATTGAGCTGCTTTAAGTGTTTCATCATGAGAAACCTGTTGCCCATTAAGCTGATAGTTAACTCCTAACTTATCTGCCGCCATAAAACCATAAAAACTGCGATGTGTCGCTAATTGAGTATAGGTTTCTTTTGCCTGCCGCTCTAATCCAGACGCTTCTAAAGTACGAGCAAGCCAGTATTGCCAAATATCATTTTTTTGTTCCTGTGCAGGCAACCACTCTAAATAAGTACGTAAACCACCCCAATCCGATTCGCGCCAAGCTTGTTGAATTAATGGCATTAAGGTTTCTTCATCGTGTTGCGAAGGATCAATTTGTGTCAGCCAATCTTTTGCACGTTCGGGCTGTTTTTTTGCTAATTGACGATAAATAGACTTTTCAAAAGGCAAAGTAACTAAAGGGTGAAGGTGAAAAATTGCTTTTCCTTCCTGCCATAGTGCCAAACTTGCTTCTGGATTTTGCTTAACGGCACGTTGCATAACACGCATAAAAATACGAGCATGTGCGGCTTGCTGCTCAGGTGTTTGTGTTGCGGCACGTTGCAGTAAATTACTCGCTGATGTTATTGGATTGGCAGTCAATAAAGATAAATTTTGTTGTGTTTCTGCCTGTAACTCGGTCGGCAATAAGGCGAGTTTATTTGCAATCACATCATACTTGTTTTGAAAATAGAGTAAATCGAGTTTTTGTTGCCATTGGGCAATGCTAAGTTCTTGGCTACGTTCGATACGATCATAAATAACTTTACAGCCATTACTTGGTGCTGTGTCTGTTTGCCAAGCATCACTCACTTCTAACTGCCAATCTTCATCAGCGATCTGTTGCTGTTGCATGGCTTCTAGTACCCAGCAACGCGCATTGCCCTTGGGAAGCAAATGTTGATTTTTTAGTAAGACAGTCCAATCTTGCTTTTTGGCAAGACGATCACTCCATTCTTGACGAATGCTTTCAGCCCAACTGGTATCAGCAAAACGTGTTAAAAATTGAGCAATCTCATCATTAAATCGTTTATCAGTTACGTTAGGGTGTAACCATAAAAACGTCGCATAACTTTCAAGCGGTGTATGAACAAACTCGGTAACCAGTGATTGGGCTGCTGTTGGGTTTTTGACAGATAAACTTTTAATTTGATCCAGTTTTTCTTTTATCGTACTCGCCATTGTTACGTTAGATAAGATCAGTAGCACTACTAATAACGGCAAAAAATAATTTTTTTTCATGTTGTTATCATTCCTATTCAAAGTCAGCTTTGGTTTCAAAGCGCATCCACTTGTTTTCATCTGGGTGAGTAAAGGCGAGCATTTCGGCATGTAAACACATGCGATGATAGGCTTGATGATTCGGATGATAAAGCATATCACCAACCATCGGACAACCCATCGTTAACATATGCACGCGTAACTGATGCGAACGTCCTGTATGTGGAAATAAACGCACCAGTGTTGTCTCTTTATCGTGCGCTAATACTTGCCAAGCCGTTTGTGCATGTTTACCATAAATAAAATCAACTTTATGGACAGGGCGATTATGCCAATCTAGTGCTAAGGGTAAGTCGATACCACCTTGCGTACTCGGTAACTGTCCTTGCACACGAGCGATATAGGTTTTTTCTACCGCTCTAAGTTCGAATTGTTTTGATAAACGACGATGGGATTCGGCATGCATTGCGAGTACCATAATCCCTGATGTATCACAATCGAGACGATGCACAATCCGTGCGCCAGTAAAATCAGCTTGCAAACGCGCAACAAGGCAATCTTGCTTATGTTCGCCACGTCCTGGAACACTAAGCATGCCCGAAGGTTTGTTAACAACAAGACAATCTTTGTCGCTATAAAGTATGTTAATGGTGTCTTTTTTCATTGTCGAAGTATGTTTACTTTTTATGCTGCTGAGTAATAAGGATTAAGCTGATGCTAACCGTGGATATGGAATTGACTGATATCAAGTAATCAGCTAGGGCAATCATTCGCTAAAATAAAATAATGTTATAATGCCATCGAGCTTTGTGATCTTATTAAATGATTGAGCTCACCAAAATAAAGTGCATAATAACACATTAAATCAAGCTGTTGTTTGCCTTATTTTTAAGGTGTTTCATGGTTAGAGATAAAAGTTTTTTACTTACTGCGATGATGAGTATCGTCGTTAACAATGATTGAGGCAAAAAAAATGACTATTGGGCTATTTTACGGTACAGATACAGGCAATACAGAGCGCGTTGCGCAACAAATTGCAGATGCAATGGGTGATGGTGTTACCTTGCACGATATTGCAACGGCAAAGCCAGGAGATTTTGCGCAATATACACAGATCATTTTAGGTCAACCAACTTGGTACTATGGCGAGTTACAAAGCCATTGGGAAGATTTTTGGGAACAATTTCAATCAATTGATTTTAAAGGTAAGACAGTCGCTTGTTTCGGCTTAGGTGATCAGCACGATTACTCAGAGTACTTCTTAGATGCAATGGGTTTAATGCATGATGTTGCTGTTGCCAATGGTGCTAAAGCGGTCGGTTACTGGTCAACGAAAGGTTACGAGTTCGATGAATCAAAAGCGTTAACACCTGATGGCAAACACTTTGTGGGCTTGGGCATTGATGAAGATCAACAAGCCGAATTAACAGCTGAACGTGTTGCACAATGGACGGCACAAGTTAAAGGTGAATTTGGGGTATAATTGCCAACAAGTTGGGTGTTATGTCGCTAAAAAAGCAGCACACTGTGCTGCTTTTTTATTGATTATTTTTGAAGCAATGTTACATGCTAAATTTAAAACGCAAGTGAATCACTTTCTATGATTGGCAACCTAATAACAAACAATAGGATAGGGCATGAATATTTTTTCTGGCTTGCTTAAAGGCACGATGAACTGGGCTGAAAAGCCAAATGCAAAATACTATTTAGGTGGTGTGAGTTGTGCCGAATCGGCTTTTTTTCCGATTCCACCCGATGTGCTATTGATTCCAATGACGCTTGCGCGTCCCGATGACGCTTGGCGTTTGGCTTGGCTGACAACTTGGACAGCAGTTGTTGGAAGTTTGCTCGGTTATTTAATCGGTTATTTAGCAATTGATTTGTTATTGCCCTATTTCGAGCCGTGGGGTTATATGAGCACTTACCAACAGGCAAAAGATTTTTTTGCTGAATATGGTATTTGGGCTGTATTGATTGGTTCGTTTACACCGATTCCGTTCAAACTGTTTACCATTACTGCAGGCGCAATGGATATGTCATTACTACCCTTTATTGCGATAGCCTTTATTGGTCGAGCGAAACGTTTTTATCTTGTTGCCGCAATTATGAAATATGGTGGTGTACGTGCTCTGCCAATTATGCAAAAATATGCAGATGCGATGGGCTGGACATTTGTTGCTTTAACCGTCGTTGGTGTTTTATTGTGGCAGATTATGAAGACAACTGGTTAAATTGATTGATAAAGATAAAAAAGTAATCGGAAAATGAAGCAAAAAATAGTGTGTGTGAGAAGTTGGTTATTGATTGCTAGCGCGATATTAGTATCGGGTTGCCAAGAGGTGAGGGTGGAGCGTTGGGTTGAAGTGCCTTGTCAGCCGCATGGCTTTTATGTCGCTCCTAAAGGACAAAGCTTAGATGATGTCGCAGCGATTTGCCATATTGATCAGCAATTGTTGCACAAACATAATGCTTGGTTGATTACGCGTCAGCCATTTGCCGAAAATACGGTTGTTTGGCTAAAACGCAATCCGACACTGGGTGCTGAAGATGAGGATGATTTAAGTGTCGCAACCATTGATATGAGCACGAAACATAGCCTTGCTGCTGAAAAATTAGTGCCACTTAATTTACCTGTAAGAACAATAAATGCTAAATAATTGCCACTAATCAAACCATAACACCTAAATATTTTAATATCCTACCTATTTAGGTGCTACCTGTCAAAGCACAAGTATATTTAATATCAATCAACAAATTGTTCACTTGCTTGTACCATCGCTTGTAAGGTAGTTTTTCCTCTAAAATTATTTTCGCCTAAAGTTAACACAAAACGATGTGTTTCTCCTACATTAGGGATGCGATTCGTATTAAACCAAACAGCTTCAAGCATTTGATTATTAACGCTCAAATTAAGCTTTGCATGTTGTCCACTTTTTCCCATCACCCGACAGTTATCAATCTTTGCCATTAACATAAAACTCGGTTGAGCAAAGCCTTGCCCAAAAGGAGCAAGCTGATAAAGTTTCTGTAAACCTTGCAGTTGTGTGAGTTCGGCGGGTAGTTCACCATCATGATAAACCGTAGGTTCAGGAGCTTGTTGAGCAAAGTCGAGCTCAATCAATTGATTAAGCGTTTTTGTAAAGGGAGCTAAATCAGCATGACAATTGAGTGTTAAACCTGCAGCGGCAGCATGACCGCCATATTTACTCAGTAAACCCGTTAAATCTTGAGCTCGCTCGAGTAAATCGCGAATATCGTAGCCTAAAATAGAGCGTGCAGAACCTGTCAATTGCCCCTTGTCGGTATCAGAAAAAACAATAGCAGGACGACCTGTTGTCATCGCAATACGACCCGCAGCCAATCCAACAACACCATGACTTGCCTCTGGTACATGGGCAATAATAATAAAGCGATTTTCTGCAACTTGTTGTTCTGCTTGCTCAAGAGCTAAGCTCTCGCATAAAGCTTGTTCATCTTTGCGATCATCATTATTTTGATTCATAATAAGCCAACTTTGCTGGGCAACACGCATATCGTGCGTTGTCAGCCATTTAAGGGCGGTGTGTCCATCATCACCCATGCGAGATAAGGCATTAATACGTGGCGATATTTGAAAACCAATGGTATCTTCGCGCATCGGTGAATCATTACCAAGTTGTTCAGCTAATAATTGCCATGCAGGACGTTGACGCTGATTAATCAATGTCAAACCATGCTTAACGACAGCACGATTAATGGGGTCAGATAAATTTACCATATCGCCAACTGTAGCAATTGCTGCCAAATCGAGTAACTGCGTTACCTTGTAATCAGCTTTAAGCTGCCCACGCAGCGCAGCGACAAGATTCCATGCCACCATTGCGCCACAAATTGGATGGTGATAGCCATGTTCAATATCGGTTCGGTGTGGATTGATAAAGGCATCGGCTGTTTTTGGCGGTGTGGCAGTGCTGATATGGTGATGATCGGTAACAATGATTTCAATGTATTGTCCGTGTGCTTGGTATTCATTTTGCAAACGGGCAATTTGAATGCCGTCTGATGATCCTAGGTCGGCAGTAATCAATAAGTCGGGCAGGGGGTTCAAGGCTAAAACTTTATTACAAGCACCTGCCGAAAAACCGTAACCATCTTCGTGTCGATTGGTGACCATAACGCTGACTTTAGCCCCTAAAGCAGAAAGCCCTTCTTGTAAGATTGCACCCGAACTAATGCCATCGGTATCATAATCGACGACACAAATAATTTGCTTTTGTTTTTTAATAGCATTCATCAATAGCATAACAGCCGTTGACATATCGGGTAAGTCATTAGGATTAGTGAGTCCCGATAAGGCTGCATTGAGTAGCACATCAGCTTCAGTACTGCTATGCAAACGCCTTGCAACTAAATTTGCTATCCAAGCTGGGTGTTGCTGATTGAGTAAGTGCTGTTGTACAGAGTTATTAATCGGTCGTTCAATAAAATTCATATCCCTGCACCAGATACACTAGCCTCGGTAAATGTCGCCATATTATTGTGTAATTCGCAAGCAAGTTTGATAATCGCTAATGCGGTCGCTGCACCAGAGCCTTCACCTAAACGCATTTCTAGGTCAAGTATGGGATGTGCATTTAGTGCTTGCATAATAATACTATGACCTTGCTCAGCACTTGCATGGGAAAAAAACATCCATTGTTGTACTTCTTGATGGTGTTTAACAGCAAGTAATGCTGCGACAGAACTAATAAAACCATCAACGATTATGGGTAATCCTTCTTTTGCACAAGCAAGATAAGCACCTGTAATTGCTGCAATTTCAAATCCGCCCAAGTGTTGTAATATAGCCAGCGGACTCGTGAGTTCGGTATTATGTCGTCTCAGTGCTTGAGCAATCACTTTAACTTTATGATCAAGGGTTGCAGCATCAATGCCTGTTCCGTTTCCTGCTAAGTCTGCGGCAGTTCGATCGAGTAAGGCGCAAGCAATAGCGGATGCTGATGTGGTATTGGCAATACCCATTTCACCAGCAATAAAAATATCCGCGCCTTGTTCCAGTGCAGTTTCAACTGCTTTTTTACCAATAGAAAGGGCTATCGCGCATTGTTCTGCTGTCATGGCAGCACTTTGTAAAAAGTTGGCAGTACCAGCGGCAATACTAAAATCAAGTACGCCTTCCAGTGATTCAATGGGGTAGGCGGTACCACAATTAATAACAGATAATGTTGCGTCTTGTGCTTTTGCTAACACACTAATCGCAGCACCACCACGCGCAAAGTTACGAATCATCTCACCAGTAACCACTTGTGGAAACGCTGAAACGCCTTCGATAGCAATGCCATGATCGCCAGCAAAAACAGCAATATAAGGTTTTTTAATATGTGGCTTTGCCGTAGATTGCATTGCCGCGAGTTGAATCGCAATATGCTCCAAACGTCCTAAAGAACCAGTTGGTTTGGTGAGTTGCGCTTGATGTGCTTCTGCTTCGTGTTGTGCATTAGCATTGAGTGCGGCACAAGGAGAGGTTGTCCAATTCATTAGGCTTTTCCTTTAACATAAAGTGGTAATCCTGCTACGGTTAATATGACATTATCCATTGATGTGGCAAGTTGTTGATGTAGTTTTCCTGTTTCATCGCAAAAACGACGACTTAAAGCATCCATTGGTATGATTCCCATATTCGTTTCATTGCTAACACAAATTAGATCTGCCTTAAGATGTAGCAATATTTTATGAAATTGTGTGATTTCTTGTGTGATTAAATTTGCGTTTTCATGACATAATAATTGAGTAACCCATAAAGTTAAACAATCGACTAGAATGATCGAATTTGGTTTATCTGCATTTTTTAAGGCTTGCGCGATATACAGAGGTTCTTCGATTATATGCCAAGTTTTAGGGCGTTGTGCTTTGTGTGCAGCAATACGCGTATTCATCTCATCATCCCATGCTTGTGCAGTCGCAATGTAGGTAACGTGTTTATTGTTTGTGGCTGCTATGTGTTCTGCAAATTTGCTTTTGCCAGACTTTACGCCACCTAGAATTAGAGTTTTCAGAAATTAACCTTTAGCGTTTAAATCATAATTGAAATGATACTAACGATAGAGTCTACAAACAAGTCTAATTATCACAAGCGATAATGTATATTTACACTTGTGATTAGTGTATAATTCAAAAAACTCAGCATTTAGTCGATAATTGTTGTTTTTATTTTGCTGATGAATGCAGTTTGTTTTTTTCTTTAGTGCATGTTTTTTTAAGTAAGTAGTAATTTTATATTTAGGTGTTATGGTTAAAGGTGAAAAAATATGAACCCCGTTCAACTCTATCGTTTGTCATTGGCAAGTAAAAATTCACGCGCTCAAGTGGATAAATTAACTAAACGTATTGCTGCACTTGAAAATATCAATAATGTTGAATCTTATCCGTGGCATGAAATGACTTATAGTAAAACGTTAAGCATTATGACCGAATTGGAAGAAAAGTTAGCTTATACCAGCGTTAATGCCTATTTAGCGGTTATTAAAGGCGTTAGTAAGCAATGTTGGATGTTGGGATTAATGGATGGTGATACTTATAGCAAGATTAAAGCGGTTCAAGGTCGTAAAGGTTCTCGTGTACCTAGTGGTCGCGCCATTAGCGATTTAGAAGCAGATGCTTTATTTACAGTTTGTACGAATGATCCCAATATCGCTCGCAGCAAACGTAATGCCGCTATTTTGGCTTTAGGTCTTTTTGCGGGTTTGCGTCGTTCAGAAATTGCACAACTTAAACGCCATGATATTGATTTATATAATGCCAGTTATACGGTTATTGGTAAAGGTAATAAACAACAAACACTACCTTTAGCAGCGACAGCCTTACCGCATTTAACGGCTTGGTTAGAAGAATGTCTCAGACAGAATATTAAGGGAGATTATTTATTTGGTGAAATTGAAAAAAATGGAAACATCAAACACTTAAATGGAATTATTGGCAATACAGTTTGGACGATTATCAAAAAAACAGCTTTTGATGCTGGCGTAGATCCTGACCGCCTACCCTCGCCTCACGATATGCGTCGCACCTTAATCACCAATTTATTGGATAAAGGTATTAATCCACGCATAACACAAGTGGTTGCACGTCATGCTAATGTGCAAACGACGATGCGTTATGATCGTGGCGATATCGAGGATGCTGTTAGAAATGCAATCGATTCTTAATGGTACTTAAGTTTCAAAAGATCCAATTTTAGGCTAATCGTGCTTGTAAATAGCGATGCGGTGCACTGGCTAATAAGGCTTTTGTGTATGCTTGCTGAGGATAATGTAATATCTGCTCTGTATTACCCATTTCCACAATTTTACCCGCTTGCATTACCGCAACGCGGTGCGCGATACGCGGCACAATGGATAAGTCGTGGGTAATGAACAAATAAGACACGCCCATTTTTTGTTGCAACTCATCGAGTAAATCTAAAATTTGACCACGCACGGTGACATCTAAGGCACTGGTTGGCTCATCACAAATAATCAGTTTCGGTTCGACCGCCAAAGCGCGCGCAATGCCAATACGCTGACGCTGTCCACCCGAAAACTCGTGCGGATAGCGATGTTGATGCGAAGGGTCTAAGCCAACCAAGGTCAACAACTCAGCCACGCGCGCCGCTCTATGTTCAGCCACACCAACATCTAAGCTATCCATGCCCTCTCGAATAATCTTACCCACCGTCATGCGCGGATTAAAAGCACCATATGGATCTTGAAATACCACTTGTAAGGATTGGCGCACCGAACGCATGGCAGATTCATTTAACGCTAATAAGGATTGTCCCAAAAAATATACCTGACCCTGTGCTGGAATCAGACGTAATAATGCTTGTGCCAAAGTTGTTTTGCCACAGCCAGACTCTCCAACCAAGGCAAGCGTTTCACCTTTAGCAATGTGCAAGTCAATGCCATCGACCGCAACAGTATCGGGTTGTTTGCGTAGCAACCAGCCTTTGCGCCGACCTGCAAAGGCAACGCGCAATCCTTCGGTTGTTAATACCCTACTATCTTGGATAGCAAGACGGAATTTTTGTGTTGGTAATGCATTGGCAATTAGGCGTTTGGTGTAGTCGTGATGCGCTGATTTAAAAAAGTCTTCAACAGGAAGCACTTCAAGAAGTTTTCCCTGTAACATCACCCCTACCCGATGCGCCAATTGTGCAACCAAGCCCATATCATGGGTAATAAAAAGCACCGCTAAACCGCGTGATTTTTGAATCGACAACAGCAAATCGAGCACTTGCGCTTGAATGGTCACGTCTAGAGCGGTTGTAGGTTCATCGGCAATCAACAACTCGGGCTCACCTGCCAACGCCATGGCGATCATGATCCGTTGTTTTTGTCCGCCAGATAATTGATGCGGATACCAATTTAGACGTTCTTCTGGGTGAGGAATCCCAACTTCCGTTAGCAGTTCTATTACCCGCTTGCGCTGTGCTTGTCCGCGCAAAGTGGTGTGCAGTGGTAACACCTCGGCAATTTGCGTACCCACGCGCATCAGCGGATTTAAGGCCGTCATCGGTTCTTGAAAGATCATGCCAATGCGTCCACCTCGAATCGATAGCATCTGCTTTTCAGGCAATTCAGTGATGGTTTTATCTTCTAGCAGCACGCTACCAGTCAAACGCATATTATTTGGCAATAAACGCATGATCGATAACGCTGTTAACGACTTACCAGAACCAGACTCGCCCACGAGGGCAAAAATTTCACCTTGTGCTATCGAAAAAGTAACATCGTCAACGAGCTTGCGCCCATCAGCTAGGCTAATAGATAGGTTTTGTACCGTTAATAAGGCAGATGACATGGATTTTCCTTATGGTAGCTTGTCAATTTAAAGCCCCTTTAAGTCACGGTAGAAGTTTTCGTGAGAACCGACAGACTCTAAATAAATAATTTCTACTCGCTCACTTAATGTATAACCGAGTAAATACAATTGACCCTGACTACGAAACTTATAAACATAAAGATCTGCTAAATCACCCTTTTTCTTTTCACCAATTT